>JAFWFL010000124.1 GCA_017515595.1 Coriobacteriales bacterium
ACATCCCCCGTCCCTCTGTGTTATCCCAAGCGCGGGTTTCTCGGCTAAACGCAATTATTGCCGAGAAACCTGCGCTCATTTGCATAATTTGCTTGTTATTTTACCACTCTATGCTGATGGTCTGCTTCTCTTCAAAGAGTTTTGGTGCACTATAACTGCTGTTATCACGGGCATATATGTTCCATGTAACCTCAGAAATATCCTCTTTGGTCAGGCCTATTTTCTCCAGGGTGTTTGTTGACCATGTTACGCTTGAATAAGCTTTGGCATTGGGATAGAGCACAATGCCCCAATACGGATTGGAGTCTGTTCCGTTAAGTGCCGCGCTGTCGATATTAAAGCGAACGGTTTGGTCTGTTTTGTTCTCAACATAAAGCCCTATCTCAAAACCGCCCCAGCTTCCCTCCCCGTATGAAGTCATAATAACTGTTGCATTCTCACCATCATAAAGCACAACATCGGTGGGCTGCGCCTCACGCGGGTTGTCCTGAACCGCACTGTATCCCTTGGGGTAAAGCGTAAACATATCATCAAGAAGCTTTGGTACCGAGTAGTCATTGGCATCATAGACTCGTACGCCTATGGTAATGCTCGTCACTTCATCTATTCCACGCTGGGCAAGTCCGTTTGCGCTCCAGCCAACGGTAGCGCGGACCTGCTTGTGCGGTGTTAAGGTGACCGCATAGTACGGGTCAAACATATATCCGTTGACCACGGCATTATCTACCGCGAAGGTCAGCGTTTGATCAGTTTTATTCTCGAGAAATACATCAAGGGCAAAGGCATTAGTATAAGACTCGTTGTTCCCGATATAGCCCAAAACAGCGATTGTGATATTCTCGTTATCTACTGCGACGATATCTGAGGAGCTCAGGGTGTAAGAATAGTCTTTGAGGGCAGCTGCGCCAAGCGGATATACCGTAAAAGCCTCGTCAACAATTTTCTCGGCCTGCCAGTTATCCGAATCATATACGCGCATGCCAAACGAAATTTCGCAGATGTCTTCGAAACCTAAGGCATCCCAATTAGAAATAACCCAATTTGCCGTTGTGGTCGAGGTTTCGCCGGCTTCTACACTTACCGTAGCATATGCTGACATCATCCAACCGTTGAGAGCAGGGTTATCAAAGGCGAACATAAGCTTGGTATCAGCCGTTTTGTTTACATAGGTAACATCCATGCTGTAGTCATAATAGTCTTTTGGATCATGTACTACAAAATTGCTGAGAGTCATGCTTGCGAACTCGTTGTCAAATACCACAACTTCTCCTGCGGCATTTGGCTCAAGACCGTTCTGCGCGGGAGCCGCTTGTGCACTGGGAACAGCAGGAGTACTTGGGTCGCCGGCGGGTTCCGTCTCATCTGTTATCGTGCCCAAAACAAGCGCCATAAGACTCTGAGAAGAAGCTTCCTCCTGAGGCTGCTCGGTAGTTTGAGCATCATCATCCTTGAGCAAGCCGAGAGCTATGGACAATGCGTCTACCTGTTGAGACTCCTCTTGTGCAGCCTCAGACTCGGCGAGGCCGGCTAAAATTGTCAAGGCCGAGGTGCGATCGCCTGCCAAGGCAACACCGGCTCCAAAGAGCATTGTACCGGCGCAAACAGCAGTAGCAACAGCTACCCCAAGGCGTTTGCCCCATGTCATTGGACGCGTATTTTTCATAACAGCCCATCCCTTCACATATAAACCAAATTGCCAGGCAAAACTGCAGGTTAAAACCAATCATGCCTCACTTCCCGCGTAGCATTAGTGTACCTAATTCCAAAACAACTCTGTACATAACCACAGGAATAACACGTCATAGGGCATGAGTCAGGGGACAGGTTATTTGGAGTGAGTAAAATAACCTGTCCCCTGACTCATATGGCTCATATCCGGTTGCCAATCTTTTCGTAAAAAGTCTCCTGAAATATGGTACAGTTTTTACGTACAAGAGGAGGGTGCATGAAGTGTTCTGTTAGGTATGCCATTGTTTCTGTTGCGGTCTCTGCTGCTTGTGTTTTGGGCGGAGCCGTAGCGGGATATTTGGGAGTATTTGATCCGGTTCTCACTCCGGTCACTCAATGGTTCCAACAAACAGTCCAAAGCCATAATAACGACATCGAGAATAGCACAGCCGAGCTTGAACCCCCTCATGAATCAGTCTCGCCATTTTATGTTGCGGCAACTCTTGATCTCACAACGGTTCCCGAGTATTCAGGATCTCCTGTTGTTGAGATTAACGGTAATCAACCCGAGTTTCTCCCCGAGCAGCTTGAATCAACAGAAGCATTTGAGCTCTATTCTCCGCTTGACCACCTTGGCAGAGCAGGCGTTGCTTTTGCCTGTCTGGGACCGGAGACCATGCCAAACCAATCCCGCGGCGATATCAGCATGATTGAACCCTCTGGCTGGAACTCTGATACATATGTATTTATTGACGGCGGCTTTGTGTTTAACCGCTGCCACCTGGTAGCCCATGCCCTCTCAGCCGAGAATGCCAACGCCATGAACCTGGTCACCGGCACTCGTTATCTCAATAAACAAGGCATGCTTCCCTACGAGCAGCAGGTAATATCTTATATTGAATCAACAGGCAACCATGTGCTTTACCGCTCATCACCCATCTTTGTGGGAGACGAACTTCTTTGCCGGGGTATCCAGATGGAAGCCATAAGCTTAGAAGACAATGGAGCCGGCGTGTGCTTTAACATCTTTTGTTACAATGTACAGCCAACTATTACCATAGACTATGCAACAGGCGCTACCTCGTACGAAGGCGCATCAAACTCAGAGGAAGTCGCGCAGCTTTATGTCCTCAATACAAACTCGATGAAGTATCATCTTCCTGATTGTAAAACCGTTAAAGATATATCACCCAGGAACCGCCAGGACATCACCGCAACCCCAAGCGATATCCGTGCCTGGGGTTATAAACCCTGCGGTGTCTGCAAACCTTAAATTATTTCTTGTACTCCTCGAGAACTTGTTTCATGAGCTGGGGGTCATCCGTCATGATGGCGTCTACGTTACGCTCAATCAAAAACCTCATGTCATCTGCATCATTGATGGTCCAGTATTGCACCGCGATGTTCCTCTGGTGAGCTCGGTCAATAAATGTCTGCCATGTAAGGTCAAAATCATAACTCGCAATCGTGTATTCCATAGGAATCTGAAGGCAGGCAAAATCAGGATTCACGAACAAATTAACCCTTGCGATCTGTGAGAAAATGAACTTAGCAGCTCCTGAGGTTGATGCTCCAATCATTAATGACGGGTGCTCTGCTTTAAGGTTCTCCTCAATCTCGGGGTGGAAGGTCCCAATCACAATATTGTTCTTGTAATCCGGGAAACGCTCGGTCAGGGTCTTGTCAATAATGTTCGCAGCCTCAAAACCGGCTTCTCCGCCGTCTTTAATTTCCACAATAAACAACAAATCCTTATTTGTGTCATAGAATGCTTCCAAGAGCTCATGGAATTCAAGTATCTTTAAGCCGAGTTCTTGCTGCTGAGCTTCAGTAGCATTCCGGTAAATATATTCTCCGGTCTCAGGATCGGCAAAATTGTAACCCATGTTGTAGGACTTGAGTTCCTGCAAGGTATGCTCGGCAATAGTAACGGTTTCTGCGTCCTCGGGGCAGGCCATCCTGTTAATAGACGAGTCATGGCTGTACACCAAATGTCTGTCGCTTGTCATCCACAAATCTGTCTCGCAAATCTCGACCCCGTACTCATTCACCGCAGCTTTAAAAGCCATAAGCGTATTCTCGGGATTGCTCACACTGCCACCTCGGTGAGCGGCAATCATGGGCAGATCATTTTCTCCCTTTATGAAAGGATTCGACTCCATCACTTTTGAAGGCGGGATCAGGTTTATTACCACAAAAAACACGACAAGTATGGCCAAAATACCAAGGAAAATTTTTGATTTGTTCTTCTTCCTTTTGGCTCTGGCATGCATTGCAACAGCCTTTTTTGCGCTCATCTCTTAACCTCCAAAGGTAAAATCAATCCATGAAAGAATCTTGTTTACAAATACTATATACGGATATGCGGCAAAATATCCCCGCGGTAATTAAAAAATCTGCATATTGGTCGGTAAATACCCACCAAAGATTCTCAAATTCAAAATATATACAGATGTGATGATGTAACAGGTTAGTGCTGTCTTTTACTCTGTGGTTACCGATTTTGCGAGGTTGCGGGGACGGTCTACGTTACAGCCTCGTGACAGGGCAACGTAGCGTGCCATAAGCTGGAGGTAGACAGCGCTTGTAATGGGGGTAAGCCACTCAGCGGTTGGAGGGAGCCACATAATATGCTGGGCATACGGCAGTACCTCAGCATCGCCGTCAGAGGCTACAGCTACCACATCTGCTCCACGTGCGAGAACCTCGGCCATATTGGAGAGCGTTTTGGCATGTACGTCATCTTGGGGAACCACAAATACCACGGGGTAACCTTTGTCAATGACAGCAATGGGCCCGTGTTTCATTTCGCCTGAAGGGTAGGCTTCTGCATGCAGATAGCTGATTTCCTTGAGCTTGAGCGCTCCTTCGCGTGCGCTGGCTGAGTTAAGACCTCTGCCCAAGAAGAGCGAGGATGTTGCACCTTCAAAGACAGAAGCGGCTTCTTTTGCAAGACCCTGGCGGTCGAGAATTTCTGCAACAGCAGCGGGTACCCGCTCGAGCTCTGCGAGGCGCTGGGCGATTTCTCCCGAACCCATAAGACCACGGCCATGAGCCAAAAAGAGAGCGACCAACGCAGAAGCCACAAGCATTGCGGTATAAGCCTTTGTTGAGGCTACCGAGACCTCGGGACCTGACTGCAGATAAATGACACCGTCTGCCTCGGTTGCAACGGTAGAACCAAGCACATTGGTAATGGCGATGACTTTGGCTCCCATACGACGGAGCTTACGTGAGCACAAAAGGGTCTCCGCTGTTTCACCCGACTGGGTAATTGCAAGGCAGAGCGTGTGCTCATCTGCGAGAACTTCGTCATAGAGCATCTCGCTTGCAACATCTACCTCAACGGGTATTCTCGCCCAGCGCTCTATGAGTTTTTTCGCATAAAGCCCTGCATGGTAACTGGTGCCGCACGCTACAATGTATATGCGGTTTATGTTTAAAAGCGCCGCTCCGTCCATGCTGAGCTCATCAAGCTCTACCGTTCCGGAGGCTACTCGGCTCGCAAGAAGCCGGCTTAAGGCCTGGGGTTGCTCCGATATTTCTTTTTTCATAAAGTCAGGATAGCCGCCAAGGGTTGCGCTTGATACATCCCAGTCAATATGGATAGGTTCCGGCTCAACAACGGTGCCGTCTATCGTGGTAATTGTGACGGTGCCGTCTTGGCTTAATGTGGCGAACTGTCCGTCTGTCAAGGGGATAACATCGCTTGTATGCGGCGCAAGAGCGGTAAGGTCGCTTGCAGCAAAAGCGCCTTCAGGGGTTGGAGCAACAACTAACGGTGAACCCTTGCGCGCAACCGCAATGGTACCCGGTTCCATGGAACACATAGCCACAAGGGCCCACGCGCCTTCGAGCCGCATACATACCTTACGCAAAGTTGAGACAAGACTGCCGTCATACATACTCTCTACCAGATGGGTTACTACCTCGGAATCTGTGTCAGAGGTAAACACATGCCCCTGAGCTCGCAACTCGGTTTTGAGATCAGCATAGTTTTCTATAATACCATTATGTGCAACAACAATGCGTTTTGAGCAGTCTAAGAACGGGTGTGCGTTGCGCTCGCTCGGAACACCGTGCGTTGCCCAACGGGTGTGGGCGATTCCACAGGTTCCATGGAGCGGTTTCTTCTTAAGAGAGTCGCTGAGCATTTGAACTTTGCCCAAACGTTTAACCATTTTGATATGGGCTGATTCATCAAGAACGGCAATCCCCGCGGAATCGTACCCTCTGTACTCAAGAGCAAAAAGCCCGTCAAGTAAAAGCTGTTCCGCCTCTTTGGGACCTGTATAACCCATAACTCCGCACATATCTATGCACCCAGCCTTTCTATTAATCAGCGATGCATAAAGTACGCAAATCAGAAAACAAAGAGTAGAGACGTAATCGATTGTTTACAGAGTTTTTTCATTGGTAATAACACAGAGGGACGGGGGATGTGTGTGGTTTGACATATGACAGGGGACGGTGGTTTGACATGTTTTGGGGAGGATGAAAAAAGAACCGTCCCCAATTCTCATCCTCCCCAAAACATGTCAAACCACCGTCCCCTGTCATATGTCATAAAACCACACACATCCCCCGTCCCTCTGTGTTATTCCTTTTCTGATTAATTTCCCGCACGTTAACTGTCTGCAAAAACTGTAACAGGTAATACGGCCGAAACCTTTACGGGACACAATCCATTGAGAGAAATAACTGCAGCTTCAGATACCGAGGAGGAAGCATGGGTTTGAGGTTTGCATGCGCAAAAGGTACAGGCGCTCTCTTGACGGGAGTGCTTAAAACTCTGGGTAAACAGGCTGCAACCTTGCCCGGCAAAATGAGCCTGCGTATTGATCCTGATCTTATAGCACACCTTCGTCCGCGCATCAAAAACGGTACGCTCGCTGTTGTGGGAACAAACGGCAAAACAACGGTTACTAACCTCATTGCCCAAGTATTCGAAGCAGCCGGTTACACGGTTGCGTGTAACAAAACCGGTGCAAACCTTAACTCCGGCATTGCATCTGCGCTCTTGCATTCCAAAGAAGCAGACTGGGGTATTTTTGAGTGTGACGAGCTGTGGCTTGCAAAAGTTCTCCCACAGCTTGGTTGCTCCTATGTACTTCTCCTCAATCTCTTTCGAGACCAGCTTGACCGTATGGGCGAAATTGACCATATTCAGGCGAGCATTGCCCAGGCGCTCGAAGCATCTCCTTCTACCGTGCTTATCTACAATGCAGACGACCCGCTTTGCCAGGCTATAGCAAACCGTGTTCACAACGAATTGATTCCCTTTGGTATAGAGCAGAATCTTGCTATTTCACAGAACACAACGGTTGATGCAAAAATGTGCCAGCAGTGTGATTCCATGCTCACCTATACCTGGCATCAGTATGGACAGCTTGGCAAATACCGCTGTCCCGCATGCGGTTTTAGCCGCACAGAACCTCAGTTTGCCGCACACAACGTGACCTTCTCTGCGCATAAAACCACTTTCAGTATTCACCATGGCGCCCAAACAGACAAGATATCAACCAATCTTGCCGGAACCTATATGGTCTACAACATACTCGCAGCATATACCGTATGTACATGCTGCGATATACCCTCGGTTACGTTTAAGCAGGCTGAGTCAATATTCAACCCAAAAAACGGACGTTTGCAAAACTATGTGATTGACGGGCAGCACATTCTTCTTAATCTTGCAAAGAACCCTACCGGGTTTAATGAGAATCTCAAGATTATCAGACAGGATACAAACAACAAGGCAATTGCCTTCTTCATAAATGACCAGACGGCTGACGGGCATGATGTTTCCTGGCTTTGGGATGTCGACTTTCAAGAGCTTGCCGGAGATGCCGGTACTACCGTATTCTCGGGCGGAATGCGCAAGTATGACATGCAGGTGCGGCTTAAATATGCCGGCATAGCCTCACCAATCATACACGACGTCGCAGATTTTCTCGCTCAGGCACAGGCAGTTGCACCAGGTGCTTCCTATTACATCATTGCCAACTATACGGCCTTGCCTGATGTAAAGGCAGCGCTTGATTCTATGGAACACCTGCCAACACCCAAACAGCCCGCTGAACAGGTAAACAGCTTTGGCCCATTTGAGACGCCCGCACTGTCAGCAAGACAGCGCAGACTCACGATTGTGCACATGTATCCTGATCTTCTCAACCTTTATGGCGACAGCGGAAATGTAACCATTCTGGCGCAGCGTGCCAGGGCTCGCGAGATCGACGTTGATGTTGTGCGTGTGAACCACGGGGCCAAAGCAGACCTTACTCAAGCCGATATTGTCTTTTTGGGCGGAGGTCCTGACCGCGAACAATACCTGGCTTCTCAGGATCTTCTGGAACAGGCCCAGGCATTAAAAGCCTATATTGAGGATGACGGTGTTTTGCTTGCCATTTGCGGAGGCTACCAAATTATTGGTCGAGAATGGCTTCTCGACAACAAACCCGTCCCGGGTCTGGGTCTCATCGATGCTGTTACTCAGCGTGCCCAAGGAGGAACCTATAACCGCCTTGTAAACAACATTGTGCTCAAGAGCTCCCTCGCACATATGCCTGTTGTAGGATTCGAAAACCATGCCGGCCGTACCTATTTGGGAGAAGGATGCTGGCCATTTGGCACAATAGTTGATTCATGCGGTCATGGTAACAATGATACTGACAGCGCTGATGGCATTATCTACCGCAACCTCATAGGCACTTATCTCCACGGTCCCCTTCTCAGCAAGAATCCCGAAATAGCAGATTACCTCATTGAACAGGCCCTCCGCCGCCAAGCGTCAAAAGAATGCCGGGAAACCCCGCCGCTTCCCCCGCTCGATAATTCTGCCGAAGAAACCGCCAACCGCTTTATGCTCCACAAACTCGGCATCCAATAATACTCTTTATCCCCCGTCATACCAAGAGGGGCGGCTCCCGGATCATCCGGGA
>JAFWFL010000125.1 GCA_017515595.1 Coriobacteriales bacterium
CGGTATCACGTTGGCAAGCAACGGCGAAGCACTGATTGGACTTTGGTTCGATAATCAGAAATACTTTGCCGAAGCGCTTGACGATGTACACGAGGAAAAGGATCTGCCAATATTCGAACAGACAAAAAAGTGGCTCGACATTTACTTTAGCGGTAAAGAACCGGATTTCATACCGCCGTTGATGATGAAAACGACGTCATTCCGCCGCGCAGTGTGGGAGATCATGCTGACAATCCCATACGGAAAGACGATGACGTACGGCGAGATCGCGCAGCGTATCGCGGAGCAAAAAGGGATCAGACAAATGTCCGCGCAGGCTGTTGGTGAAGCAGTAGGACACAATTCGATCTCTCTTATCATTCCCTGTCACCGCGTCGTCGGAACAAACGGAAGTCTGACCGGATACGCTGGCGGGATCGACAAAAAAGAAAAGCTGTTGGCGCTTGAAAAAACCAACATGGAGAAACTGTTTGTTCCAAAGAAAGGAACGGCGTTATAAATTCCAGTTTAACGAGATACGATAAGGCTGAAGGAGAAAAGCAGCATCGAGCTAAAACTGCGAAGAAAAAGATGAAATCAGACTGAAATTGTGTCTTGACTCTCACATTGTGGTAGGCATTATCATCTTCCAGAGCTCAAAAACAGCAACAGGAGGTACCGCCATGCTGAAAATCGGAGAATTTTCAAAGCTGTCCAGAATCAGCATCAGAATGCTTCGCCACTATGATGAGATTGGCCTTTTGAAACCTGCTGAAATTGACCGCTTCACGGATTACCGGTATTACAGAGAGGATCAGCTCCCAAAAGCAGGTCGCATTGCTGCCTTGAAGGATATGGGATTCTCTCTTGCCGATATCGTCAGAATCCTTGAGGTCTATGACGACCGGGAACAATTGGAGCGGTTCTTTTCTGCCCGACAGAAAGAGCTGGAAGCCCTCTCTCAGGATACGGCGCACAAGCTGACGCTTCTGGACGCAGCCCAAAAAAAGGCTGAGAAAGGAAGAAGACATGAGCTACAATGTAACTCTGAAAACCATTCCCGAGCGCCATGCCGCGACCATCCGTATGACTATTCCCCGCTACGAGGATGAGGGGATGATCTGGGGTAAGCTAGCAGAAGAGACTTGTCGAATGAATATCGTGGAGGACAATCCCTGCCTTTGCGCAGTAACCTATCTCGACGACGAGTACAAGGAAGAGAATGTTGAGATGATGGCATGGAAGACTGTGAAGGGCAGTTACCCCGACACAGAGCATGTAAAGTTCCGTACGCTTCCGGAGGTGACAGTCGCCAGCTGTACCTATCAGGGAAGCTATACCCAGATTACGGATGTTTACACCGCTGTCATTGCTTGGATTGAGGCGAACGGGTATGAACCTACAGAGCCGATGTTCAACATCTATCATGTCAGCCCGCACGAAACACAGAACCCGGACGAGTTTGTGACGGAGATCTGCTATCCGGTAAAGAAGAAATAAGCAATTACCGGGTACTGACCGCGAGATCAGAACAAAATGTGAAATCCCTCCATCCCCTTTCATCTACCCATAACTTGCACTTCAGCCATACACACCAAGAACGGCCGACTGTCCCCTTTCATCCAGCCGGCCGTTCTTTTATTTAAAGCTTAATTCTTGAAGCTTTAATGCTTACCGTGCACCGCCAAGAGCGGTCTTGGCGGTGTTACAATCAGAGAGAATTGCTCCCTCAAATACGCTTATAACGCCTTAGAGTTCAGCCAAATCCTTGCCGAGAAGCCAGGGGAAGGTGGTGCAGCATGCGCCGAGGTTCTGGCCAAACAGCGAGAAGCTGTAGACGTTAGCATAGAAGTCGCCGGTCATAATACCCACGTTGTAAAGACCCTCAATGGGATTATCGTTGATGTCGCACACGCGCATCTTGTCGTCGGTGCGCAGACCGCCGCAGATGGTGAGCAGGCAGGGAACGCCAAAAGAACCGTCGGTGGCAATGGAAGCCTTAGCCGCGTAGAACGGCGGGGTTGCAATCGGGAACAGGTAATCAGGATTGACCTGGTACTCCTCATCATAGCCCTGCTCGGCGTACTTGTTATATTTGGCAATGGACTCAAGGGCGGCTTCTTTGTCGATACCCTCAAGCTGGTCGAGGACTTCCTCTATGGTATCGCCTTTAACATACATACCGGTGGACACAAACAGATCCCAGTGTGCGATCTCTTCCTCAGGTGTACGAGCGGGAATGCCGTTGACTTCTTTGTATGCGTAGCCCCAGTCGATCCACTGATCTTTCTTGTAGGCGTAATCAGAATCCCATACAAAGAAGGCGGTTTTGCCGGGGTTCATGAGAAATGCGTCGGCGGAGTAAGCGAAGTTGGTAATCTCGTTCATGAAACGCTTGCCATCACGGTTAAGGTTGATACCCCAGAAGTTGGCGGAATAATGGAAGCGCGGGCCAAGCATACCCGAGTTGACCATTTGGCCTACCGGTGCATGCTGCCATGCAGCGCCAATCCACAAACCCATCTTGTGGCCGTCGCCATGGAAAATACCGGAGAAGGTGTCGCCGGTATCGTAGTTATAGTTGTTCCAGTCAATAGCATCAGCAAAGGACTCGTAAGCAAATGGGGCATACTTCTGCATAAGCTCACGGTCGCGTGTGAAGTCACCGGTGGCAAGCACAATTGCCTTATTGGCAACATACTTCACGTATGATCCGTCCTCAGTTACCGCGACAACAGCCGAGACGCGGCCCTTGTTGTCATCTTCGCGGATAAGGTACAGGGCACGGGTATTCCAGTCGATGCGTCCGCCGTTCTCCAAGAACTCATCGGCATAGGCCTGCGAAACCAGCGGTGCGCCTGACGTCGAGCCAGAAAGCACCTCACTGTTCCAGAAGTTGTGCGAGGCGGGCGGCGAGGTCAGCCAGCCATCGGGATCGTTATAGCCCTCTTCGAGGCTAACATTGAGACCATGCTTGGCCATAAGGTCAATCATCCAGTCCATGGAAGCACCGGAGTTGAGCAGCCAGCGCGACCACTTGCGCTGGTCGGTCATGAACGTGGCGTTGTAGTGTTCGTGACGCATGCAATGGAAGGCGTCAGCAGAGCCCGGACCATAGTCAATACCTAATTCCTTCTGGTACTTCGATCCAAAGGCCTGGTGCGAACCGCCGCGGCCTACAGCATGCGAACCGGCAGAAAACAGAATGACATCAACACCATTCTCCTGGCATGACACTGCGGTGCACAGACCGGAGGGACCGGAGCCAACAATGATAACATCAGCGGTGTAGGTCTCGGCAATTTGGTCATCAGGAATAGGAGCAGGCGGGTTGTCAAGTTCGTAGAGCGGGGCAGCAGGAGCCTCCTCTGCAACAGCTGCAGCAACGCTTCCCAAACCAAGCGCAACGTTTGCGGCAGCGGCACCTGCGATGAAGCTTCTCCTGGAGATGGATTTCATATGCATATCCTTTCTACGTAATTCTGATTAAACCGAATGCAGGAGGTAAACCGAGCCGGAACACACGATCATACCTCCTGCATTTTCAAGTCAACCGGAACAAAGGACAAATTCTTTCTCCGGCTGTCAAGCTATTTGGAAATTACCAGGCAACACCAAGAGCGGTCTTGGCGGCGTTACGGCCTGACCAGACGTTGTAGGCACCCTGGCCACCGGATACGCCGTAGTTGTAGGTCTCCTTGAAAAGCGAGCAGCCCTCTACGCCACAGCTGAAGAGGCCGGGAACAGGCTCGCCGTCGGTACCGATAACGCGGTTCCTGCGGTCGACCTGTACGCCACCAACGGTGGTGTAGGGTGAATAACCAAGGCGAACGAGGTAGTAAGGGCCGTCACCGGTGGGACGAAGGTTCTCGGCCGGGCAGTAGAACTCAAGGTCAACGCCGGTCTCACAGTAGCTGTTGTAGCGCTCGATCTGAGCGGTCAGAACCTCGGGATCCATACCGGCAGCAGTTGCGAGCTCCTCGAGGGTGTCTCCCCTAAAGGCTTCGCCGGTACCCTTAGCTGCCATTTCCTCAAGCTGAGCGGTAAGCTCGGTGAGGTGGCTGCCGGCCTTGCCGGGGCCGTAGGTATTGAAGGCGCCTGAGCCTGACTGGAACTCGTTGATGAGGTTCTGGCCAAAGAAGGTGTAGGTAGCCTTCTGCTGACGGAGGGCGTTTACCCAAACAACGGTGAACTTCTCGTTGAAGAGGTTCTCATCTACAAAGCGCTCGCCATCCTCATTGAGGGTGAGGATTGACTGATAGCAAGAAGCAAGAGTAATATTGTCAATTGCGAGGAAGTAGTGCTCCTCGGTGGTGCCAACGCTCAGGTTGTTAACAGAAGAAGCAGGGGTCTCCTTGGCACCTGCGGCAACCATCATCTCATGGCCCTTACCGTCATAACCGCGGCCGAGGGTCTGGCTTACAACGGTGTCGGTGAGCTTAAGGATGAGGTCACGGTTGTCAACAAAGCCACCGGTGGCCATGATGACATTGGGAGCATTGAGCTCAAGAACCTTGCCCTCGGCATCCTTGGCATAAACGCCGGCGATAGCATTGCCGTCCATCTTGATCTGGAAGGCCTCGGTCTCGAGCATAACATCAACGTTCTCCTGAGCGCTCAGGAAGTTGTAAGCGTTCTCGCCCATGGTGCGGCCGCTTTCGCCCTCCCACCAGTGATAGCAAGGAACGGCAGAAACACCCAGATAGTCATCAACATGGTCAAAATGAATGTTGTGATCAGCAAGCCAGTCAATGTCCTCACCGGAGTGATTAAAGACGTCATACCAAACGCGGCCGTCGGTACGCCAGTTGGTGAAAGTGAGCTCGTTGTGAACGAGAGCAGGAATGTCCATCTCAACAACGATGCCGGCGTCAGCCATCATCTGGCTGTTAAGACCAAAGATGCCCTCGGTGTAGTCGGCATTGCCGCCAAGAGCGAACTTCTTCTCGACAACGGCGATCTTTTTGCCGGTGTCAGAAGCTTCCATAGCAGCGCAGCAACCCGAGAAGCCGCCGCCAACAACAATGAGGTCATAATCGCGGGTCTCAGCAACCTCAAAAGCCTCTTCCTTGGCTTCCTCGGCAACAGCAACACTGCTGACAGTGCCGGCTGCCAAAGCTGCAGCGCCGGCGGCCTTAACAAATGAACGCCTGCTCATATCTGTCATAGTAAAAAACTCCATTCTTTTTGGTGTTATTTTTCATGCCGAGAAACCCTTGCGCGGGTTTCTCGGCACCTTAAAAACCTTGCAGAACAATTACGCCTTCGAGATGATGTTCTCGATGGCATGCTGTACGGACTTGCGGCCCGAGTAGATGCACCAACCGCTGCAGGAGCCGGGGGTACCAATGGTGTAAACGTTGCGGTAAAGCATAACGCCGTCAACGCCGCCGGCATAAAGGCCGGGGATGGGCTCATGGGTGGGGGTGATGACCTGGCAGTCACGGTTGGTTCCAATGCCGCCGCAGATTACGTATACAAGCCAGCCCGGCTTGGCGATGAAGAACGGGCCCTTCTCGATGGGACGCAGGTACTCGGGAGCCTTGCCAAACTCGGTATCGTCGCCGGCAGCGCAAAGAGCGTTGTAGCGCTCGATAAATGCCATGAACTCATCCTGATCAAGACCAAAGAATGCGGGGAGTTCCTCGAGGGTCTCGGCACGGAAGAGGGTACCGTCGGTGTTGTCGGCAGCTTCGTTAACAATGTCGCCAATGTAGTTGCCGGTTACGCCCTCATGGTTCTCCATAGCGGCGGTATCCCAAACAGCGTAAACCTCTTTTTGGTCGAGCTTCTGGGCGTTGCCGTTAGAAAGAACAACGAGTGAGTTGTCCTCAGGATAGAAGCGCTGGCAATGCTCGTTGATCCAAACAATGTTAGCGTTGATGCCCCAGAAGATGTTGTCCTGGCCCTTCATGAAAGCCGGGAAGAAGGTGCTGGCCTGGTCGCCGGTGAACTTGGTCATATCCATAGCGCCAAGCTCCTTGGCCATGAGGTAACCATAGCCCTGAGCAGCCTCAAACATGCAGTCGAGAAGCTCCTTGGGATAACCCATGGTAGCAAGAATGTCGGGGTTGGAGCCCACGCCGCCGGTGGAAAGCATTACTGCCTTGGCGTTAACCTGAATCCAGGTGCCGTCCTTCTTCTGAGCATAAATGCCGCAAACAGCGCCTTCATCATTGGTGATGAGCTTTTTGCCGGTGGTTTCAAACATGAACTGGGTGCCAAGGTCAAGAGCAGCCTTCTCAAGCGGAGGAACAAAACCAACAGCTGCCTGGCCATCCTTGTACCAGTGGAAGGTATTGAAGTCGCCGCCATGATAGTTGTCAACAACAGGCTGGAACTCAACGCCATGCTCAATGAGCCAGTCAATGTTAGCGCCTGACTGCTTCATAAAGTCCATCCAGCACTGGCCGCTTGCACGCCACTGAGAATGAACCATCTCGGCTGCGTAAACTTCGCGCGGGTCAAGATGAAGGTCCTGAGCCTTGGTGATGCTTGACTCAATACCAAATGAACCCTCAACGCCAAGACGGCCGCCGCCACCCACTAATTGAGTGGTCTCGAGAGCGATAACGCTCAGGCCCTGCTCGCCAGCCTCAATGCAGGCGCTCAGGCCGGCAAAACCGGCGCCGACAACGCAGAAGTCGCAATCATAAACTTCAGCAGGTTCAACGGTCTCGGGAACAGCAATGGGCTCGTCAGCCAAAGCAGGCATGGCCGAGGCAACAAGGCTTGCAAAAGCAGCAGCACCGGTTGCGGTTAAAAATGCACGACGGTCAAGAGCAGAAATTGTGGACATAACGCATTTCCTTTCTTCAAACCAATTGAATTGCACAGGCTCCGTAGCCTGCGCGTTTGACGGGAATAAATATAGATGATTATCAGGAGGTTTACTTCACGCAAACTAAGCGAAACTCAGAGTTCACCTACTGTAGGTGAGTAGGTGAGAAACTACTCATGCAGCCGGCAACAGACCCCTCGCGCACAAAAAGGTCCCTGTTTTGCCCACAAATTTTGAATGTGTGACCACAAGAGGCTTTATTCAGACTCTGCCATAGTGAATAAATATCCAAGCCGAGAAGATCCCGCAGTTCAGAGGCCTTCCGGCCTTCCAAGGGTTTCTCGGCAGTGTGGGTTTAACCGGGTCTATGGCTCGTTTTGGTCACACATTCAAAATTTGTGGGCAAAATCGGAGTGTTCTTTTGCGCAACAGGTTTATTTCCTACATAAAGGATTATTTGGAAACATAATTCTTACTCATTCTTCTTTGATAGCTTTTGTTCATATGTTTTCATAAACGCATGGTATTAGGAAGATTAAGCGGGCGTCTAATGTGGTACCATGTATTGTTAGTTTTCACATAGTCGCGGAGGAGTTTTGGGCTTGTGCCGCATGTTTTGAAAGGTTTTATGTATGCTCGACGGTAAATATGATATTACAATTCACGTTCCCTTCCACAAAATTACGGGAACTGTTACATTCAAGACCTCTAAAGATGGCTTGTCAGCTGAGCTTGAGAGCATGGGGAAAGCAAAGAAAGCAGTAGGCACTTTTAAAGATAATGCTTTCTCATTTGAAGGAGATATAAACTCTCCCCTTGGAGCCACGAGCGTCAAACTCGACGGCAAAGTTGAGGGCGATGATCTAAATGCTCAAGCTATTACCAAGTTTGGTACCTTTAAAGTCACCGGCAAACGAAAGGCTTAAGAGAGAATTCTCAAAACGCCGCTCTCGACGTAGTAGTACGGGGTATTAATAATGACTGGTTATGACACTGTGCCTAACGGAAATCCCATGCTTATGGACAACAACATGATAGCTCAGGCACCTCAAGTACCTCAGGATTACCAAGAGTTTCAAGCAGTACAATCATTCCAGGCACAGCAGCCATCCTCTCAGTTTCAGCCTCTCCCGGTTGACCAGACTTCTCAGACAGTGCCTATTTTGGGACCCATCGAGCTCCGGAAAATCGCTGCAGGCATTCTCAACGGGGTCAATTCAGTTGTCCTGGGAAAAGAAGCTGTGGTGCGCGAGGTGTTTTGCGCGCTGCTCGCGGGCGGGCATGTTCTGTTAGATGACATTCCCGGCGTAGGAAAAACTACCCTCGCCGTCGCACTGAGCCGGCTTTTGGGACTCGAATATTCCCGTATCCAGTTCACGCCTGATGTAACGCCAAGCGATGTGGTAGGCTTTAGCATGTTTAGGCAGGACAAGGGTACCTTTGAGTACCAGCCGGGCGCCGTTTTTTGCAACCTTTTACTTGCAGACGAAATAAACCGCACCTCGCCCAAAACACAGTCGGCTCTGCTTGAAGTCATGGAGGAACGTCGCACCACAGTCGACGGCACTACAAGGGCTGTTCCGGACCCCTTCTTTGTTATTGCCACCCAAAACCCGCTTGGCTCCGCAGGAACCCAGCCACTTCCCTCTTCGCAGCTCGACCGCTTTATGATATGCTCTTCACTCGGTTATCCCTCGTTTGAGGCCGAACTCGCCATGACGGCAGATGCCGCTGCACCAAGCGCTCAGGACATTCGCAAGCGCAGAACCGACGGGCTGGTGCCCCTTGCCAATACCGCGGTGTTTAAAGCCATGCAAAAGGCCGTCGACCAGGTCTTTGTGCATCAGGCCGTAAGCGAGTACGCCGTGCAGCTGGTAACCGCGACAAGAACGAACCCTCTGCTCGAAAGCGGCGCGAGCCCCCGTGCCTCCATCGCACTCGTACGCATGGGCAAGGCGTGGGCATGGTTGCGCGGCGAAGACTTTGTGATTCCTGCCGACATTGATGAGCAGTTTCTGCCCGTTACGCGCCACCGCGTGCACCTTGGCGCTTCTTCCCGTGCCGCCCGGGGCAATGTTGACGAGATTCTCGAATCAATCAGCTCCTCCGTACCGCGGCCGCGACATGTACGCTAATCCAATGTCTCGGGAACCGGTCGCACCATGAGAGCTTTTCTCACTATAGTTACCTCACTTGGTGCTCTCTATGCGGGAGGTATGTTTGGTGTACCTGCCCTTATGGTTCTTGGCCTTTCTTTGGGAATCGTTACACTCGTATGCGGCATACTTACCTATTGGCAGCGCGCACATACAAACTTTGCGTTTCTCTCAGAAAATAGCGAGGTAAAACGCGGTGATAAAGCTACTTTCTCTCTCACGGTAAGCTGCTCGTGCTCTTTGGGAATCGACCGGTTTTTGGTCACCGCTTATACCCAATACCGGGACGGCATCGCTGAACCGCAGTATTACTATGCTGATGGCTCGATTCCCGGCAACGGCTCAGCAAAAAGGATCATCGTCTACGGGGTACCCCATTGCGGAATCGTCGAAGCAACCGTCTCAAATCTGCGTATAGAAGGGCCTCTCGGCATATTCCGCCCGCGCATTAAGACGGAATCGGAACCTCTTACCAGCAGCGTAATCGTGGTTCCGCGTGCGGCAAAACCGGTGCCGGTAAGCTCAGACAGCGGTTCTCCCACCTCAGCACGGCTCGAACACAGCGACGATTCCGCACCCGGCAACGAACCACCCGACATCTACGACATGCGTCCATGGATTTATGGAGACACCCTGCGCGACGTGCATTGGAAGCTCTCGGCACGCACGGGTGAGCTCATGGTCAAACGTCATGTCTCCAATTTGGACGCTGCTGCCGTACTTTTGCTCAATGCGACAGGCAAAAGAGGCGCCACAGCACCTCCTTTCCAAACAAACGTAAACCAGCATACCGGGACCGGAACCCCGGACGCAAATGCTCCTGAACCAGATCTTTTACCTGAGCAAACGGTCATGACACCGAGCGAACTCGATGCATGGTACGAGACAGCCGCGAACCTCTCGAGCGGAATGCACGCTGCCGGAATACGGCACTACGTGGTGTGGGAAACAGCAGGTACCGTCTGCGAAATGCTTGTCTGTACGCCCAGCGACCTTGCCAAACTCTACCGCGAGCTCGTCTTGGCACCTCCGTCTTTTTGGCACATTCCGGGATGTGACCCGTGGACACAGGCGTGCGCTCTCTCCAACCCCATGCTGCCTCTCGTTCTCGATGCAAACCGAACACTGATATCGGGCAACCTCGAACTTGCCCATTTTGACCTTCACGGAGAGCTTCTCGAAGACAAACAAACTGTTGTTCTGGTGAACGTCGAGGCAAGGCCGGAACGCTCCAATTACGGCAGCGAGGTTCAACAATGAGCAGCCTGGCAAAACGCACTTGCGCCTTCATTGTCATGCTCGCAGCGCTGGTTGGCTTCTGGGCAGGATCCGGCATCACCCTCGCAAGTCTGACTGAATCCCAGTTTGAGCTTACGTCGTTCATACTCGCAGGATTTGCACCATGCATCATGGTGGGGGCATGTGATCTGTTTGCACCTCGCTTCATGAAGCACTTCATTCTGGCAAGCCTTATTGCGGTTGCAATTATCTGTCGGATATGGTTTGAGCCCCTTGCCGAGCAATACACAGCTATTTGGCAAGCTATGGTCACAAACACAATTCTGTTTGAAGACATTACGGTACCCGTCTGCATCGCCGCATTTGTTGTGGGCATCCTTATTGCTGTTGTTACCTTGCATTATCGCAAGGGCTGGTGGCTCATATGGCTGTGGCTCCCCCTTCTTGCCGCCGATATTCTTGTGACGGGTCCAATACCAAGATTCGCCGGTCCTCTCCGGCAATTTGGCGGCGGTCCGGGCGGTTTTGATGCGGGCGTTGCAGCGCTCTGCCTCTTTTTAGCTTTCCAACTGGTCAGCGTTGCCTACGGACGGGCCTTTAATGACGAGAAACCCTTCCGTCTGGGCAGTCTGATTTTGTGCACAGTTATTGCTCTGGCAGCGATAGGCGTCGCCCTGCCTGCCGTTGAGAGCAATCCGCCCGCAGCCATCCAGGTTGTACGCGACGTGAACAACGATGTAATCCAAACGTACGAGCGTACCCGCGATTTTGCTATAATGGCCGGTAAAAAAATCCAAGAAACAATATTTGACCTTGCCGAGAGCGCGCGTGAGCTTTGGGATTCAACTCAAAAAGAGTTTTCTGAGACAATAAAAAACCTGAGCGAGCAGGCCGGATGGAACAATATTACGAAAGACCCGGGTGCGGGCAAAACCACAACATATTCCGAAGAAAAGAGTGGCAGCACTAAGACGGATACCAAGAAAGAACAGACTCTTGAGGATAGGATTGCTGAGAATACAGACCGGGACCCGGTTCAAGGCCAAACCAGCGTAGACGAGAATAAAGAAACAGACGAGAGTTCACAGGAGCAAGACATGCTACTCGGGCAGGCAGACGAGGATTCCGCGATGTCCGGCGATTCTCTTGAGCTCCCGCAAAACGAACAAGCCATATCCGGTATTCTCGACAGCATTGACACATCCGGCGAAGTCACCCGCAGTGACCTTGAGAATATTCCCAACAATAGCCTGTCGACGTGGGTCGAAACAAACATACAGCCTGACGGTACCTTATACCTGCCCATTTTTAGAGGTGCAACCTATAGCGGCGGGGTTTGGTCAAGTGCAGCTGACGTCGATGCCACGTACGGAGATGGCAGTACCGCCTCTGGTCTGGGATATCGCGCCGCTGCTGCTTTGCAGGACGAACTCGGGCTTACCCCTCTTGATATGCGTTTTAACAGCACACTCAATTTTGACAGGGAGCTGCTTGCTCCTTATGCATCAAAAAATGTCTCCGGCAACTCCGGACAGCATTCCGGGCTTATACAGAGCATTATGTTTGCGCAGGAAGCTCTTCTCTTTGAGGGCTTTTACCTGCCGTCGCTCGGCGATCTTCTCGGCCTTGGCTTTGACCCATCTTCCATCGCCGCTTGTAATCTGCTTACCCAGGCAGATGTGGCGTGCGCAGATGACATGCTTAATTATGCGGCTTTAACACAAGGCGCCTATCTTAACGTACCCTCTAACGAGATACCTCGCCTGACCGAGCTTGTCGTCCAAAACCCTCAAGATAACCTTAGCGCCGTTACCGCATTCATCTTGGAGACCCTCTCTTCACACGCCACATATACCACTACACCGGGAACATATCCAGCAGACGCAAATGTGGCCGAATACCTGTTGTTCGAAAGCCATGCCGGCTATTGCCAACACTTTGCCTGTGCGGGTGTATTTATGTATCGCCTGTACGGCTATCCTGCTCGCTATGTCACAGGCTTCATCATTCCTCGCAATGCATTTGAACATACCAACAGTTCAGACGCATACTCATGGGTTTCTGACGAATCCGCTACAAGACTTCACGCTTGGGTTGAGGTGTTTACGCCCTCGCTCGGGTGGGTGCCGGTTGAGGTCACACCGGGCACAGGAAGGTCTGAAGTAACCTCAGGTAACAATGCATCCGGCGAACAGGCTACCAACTCCGCAAAAGAGTCCGAACAAGCTGCCAGTTCCCAAAAAGAACCTGCAGAGACTACCAACTCAGAAGAAGAATCCAAAGAGTCTGCCAGCTCAACAAAAGAACCTGCAGAGGTTGCCAGCTCAGAAGAAGAATCCGAACAGGCGGCCAGCTCCACAAAAGAACCTGAAGAAGCTGCCAGCTCAGAAGAAGAACCCAAAGAAACTGTCAGCTCCAAAGAAGAATCTGAAGAAGCCGTCAACTCAGAAGAAGAGCCAACGGATTCACTCAACAAACCCGAAGAAGATAGTCCTTCTGCTCCCCTTGACGCTCGAACCGTGGCAATCATTGGTATCTCAGCTCTGGTTCTTGCAGCTATCTTGGCTATAGTCATCACTGTTTTGCTCCGCAGAAAGCGCATCCTCAAGCAGCGCGAATCACAAGATACGGCGCATCTTCTTATTGATCTTCTCGCTGCTCTTAACTATGCAGACATTATGAATGGCTGGCAAGGAACCGAGGGTGATTTTGCCGAGAATCTCGCCAAAGCCGTCCCCGATATCACACAAAAGGACGCTTCCTACCTCGTTGCCCAAGCCGATGCGGCAGCCTTTGGATCTCATATCCAACCCACCAATGCACGCTGCATAGACATCTACACCACAGCCGCCCTATACGCCTATAACCTGCTCAAAGGTACCAAGCGAGTCTCCTTCAAATACCTCCGAGGGTTTATCTAAACCTGACAAAAGGTCTGTCCTTTTGTCAGGTTCCCACAAAGAGAAACTGCCGAGAAACCCTTCGCGGGCTTCTCGGCAGCTGTTTAAAAAACTAGTCTGTCAGACGAAAGATTTAGATCTTGCGGGCGGCGAGGTTGCCGGTTGCGATTGCGTAAGCGATGTCGAACGGCTTCTCGCAGTCACCAATTGCAACAGCGTTATCCATACCCTCAATAAGCTCGATATTGGGCAGCATGTCGAGAGCCTCAATAACCGTGTCGCAAGGATACTCGTACTCGAGGCCGGACTCGGCGGTGAAGGCCAGGAAGCCATCGCCAACGCCGGTAACTGTTGCGTTGGGGAAGAGACGGCCGCCGGCTGCGTAGAAAGCCGTGCCAAGGAACTGCTTCATGTAGGCTGAGTGGCCGTACTCAAAGTGCCTCTGATCCTCAGCCGCTACGAGTGTGACCTTCTTTCCCTGGCTCAGGAGCATAATGGCTGTATCGACCGCCTGAGCGCCGCTGCCAAGAATAACCACGTTCTCGCCAATGTTGCCACCCAGTACGTCCTCAATCGAGATGACCTGGGTTGCTCCGGTTGAGCTGAAGCCGCTGCCTGCGCGCTTGCCGCCAACGGCGAGGATGACTGCATCAGGCGCTTCGCTCTCAATAAGTTCCTTGGTAACCTCGGTGTTCAGAACAACCTCTACGCCCTTAAGCTCGCACTGGCGGGCAAGGTAGGTGCGCAGGCGGCTCAGGTTCTCATGCGGACCCTTGACGGCCTCGGCAAAGCCGAGCATACCGCCCAGATTTGCTTCCTTCTCAAAGAGCTTAACGCTGTGACCGCGCTCAGCAGCAATGCGGGCAGCTTCCATACCGCCGGGGCCGCCACCAATGACCATAACGTTCTTTGGCTCCTCTGCAGGCAGCGGGTAATAGCCCTCGGGCATGGACTGGCTGTATGCGCGGAAGTACGCTGCATTTACGCGGCAGTGCTCCATGTTGCAGAAGTCAAACGGGGTGTCAAAGAAGCAGTGCAGGCAGCGGGTGCATGGTGCGATTTCGTCAATGCGGCCCTCGCGCAGCTTATTGACATACCCGGGATCAACGCAGAACGGACGGTTCATCATAAGGAAGTCGACCTTGCCGTCTTCAATTGCGGAGTTGAACAGGTCAGGTGCAATAGCGGGATCGTTGTAGGTGGCGCAGCCAACGGGAATGTTAACCGCTGCCTTGATCTTGGCTGCGATGTCGAGTGTCAGACCAACGCCTGAGTTGTTACCACGGATCAAACCCTGGAACTGCTTGTCAAAGTCAAGGCGGTTGCCCAGGCTGTTGTAGCCCTCAAAGCCGCGAGGAGCAAAGTACAAGTCGCCGGCGAACTGCGTGATGTGCTCATAGCCGGGTCCAATGCGAATGTGCAGACTGTCGGCGCCGGCAGCCTCAAGCTGCTGGGCAATTGCGATGGTCTCTTCTACGGTATTCATGCCAACATTCTGGCCCACCATCTTGTCGTTGTCTTCGACACCGTTAATAAGCACCTGTACAATGAAGTCCTTGCCGCAGGCTTCCTTGATGCCGCTGATGATCTCCCTCGCAAAGCGTGTACGGCTCTCGATTGTCTGCGGGCCGTATTCATCAGTGCGGTTGTTGCGATAACGGGAGAAGAAGGAGGAACCCACGTTGTTGGCAGCCATGTTGAGTTCATACGCGTCAAAACCGTACTCCATGAGCTTCACCGGAATGCTGATGATCTCCTGAATCCATTCCTGGACGGTTGCTGTGTCGTAGTCGCCAATGAACGGTGCGGTAAAGTCCATAGGACCAATGGCGGAGACCATCGTACCAAACTGATAGCCAACCTTTGCACCGAGATTATGCAGTGTATCGACCAGACCCTGTACGTCAAAATCCTCGGCGGGCTGCTTCAAGCCGCCGCCAAAGCGGGGCCAGGTGTCCATAAAGTCCTCAACCCAGATCATCTCGACGCCGCCCTCAGCCATACGCTTGTAGACGCCAATGTACTCGTCGGGATTTTTGCGGTTGAAGTTCATGTTCAAAGCGGAGGTCTTGATCATTCTGTGATGCATGGTATGAGGACCGAGCTTCCACTCAGAGAAGAGCGCTGACTTGGAGAAATCAGTGATTGAGTTCGTAAAGTTGGTGTCCTGAGGATTGATGGCCGGAACCAATTCGCCTGCAGCGGGCTCAACGCCAAGAGCCTGTGCGAGACACTCACAAACGCCCTGCTGTATTGCGTTTGTGCTCATTGATGCACCGGCAATACCGTCAACGTCCATAGGGGTGCCTGCCTCGGCAATGCGGCTGCAGTATTCCTCTGCCTCCGCTGCCACGGTGGCAAAGTAGTCGTCCGCACTACTCTCCAGCAGCTCATAGCTTACGCCGGTAACGCCGGCTTCTCCAACCTTGCAGGTCACCTTAATTTTCGCGAAATCTGTGGTCTGAATGCTCGAATAGGTGCCGGCCTTAAACAGCTTGGCGGCTGAAGCCTCGGCAAAAGCCGTGGCGCTGGCGGTGAGACTCAGTCCTCCCAGAGTCAGTGCCGCTGCGCTCCCTTGCAAAAAGCTACGACGGGAAAGTTGTTCTGCCATCTAGTGTCCTCCTTTTGGTAATATGGCGACATATTTCGCTGCAAGAACTCCGTTCTCGAATAGAACGGACATTCTTAAGGAACAGTATCGCCTCCCCCTCCCGGGCATCAACTCTGCCAAACAGCGAAAGCGACAGCAGTAAACCAAACCTATCCGGTTTCTGTTCCTTTGGTTTTTTATGATAATAAATACCGTCTGCACAGTCAATCTTTTCTAACTAACTTTTATTACTTTTTTGCTATTGGTAATATAAATGATGCTGGGAAGGTGAACATGTGCCATGGGGACGATTGTGAAAGGGGACGGAGGGGGAGTGCGGACAAAAAGTTGGACCAATTTAGGTTCTGATTGGAGTCCGCATGGTTTACAATGAATCCCTCAAAAATGAGGCAAAGTCCAGGTATGCTTCTGGCATGTCGTTTAGAGGTATAGCCGCTCTTCCGGGGATGC
>JAFWFL010000126.1 GCA_017515595.1 Coriobacteriales bacterium
GACATGCTGGTAAACCAGCATGTCTTATCCCAAAACCACACACAACCCCCGTCCCTCTGTGTTATTCCTTATCCCAAAACCACACACAACCCCCGTCCCTCTGTGTTATTCCTTATCCCAAAACCACACACAACCCCCGTCCCTCTGTGTTATCAGAATTAAAGTATCTTTTCGAGCGCATCTACAATATCAAGAACGTCTTCTACCCCTGCTGTGATTACCAGTGTCTTTGTTGCCGAGAAATACTGCGCGTGAGTTATATCGCTCACTCCCTCATATGGCTTTTGTGACAGAATCTCAAAACCCGTATCTTCAGACGCTGCGTCAGACTTGGCAAGCTCATGGGCAAGTTTGAACACTACGAGCGGCCCATACCCATGCTCCAGCGTGTGCTGAGCAAAAGCATTGTATGCATCATCGGGAAGGCCGGGATACGAGACATGCTCAATGAGAGGATGCTTTGAACCGTAAGAAGCAAGGGCATAAGCCACATCGCACCGGCGTTGCATGCGTAAAGCAAATGAGCGCAAACCCATGCAGAGCAAATGAATATCTTCTGCAGACAAGTCAGGTTCCCCTGCAATACTCACATTCATACGCTCCAAGCAACCTTCAAGATACTCGGCATCTCGGCCGCTCTTGCAGCATGCAAGCACCAATGGAGCGTGCAGACGCTCGCCCGTATACTGCGCGAGATCCTCGAACACAATCGAAGCTCCATGCACAAGCGGCAAGCATAAAAATGAGGATGCACAGCGGTTGTCCACCACATACCGTCCGCACGGTTTCTCTGCGTACGGAGTCACTGCGAGTTCCTGCAATGCGGCATCATAGTAAAGGCTCGAGCAAAACACCGTATCATCTTCCGGGCAGTCATTGCTCAGATATGCTTTAAGCGCATCAGCTTCTGCCTGCCACAACAGTATGCCGGCATTTGCGTGAGCAAGCCTCAGGATGGTTTTGAGAGGATCATTGTCAACAGTGCAAACCGTTGCATAGCGCAAAACCGGTGCACTCATGGCTTTATGATCCTGGGCTATATCGCAAGAGTCTCGATAATATATGTGACGCATTCTGTGTCCTTATCAAAAAAAGCCGCCCCCGTTTTGGGGGCGGCTAATGAACTCAATAAATCGACCTGGCCTTAGTCAAGATCTTCGATGGTGGTTGCCTGAATTTGGGCACCAAAGGGGTTCACAGCATTATTGAGTGCTGCTACCTGCTGCTGAGCGGCAAATACGGGAGCCGCA
This sequence comes from Coriobacteriales bacterium, assembly GCA_017515595.1. GTDB lineage: Bacteria > Actinomycetota > Coriobacteriia > Coriobacteriales > UMGS124 > RGIG5691. The sequence continues at coordinate 1,251 of JAFWFL010000126.1, forward strand.
TGCGAACCTGACGGGGTGCTTGAAGAAACCATGGGTGAGAAGTTGGTAGAAGCAGCATCTGCAAACTTCTGGATAAGAGCCATGTACTCGGCACGGAATTGCTCGCGGGATTTCTTAAGACGCTCGATCTCATCGAGTTCGCTCTGCTTCTCATCAAGAGCCTGACGAATGGTCTTGCGGGCCTGAGTCTCGGCATCCTGGCGAATGCGCTCTGCGTTGGTCTTGGCCTCATTAACAATGCGGTCAGCAGATTGCTGTGCAACAATAAGGGCAGCGGAGAGCTGTTCCTCGGTTGCGGAGTAAATGGTGGGCTTTGCGGGCTCGGCGGTAATAACGGTTGGCCTCGATGCACGGGCAGCCTCGGCCTCGGCGTTTGCCTTCTCGGCTTCTGCCTGGGCACGCTCAACTTCGCTCATAAGCTCAGCGTTTTTGCTCTCAGCAGCGGTAAGACGAGTCTTGAGGTCGGCAATTTTGCGGAGCATAGCTTCGACATCTTTGCCCATTTCCTCCAGGAATGCGTCAACCTCATTAGGATTGTAACCGCGCTTTGCCTCAGAGAATACTTTCTTCTGAATGTCTGCAGGGGTAATTGGCATAGTCTGCACCTTCCTTTTTTCTTACGTAAACCCTAGAGGGTGCTACCCCCCACAGGCTCCACCTTTGGAACAACATTATAGTATAGCAATTATTACATATCTTAGCACCTGTAAAACAATAATTGCCACGATTGGCGAAAAGTCTATCATTCCAAAGGGTGGAATTATCCTGCGGAAAAGCCCCAAGTACGGCTCACATATACTTGCCAATACCGTGCGGACATCCTCAATAAATCCACTTCCACCTCGTGGAATCCAACTCATCAAACAGTATACAACAATTATCATGCTGTATATATCTATAAGTGTCAACAAAAGCCTTACAATAACACCCATATGGCTAACCCTTCACAATTGCTTTACGTTTTAGTTGCAACATATCTGCTTCAGAAAGAGCTGTGTTTGTGGGCAACAATACAAACACGCGGCTGTTCAACTCATGCAGACTGGCGCCGGTTCCACAGCATATACCAAATGAGAAGTCTATCATACGCCGCGCAAGATCTGAAGGTGAACCTGTTAATACCATAACAACAGGTCTGTGCTGTCCTACGGCTATTTGTGCAACTACCGCTACATCATCATATTTGCGCGGATACACAACTTCACATGGAGTCGGAATACCCATGCCATAAGCTGCCACACCGGTAGACCCACTCGTGCGAGACGACGTCTGTGGCTGCACAAACGCCGGACTCTTGTGCTGTCGGGCAGAATATGGGTTCCGTGGCTGCTCCGGTGTTTGCTGTTTTACAGCGCCCGCCTTGTTTATATCCTGTGCTTTTGCATTGATATAAGTATCCTCGTTATATGAGGCACGGTCATTATTTTGCCGACGGTTACTCTTGCGTTCTTCGCGCCTTGATTCCCTGCGGTCATAGCGCTGCTCTTCTCGTTCATAGTCCGCTTCAGACCGCTGACGTTCACGGCTCCTCGCAGGCGCCTCAACCCTGCGTGTCTCCCAGATGTCGCGCTCGTCTTCATAGTATTCCTGTTGCCGAGAAGAACGACGCTGCTGGCCGCGGCGGTTATCCTCTTCATAGTAGGCTTGCTGTTGAACTTCGCTCTCCATGCGTTCCTGCGCTTGGGCTGCTTCTACACGCTCTCTAAAACGCTCGGCAAAAGACTTGGTTTGCTGCTGTTTGCCGCGCGGTCTGACGTTGCCGGTTCTCTCGACAACGCGCACATCTTCTTCTAACTCTTCACGCGGATCCCGCTCAACCTGAGCTTCCTCAAAACGGGTGGTCTGCATGCGGTCATCCTCATAGTCATCCTGGACATAAGTACGCTGTTCCGCACGCTGTGCCCTATACCTGTTTCCGGGCAGACTCTCGTCTGCAAGCGGGTCAATATCAGGCTTACTGGGCAACAGCGCACCCGTATTCTGGAGAGGCTCAAAATCATCTACGCCCTCCGGCCAGCTGCCCTCTCTGAAGGCACGCTCTATTTCCTGTTCAAACTCAGGGTCCTCGCCTTTTAGGCGTGACTTAACGGTACTCAATAAACCCAATTCGCCACGGCTCCCATCACATAGCTACCGTATAAACTCAAAACAATCGTCAAAAACAATCCTGCCAAGGCGGATTATGGTCGCACCCTCAGCTATGGCTTCTCTGTAGTCTTCGCTCATTCCCATAGACAAATGAACAAGCTCGTTTGTATGGTACTCCTGAGCAAGCTTATCTCTCAAAATACGAAGACCCTCAAAAGTCTTTTGAGCAAGCAAGGCATCCCCCGCCGGAGCCATTGTCATAAGCCCGCAAACCTTGAGAGAACTTCCAAGCTCCAAAAACGCATCAAACAACTCATTGATTTCCCGGGGAGTCATACCGCTCTTAGAGACTTCTCCCGAGACATTAACCTCAAGCAGCACGTTCTGCACTATTCCCTGCACAGATGCTCGCTGCGCAACTGCACGGGCCAATTCAAAAGAAGCAATCGAATGAATAAGATGCGGGCGGCAGGCAAGCACATGATTGATTTTATTGGTCTGAAGATTGCCAATCATATGCCAAATATGCCGCGGTGCATCCTCATATTCCTGATACCCGGCCAAAAGGCCAAGTTTACGTTCGAGTTCCTGCGGACGGTTTTCTCCAAAATCAGTATAACCAACCCTAAGCGCCGCAATCACCGCATCAACATCCACCGTTTTACTCACGGCACAGAGCGTAATTTCCTGCGGATCACGCCCGCTTTGTTGAGCCGCCTCTTTCACAGAAGCAAAAATCTTCTCGCTTCGTTCTTGCATAAAACTCAGGTATGCCTCAGAAGGCATACAGAACTCAGTGCTTGTTTGCTGGCTCTTATCATTTAAGACAACCATTATCTGTATACCTCCTTATCCATAAAAGCGAGCGCGGCTTGACGTCCGGTATGCTGCTGCTCGGCGCGATACGAGAAAAAACGGTCAACATTCTTAACCGTACAATACGGGCTTGTATACACATGCCCTTTTTGGATACCTGCCTGCGCAAGCGACGTATGAATGCAGGCCGCCATGCTCAGATGTCTCGGCGTCTCAAAAACCCCCGCTCCAAACACCTCGGTAAACATTTCTGTCATATCCTGCGATACTTCATAAGCTTCCGCATGGATATGCGGACCAATATAAGCGAGAATATCCTGAGTATTGCAGCCCGTCACTTGCGACAACACACCGGCTGCTTTTGCCGAGATACCCGCAAGGGTCCCCCGCCATCCTGAGTGAATAACGGCAAATCCTCTGTCACATACCAAAACTATCGGTACACAATCAGCAAATAAAAGCATTACTGCTTGGTTTGGAACCGTGCACACAATTGCATCGCACTCAAGCTCTCTGTCAAACAAACTTGCCCGCGATTGCTTGTCTGCTACAACAACCGTATCACCATGTACCTGCTTGGGCACAAGCACATTGGGTGCCAATTCAGGCCGGTCAAGCGCTTCAAACACACGTTTGCGGTTCTCGGCCACGTTTGCCGGTGAGTCGCCCTGGCGCAAACCAAGATTAAGACTTTGATATGGTCTTGGCGAAATACCGCCCAAACGTTCAGTAAAACAAAGCGTGACTCCAGACTCGCCAACACTTTGGACAAGATCTAAAGCCACGCCATTGACCACCTTACGCCCGGGCTCCCTTATGTTCAGGCAGCTCACAGGCAAGCTCCTTTTAGAAGCGGGAACGCTTGAGGAAGTCAGGGATTTCAAACTGTGAATTCGGAGGCATTGGCGGCTGGGGCATTGGACGTGTTGACGCAGTCTGTGCGGGACGTGTGTTCATTGAACCAAATTGCTGAACCGTGGTATTCCCAAGATCAAGCTTTGACTGGCCGCCGTCACCAAAACCGGTCGCGATAACCGTAATGCGAACCGTATCACCCAGGTTCTCGTCAATAACCGTACCAAAAATAAGGTTAACATCAGGACTTACCGCAGCGGCAACAATGCTTGCGGCGTCATTAACCTCGTGAAGACCGAGCTCAGGACCGCCGGCAATAGACAAAAGCACGCGGTCTGCGCCTTCGATTGTGCTCTCAAGCAGCGGGCTTGAAATTGCGGCGTTTGCAGCATCAACAGCACGGTTGTCACCGGAACCAATGCCAATACCCATCATTGCCGTGCCTGCGTCATTCATAATAGTGCGGACATCAGCAAAGTCGAGGTTAATGAGACCCGGGACCGTAATAAGATCTGTAATACCCTGGATACCTTGACGGAGGACTTCGTCGGCCATCTTAAATGCCTCGGTGAACGAAATCTTTTTGTCTGCGACATCCAAAAGACGGTCATTGGGGATTGTAATCAAGGTATCAACGCTCTGCGAAAGAATCTCGGTACCGGCTACTGCGTTACGACGGCGTACGGCGCCTTCAAAAATGAACGGCTTTGTTACAACGCCAACCGTAAGAGCACCTACATCATTCTTTGCAATGTCGGCTACAACAGGTGCCGCACCGGTACCGGTGCCGCCGCCTTCGCCGGCAGTAATAAAGACCATGTCTGCCCCGTCAAGCGCAGCTTTAATCTGATCACGAGACTCCTCGGCAGCACTGCGGCCAACCTCAGGGTTGGCGCCGGCACCAAGACCCTTGGTAAGGTCTGTGCCAATATGTACCTTGGCGTCTGCATCAGAAACAGCCAGAGCCTGTGCGTCGGTGTTTACAACCACAAATTCGACTCCTTGGACACCGGCCTCAATCATGCGGTTAACCGCATTTGAGCCACCGCCGCCCACGCCAACGACCTTGATAACGGCCATATAGTTTGACCCGGCGTCACCAGTTCCGTACATCGCTACCTCCAAGTTTGTGAGTCGCCTCAACTGCCAATAAATATAAACTAGGACACAACTGCTAAACCGCTACTTTAGGGTTTTGAAGCTCTCTTTGAACCCTAACGGTCCAGTTGAGCGTTACACCACAATCGCATCGGTTAATAGTTACACATGAGCATCTAGCTGTCAATGAATGTTTAGGAATCTCATAAGAAATAAAACGGATTCTGCACGTGTTCACAACAATACAACCCTCATCCAATCCTTCAGAGAATTGTTCGGGGGTCTTTTATGAAACTGAGGTCTATTAATTACCCAAGCGGAATCCAATTTCCGTTTGCATCGTTGTAACCGTAAATATAGTTGCCGAATTCGTCAAAATATGACCAGATCCAGGTACCATATTCACTGTAATATCCATAGTTTGTATCGCCCTCCTGCGGCTCAAATGCAGGAGTGGTATCTTGAGGTTGGACTGCCTGAGGTTCTTCGACTGATGCCTCGGTTACTTGCACCAGTGCATTTGCCGGATCTGCTGCCGCAGCGGCTGCAGCAGCCTCGGCCGCTGCACGCTGTTCCTGCTCAGCCTGAGCGGCCAGAGCGGCAGCGGCAAGCGCATCATCTTCTGAGGTCCTTCCACGCCATGTGGGAGCAGAAGCTACCCGTACGTTAATATAGGTAATTTCTCCCTCATGCGCTGCAAGCAAACCAATAATCACGCGCTCTTTTACAATGATGTCATTTGGCGCACCCAAAAGCACCTCAATGCCGTTTGTCAAAACAATACTGAGAGCTTCACGGCTTTTTGCCTTTGCCGAGACAATCTGCGAACGCAGTTCGGGCGAGAACTCGGCCAAGTACGTTATAAGCGCTCCAATGCCGTCATCCGTACAGAGCGCACCGGCTGTAGGTTTTATGGAACCGTCAACCTCTGTTACAAAGATGTCATTGCTTGACTTGGCAATGGCACGAGCCTGTTCAATGGGAGTTGCCACCACAGTGTCTGAACTTCCCGGTTCCTGCAGGGCAACGGGTTCGAGCCAGTGGGCATCGCTTGCAATACGCCACGCCTCGGTTCCGTTACTCAGCATAACCAATGCAAGCTCCTGGCGCTCTACTATCTCGATATTAATTTGATCAGGGAATGTCGTGGTAATGGTTGCCCGGGCAATCCAGGGGTTAACCGAGAGTTTCTCGACAACCTTAGACTCGTCAAGATTAAACAGTGTCGCACCGTCAGGAATAACCGCAAGCGAGCTGATGGTTGTGCTCGAAACATGCTCCGTTTGGTTCGCGGCAATCTTGCGAATCTCAAAAAGCGGAGAATAACGCAGAACGAGAACCACAACAATGATGGCAGCAATCAATACAACCGCTGTTACCAAGATGCGGCGCCGCTTCACAAAAGACCTGTTACGGGCGGTGATTATGGTTGTACTCCTGCCACGGGAACCACGACGCGACTGCATGCGCATGGCATCGGATCCGTATCCTACGCCTCCGATATCAAAACTATACGGTGTTTTATCTTGCGTTTCTAATATGTCTGATGTCCATGTACTATGAACGTGCGGAGCGTCATGAGGAAGCGAACCCGAGGAATTTGACTTCTGGTCTGAGTTCTGTGCCATAACGCCTCCTTACTTCATCCATAACATGTACAATAACATTTGCAACATCATTCGCGGTTGCATCCCCCAAGTTTACAATAAAATTCGCGTGCTTGGGCGAAACTTGAGCCTGTCCACAAGTATACCCCTTTAAGCCGCAAGATTCTATAAGTTCTGCAGCTTTACAATTTTCCGGATTTCTGAATACACTTCCGCAGGAAAGAGCCTCTAAAGGTTGCTTTGACTTGCGGTATGCGAGAGCGCTTTCCATGGCATCTTTTACCCGGGCTTCATTGGCAACGCCGAGTTTGAGACTTGTTTCGAGAATAATCTCGCTCATGGGAATATCGCAGCATCGGTAATACCAGCAAATATCTTCGCCGGCATAGCGCTTAATACCCTCGCCCGGTCTATAGGTAATCACTTCATCAACAATAGAGCCAATCCAATGGGTGGCGGTTCCCGCGTTCATAGAAATCGCACCGCCTACCGTACCCGGTATGCCTACCGCAAACTCCAGGCCTGAGAGCCCGCGGTTAAACGCTTCAGATATGGCTCTCTGCAAGAGCAAAGCAGCGCCAACATGAAGATTGGCGTTTTCGTCAACAGCAAAACGTTTGAACTCGTTACCTAAGGTAAGTACCGCGCCGCCATAGCCTTCGTCCGAGACAAGCACGTTGGTTCCGCGTCCCATAATAACCCAGGGAACTCCTTCGCATGCAAGAACCTCGGTAGCCACACGTATATCTGCAAGTGTATCGCAGGTAATATAGAGGGCGGCAGGACCGCCTATGCGGTAGCTTGTATGGCGCTGCATGCGCTCGTTTGCCAACACCGTACCTTTTAGTACGGATACCAGTTGTGCATATGCCTCTGCAACTGCCATAGCTTCTCCCTTACTATATGCGCCTAGCGGGCGTCATATGCTTCTATAAACGCCGGACCAATGAGAGTGACGTCTCCCGCACCCATGGTTAATAACAGCTCGCCCGGCTGCACATGTTCCAACAAATATGCAATAAGCTCATGCCTGTTGGGAATATACGTGATGTCCGCTTCTTTATTGTGCTGTTTGACAGCTTTGACCACGGTCTTGCCCGAAACTCCGGGGATAGGAGTCTCGCCGGCTCCAAAGACATCCATGACCACAACGCTCGTTGCGTCATCAAAAGCATCGCTAAACTCTGCAGCCAGGCTCTGTGTACGAGAATAGCGGTGGGGTTGGAACACCACGCGGATGTTCTCATAGCCCATACGACGGGCAGCCGCAAGGGTCGCAGCAATCTCGGTGGGATGGTGTCCGTAGTCGTCAATAATCCGCACGCCTCCACGCTCACCCACAAACTCAAAACGTCTGTGTACGCCTTTGAATGTACTCATGGCCTGAGCGGCGCGTTCAATATCGAGTCCGAGTACATAGGCAAGCGCTAAAACAGCCGTACCGTTAAGGCAGTTGTGCAAACCGGGGTTATGATCAAGATTTGCCTGCACTACTTTACCTGTGGGGAACGTCACATTAAATGCATTTGTGCCCTCAACCTCAAGCGGCGTGCATACAATATCATTCTCTTTGCCAAAACCGTAGGTTACGGTTCGCTTGCCGCATGAACGGGCAAGCTCGGGCACGTGCGGGTTTTCTCCGCAGACAATGAGGCAACCGTCTTGCGGGATTGATGCCATAAGCTTGCAGAATGTTTCTTCAATCTCTTCGAGCGAGCTGTAATGATCAAGATGGTCAGCTTCAATATTGGTAACAATCACAAAATTGGGATCAAGAAATAAGAATGATTTGTCGCTCTCGTCTGCCTCGGCAACAAAGTACTGTCCGCTGCCGTTGGAACCGTTTGTCTCGTAACCGTCAATAACTCCGCCAATGAGGAACGTAGGATCAAGTCCCAAAACCTTGAGCATTGTTGCCGCTAAAGAGGATGTTGTGGTTTTACCATGAGTACCGGCACATGCGATGGTTATGGCGCCCTGCGAAAGGTATGAGAGCATTTTGGCACGGTGCCAGACTTCAATACCCTTTTTGCGCGCATCAACGAGCTCGGGGTTTGTCTCGGGTATGGCGGTTGAAATGACAACAATATCCGGCTCGGTTTCGTCTATTGTCTGAGCCTGATGACCAATGTACACACGAATTCCGGCACGCTCAAGAGCTCTTGTATACCGTGACGCTTTAAGATCCGAGCCGGTTACCATACAACCGCGTTCATGAAGAACAAGCGCGATTCCGCTCATGCCGGCTCCGCCAATGCCAATAAAATGGACGCGCTTGAACGCAGTAGTTGTATTAACCATCTATAGTGCCTCCTCAGTTTGCATTTGGGTTTTAACTACCCCTCTTGCTGAATAGTTCTTATAGTTTACCAAAAGTGCATGCAGGTTCACAGACGTGCTTATAACAGCGTACTTTCTACAGCATCTGCAAGCCGGGCTGCGGCCTCGCTTGCTCCGAGCGTCTTTAATCCCTCATACATTTGAGCTCTGAGCTCACTGTTATCAACCAGCTCAAAAACCTCTTGGTCAAACTCCTCGCCGTCCAGACGGTCATCAGAAATAACTCTTGCTCCACCCGCATCTACCAGATAGCGGGCATTGGTTGTCTGGTGATCTGCCGTAGCATATGGATACGGCACCAAAAGCGACGGTACACAGCGTGCGGCAAGCTCGGCAATAGAACTGGCCCCGGCACGTGATACCACGCAGTCGGCAGCCGCAAGACAAGTCCCCATATTATCAATATAAGGCAATACGCGCCAACGGACTTCTTCCTGTGGTGTCAGCTGTAAACTCTCGAGAGCCCGCTCATAATCGCGTCTTCCCGTTGCATGAAGCACCACAAGATTCGGCCGTTCCAAAAGATTCTGCTTAAGCCTTGCAACAGCTTCGTTAATGTGCTGAGCGCCAAGGCTTCCGCCAAATATCATGAGCATGCATTCTTTCTCGTCAATCCCCAGTTCTTTACGGCTCTCTTCTCGCCTAGGAGCAAGTACTGATGCCCGTACGGGGTTTCCGCAAACAACAATGCGGGCATTGCGCTGCGCGTGCTTAGCAAAGAACGTCTCGGTTGACGGGTAGGTAAGCGCTATTATTGCAGCATTATGAGCCATAAGCTTATTGGCCATACCGGGAACCGAGTTTTGTTCATGCAGCACTAACGGCTTATGACAATGGGCAACGGCCCAGGCAAGAGGCATCTCAACATAGGCGCCAAATCCAACGGCAGCATCAGGAACACCCTGATCCCCAAACTCTTTAAGAAGCTGATCACGTGCATGAGTAATCTTGAGAATTGATTGCACGGCAGTATGAGGACGAGCTCTGTCAAACCCCGACACGTCAAGGCCGCAAAAATCTATACCCGCATCACGCACCAGCTGGCCTTCCATGCCGTGTGTTGTTCCGTAAAACCGCACGGTATGCCCGCGCTTTACAAGCTCCTCGGCTAAGGCCAATGCAGGATTCACGTGTCCCGCAGTCCCTCCGGCCGCAAGTGCAATATAACCCATATGCCACCCCTCAAACTACCTACTCACTGCTAAACTCCGGACTGCGTCCGGTCTTTTGCGACGCACCGCCCTCTACAACGCGCAATGACGGTCTGCGCCATTTATTGCTTGATATATGGCCCTCAATCACGCTTTGCTCGGCATCACGCATTATCGCGACTATAACACCCATCATAATCATACAGGCCATAATAGAAGACCCTCCTGCCGAGATAAAAGGCAAAGGACGGCCTGTCAAAGGCATAAGACGAGTCACGCTTGCGATATTAACAAATGTCTGCCAGAGAATGCATAACACCAGACCGCTCACGGCAAAAGATGATACCAAATCATATTCACGGAGCGATCTTGCCATACGATAACCGCACCAGCCAAGCCCCAAAAAGAGAAGAATGACAAACGTCGCGCCTACAAAGCCAAACTCCTCGGCAATAATCGCAAAAATAAAATCATTATGAGGCTCGGGAAGATAAGCATACTTTTGTGTGGAATTGCCCAGGCCTACACCCCAAAAGCCTCCCGAGGCTATAGCAAATTCGCTGTGCACAATTTGCTGTCCCAGACCATAGGTCTCGAGATTTGGGGCCAGCCACATCTCAATGCGCGAAGACCGGTAGCTTTGCGACAGGATTAACCCTATGACCAAAGCCGCAGCTACCACAGCTAATACAATAAGAATTGAAACACGAACCTCGGCCAGAATCAAAATGCAGTAAAGTGAGAGTGCAATGATCAGAAGGGTGCCCAAATCTCTTTGTGCCGCAATGATCGCAAAAGGTATGAGCACAAATATCACTGTCATTACAAGGAGTCTTTTTGTGGACAAAAGACCGTTGTTCCAGTCGCCCATGAGGCGCGCACAAATAAGGATAAGCAGCACCTTTGCAAACTCCGACGGCTGTAACGACATACCAAAAAGTCTGATCCATCGCTGTGCGCCGTTTATGCTCTTGAACGCAAAACACGCCACGAGCATGGCAACCAAAATGATCCAAAGCACCAGAAGCGCCGTATTACTTGTCCAAAATGTCCCATGGGTATGTATAAGAAACGCTGCAATAATTGTTGCAATTACAATAAAAACAAGCTGGCTTTTAAACTCGGTCCATGCATCAAGGTTGTCGTTACGGGCCATCTCATTTGCAATTGATGATGCCGAGAAAACCATGATAAAGCCTATGAGCACAAGTATAGCCACAATCGCGGTAAAGATTGTAGCGGGCGAGGTAAGATACTCACGCGTCCAAAATGAATAGTGCGGTTCATCCCGGTGGCGCCAAAAACGCGCCGCCCTGGGGTCAGATGCAATTAAGTTTTTGAGGCGATTCTCTTGCCTCATCATTACTCAACACCTTGCGCATATTCCCGCGCCCATGCTTTAAAGGTATCACCGCGCTCTTCATAACCCGAAAACTCGTCAAACGAGGAGCATGCCGGCGACAAAAGAATTGCCGCGGGAGATTTGGCATGCGCAACGGCAAGCTCACAAGCTTCGCGCATATGAGGAGCCTGTAAAAGCAAGGGATTCTCGCTATGAAGCGACCATTCACGCTCAAGAGCCTCGGTAAAGCGCCGGCTTGCTTCGCCAAAGGTAATCACGCTTTGGCACTTTTTTTGAGCGGCACAAACAAGCTCCGAAAGGTCTGTACCCTTATCATGCCCGCCAAGGAGCAAAACAATAGAACCGGGTTCAAACGCGTCAAGCGCTTTGAGAACCGCATCAACATTGGTGGCTTTGGAGTCATCATAAAACTTGAGCCCATCTTTTTGTGCACAAAGCTCAATACGATGTTCAAGCGGAGCAAAAGCGGCAAGCTCAGCAGCTACCTTCTGCGGCTCCGCACCCATGTGCAACGCACATGCCGCACTTGCAAGCGCGTTGAGCATGTTGTGGGGACCACGCAAAACCATCTCGTCAACGGCACAAAGCGGCGTCTCCTGGCTGTGTAAGCGTACGGTCAAAATCTTTTGATCATTTACCCAGGCAGCATCAAGCTCACGCGGAGAGGGAACACGGCCAAGGTCAATAACACGGAGACCTCTCGAACGAGCCTCACTTGCTATGGCTTGCGAAGGAGCGTCATCGCCCACAATGCAAATGTCAGAAGAAGACATACGGGCAAACACTTGTGCCTTGTCCTGAGCATACGCTTCAAGAGAGCCGTGCCATGCTATATGATCTGGAGTAATATTCAACAATACCGCAGCTTTTGGCACAAACCGCGAAACGCTGTGAAGCTGGAAACTCGACAGCTCCGCAACAAATACCTCGTGAGGTTTACGTTCCTGCACACATGCTATAGGCGGAAGCCCAATGTTACCTACCGTACGGGCTTCAATCCCTGAGGCACGCAGGAGTTCACAGGTAAGTGTTGTGGTTGTGGTTTTGCCGTTTGTCCCGGTAATAGCAACCCAGTCCTGAGGGCTTTCGCGCCAGGCAAGCTCCGGCTCACTTATAAGCTCGGTACATGCTGCCTGAGCGCTTGCAAAAAAGTCGCTCACTGCCGGCAATCCCGGGCTTACAATACCCAGATCGTACGGCTTATCAAGACGCTGCTCATCCCAAATAACTTTCACACCGGCTTCCTCGAGCTTTTGAGCCCGGGCTTTGTTTTTATTGTCACAAGCGCCGGCATAAAGCTCAACTGAAGTCGCAATGCCCGGATTTGAGCATAAATAGAGCCCGGCGGCCTCAGTGCTCGCTCCCAAACCTATGAGTGCAACAGAACCGTATGATGTATCCTGCATAAATAAAACCACCTCAAAAACCTACCGTCAGACAGCGTGTCTCCTATAACACAAAGACGGTATCACCCAAACTGGAACCACAAGGCAAAACCCAGAGCCGCAAATGCAGCCGTGATAATCCAAAAACGTGTAACTACCTTGGTCTCAGCCCAACCTTTATTTTCAAAATGATGGTGCAACGGTGCCATTAAAAACACGCGTTTGCCGGTTGTCTTAAAGCTCACAACCTGTATGATGACCGAGAGCACCTCGACAATAAATATACCGCCAATGATAAGCGAAAATACTTCTGTTTTGGTAAGCACCGCAAGCGCAGAAAACGCCGTTCCCAAAGCAAGCGAGCCGGTATCACCCATAAAGATAGATGCCGGATAGCAGTTGAACCACAAAAAACCAATACATGCACCAACACATGCAAATGCCAAAACCGCCAAAGAGCGGTCTGACGTAGAGAATGCAACCATGCCCATAACAGCCATGCATACGGCAGAGCAACCTCCGCATAGACCGTCAAGGCCGTCGTTTAAATTAACAGCATTGGAGAACCCGCCCATAAGCAAAAAGACAAAAATGATATAGAGCCAGGGAATGTTGATAAATCTTTCCCCAAAGGGGATATTAAACGACAAAACACCGAGATCTATAGCAAAACCGCCCGGCATAGTAACAACGGGCGACAAACCAGTCCAGTTGACCGCTCCTATTGTAAACACCAGAACAATAATACCCTGACCAATAAGTTTGGCGTGCGCCGTAAGACCCAAAGACCGGCGGTGCGCAACAGATTCAAAGTCATCAAGAAAGCCGAGAAACCCCGTAAAGATTGTCGCCGAAAGAGCAAGCACGAGCTCGGGTGTTACCGGCGCAAAAAACAGACAGCTCACAATCACCGCAAAGAGGATAACAACCCCTCCCATGGTTGGTGTGCCCTGTTTGGTCAGATGCCGCTGCGGGCCGTCAGCACGTATTTGCTGGCCAATCTTTCTATACCTCAAAAGCCTGATCCAAATAGGCATGAGCACCAGCACAACCAAGGCGCCCAAAAACATTGCAAGAAATATCGCATATGATGGATATTGCGCTACAACGCCGCCCGTTAAGCCAATAATCACAGCCCTTTCACCGCCTCAACACACTCATCGAGACCGGTCGATCTTGATGCCTTGATAAGCACAACGTCATTTTCGCTTAAAAGCTGCCGCAAAATCGTGGTAGCATCATGTGCATTGGCAACTTCAATCACGCTGTTCTCGGGCATACCCATAAGCAAAGCAGCTTTTGCCATCTCGCGCGAAAGAGTGCCAACGCAAACAAGAATATCAATGGGTTTTGCCGCAACATAGGCGCCTACCACCGCATGGTATAAAGGCGCTCTCTCGCCGAGCTCGCCCATATCGCCCAAACAGGCAATACGACGCTTGCCCTCAAGCGAGCACAAAACATCTATGGCAAACCTCATGGAGTCTGTATTGGCATTATACGAGTCATCAATAATGGTAAAACCACCGGCAGACTCGAGGATTTTCTGGTGGGTATTATGGGATTCGAGCGAACCGAGCGCTTCGCTTATGTGCTCGGGAGAAATCCCCAATAGATCACCCACCGCGGCTGCTGCCAGGGCATCCTTTAAATTATGAACACCCGGCATCTTGAGATTCAACTCAAAAGACTTTCCGTCGTTTAAATACACCTGACCGTACGCACAGCCCTTCTCGTCCGAGTCAAAAGTTGGACATGATACGTCATCTTTTACCTCGGTTCCGTAGGTAATAACGCGCACACCTGCAGGCATTGCCACTTCAGAAGAAATCCAGCCGGTAAAGTCATCTTCGCCGCACAGCACGGCACAACTTGGATATTCCGAATCAGGTGTACTCGGCGGAAGCGCTCTGATGAGCTCAGACTTGGCAAGAGCAATGTTTTGCCTGCTCCCTAACAGGCCAATGTGCGCAATGCCGATATTGGTAATAACTCCAATGTGCGGCTTTGCCACGCGGGCTATAGCCTCTATCTCATGCATGCCGTTCATGCCCATTTCAACCACAAGAGCCTGCGCATCCAAAGGGCACGCGAGCACGGTAAGAGGGGCGCCAATGTTGCTGTTCAGGTTGCCCTTTGTTGCACTCGTCTTGAGTTCTGTCGCCAAAACACGGGCTACCATCTCTTTAGTAGTAGACTTGCCCGAGGAACCCGTAATACCAACTACCACACAGTTAAGCTGTTCACGCCACCAAAGCGCGAGTTTCTCGAGAAATTCTTGCGCATCTTCTGTCCGCACGAGTGTGGCTCCTAAAGCTGCGGCTTGTTCAAGCTCATCGCAGCTTGGCTCCCGAGACATGGCTACGGCAGCTGCACCGTTCTTAATCGCCTGAATACAGTAGGCATTTCCGTCTACCGTTTCGCCCTTAAACGCTAAAAAGAGCGACCCTTTTTGTACCTGACGAGAGTCTATACAGACTCCCTCTATTTCACAATCCTGCGATCCCACTTCTAAGGTGCAGTTCGTTATATCCATTAAGTCGTGCACGGTCGTGCGAACCATACTGCGTCGACCTTTCTCGTTGCCAATACTACCAACACACTATCAAACACAAACTACATCGTCACATCAGGTAACGGTAGGAGCAATTTGCAGCTTCTGTAACGCTGTGAGCATAATAGCAGACCAAGGCTGACCCACAACCTGAGAACCGCCCGCGGGAACATCATCTACCAAAACATATACCAATACCTGTGGGTCCTGGGTAGGTCCAAAACCAATAAAAGAAGCAGTATAACTGTCGCTCGAATAGGTTCCGGTATTGGGGTCAAGGCGCTCTGAAGTACCTGTTTTGCCTGATAATCTATAGCCTTCTACCCTGCCTGATATACCGTAGCCGTTTTCTATAACGCTGTACATCATGTTGCCAACTTTATGTGCCGTTGCCGTTGAGATTACACGCTCGCCCGTTGAAGGTGTCACAACGTCAGAGCCTTTGGCGATTAAGAAGTGCGGCTCAACAATAATACCCTCGTTTGCGATTGCACCAATTGCCCGGGCCATCTGTACGGGTGGCACGGCGAGTCCCTGGCCAAACGACATAGAGGTCCAAGCGCCGGTATAGTCTTTTAACTTGGGAACGATTCCGTATGACTCGTCATCAAAGTCAATCCCGGTTGGCATACCAATCTTAAAACGCTCGGAATACCTCGAAAACTGCTGCGCTCCTACGCTCTCTGCCACCATAACAGCTCCGACATTACTCGAGCGCTCAAGAATATTGGTAAGCGTCATCTGAACTTCTTCTGTGCGCAGGTCAACGTCACCTACCAAGTCGGTACCTACTTCGATTTGTGCGGGAACATCATAGACAGTTGTAGGCTCGGCTAAACCAAGCTCTACGGCCATTGCTGCCGTGATGGGTTTAAAGGTTGAACCGGGTTCATAAGCATAGCTTACGCACTTGAGCGTAGGCGAAAGAACATCGGAGTTCCTCAGGTCTGCCGGGTTCAGGTACGGGGTTGACGCACAGGCCAGAAGTTCTCCGGTTTTGCACTGCATAACGACAACACAACCCTCACGGGCACCCCAGTCATATACTGCCTGCGCAAGCTGCTCCTGAGCTTCACGCTGAATATCAATATCGATTGAGAGAACAATGTCTGTACCATCCTGGGCTTCATCACGGCTAATCTGCCCGCCAACAACAGCCTCGCCTGTAATGCCACGGCGTTCAATAAGAAGACCGTCAACGCCGGTCAGAATGTCATTATGACGTTTTTCTATACCGGTAAGACCGTTGCCGTCTTCATCAACCACTCCTACAACGGTTCCTGCAATGTCCTCATACGGATACTCACGCCGTGTTGTGCGAATAAACTCAATGCCGTCTATGAGAACATCGCTTCCGCTGTCATTGCGCCTGATGTTCTCTTCAATAATAAGCTGCCGCAGTTCCTCGGCAGCGCTGTAGTCAACTTTACGAGCTACTATTTGATATGTTGAGCCGGTTAGTTTTTCGTAATACTCATCAACAGTCAGATCGCTGCCAAGCTTCTTTGCCATGTTGTTGGCAATCCAGCGCGGGTCTTTGACTTTACTGGGAATGACAGCTACAGTCATGGCATCTACAGAAACAGCAAGCGCATTCCCGTTGCGATCATAAATGGTTCCGCGATGGTGTGGCAAAACTTCCTGAGCAGTCTGATTATACGCAGCCTTTGTGGACAAAATACCCGTCATTATGCACTGATAGTAAAATAGTCTTCCTATAAGAGCTGCAAACGCAACGCCTACCATGCCGCATACAAAGTTTCTGCGGGTAACCAAATTGGTTTCTCCCCGTGCAAATGCCGCCCCCAAAAAGCTTTTAAAAACTATATATGATTTCCTGAGAGCGCTCTTTTTTGACGAGAAACTCCTGAAGTCCACACGTGGTTTACGTCTTTGTACTTGTGGGCGGGAACCTGTTCTTTGGTCTGAACGTGTGCTTGTACGGTCATGCGAACGTGCATCTGTATGCGTACTTGTGCGGGTATTTGTTTGTGTATTCGTACGTGAGTCTGTTCGCGTACCTGTGCGAGGCCTTGCTTGATCACGCTCGGTTCGCTCACGCGTATGGGAGCGTGCTTGTGTTTGCTGACGCTGTTTTTGACGCGAAACCTGCCCCTCGGCCGTTTGGGTCCTTGTATGCGACCCTGAAGTATTACTTGATGTATTTGTCCTCGGTGTTCTTTGAGTAGACCGGGTCTTCTCTAACGGTATATCTTTGGCAGAGGTTGACCGTGAGCTTGACCGTGAGACATTTGGTGATTTTTTGCGTGTATCACCTGTTGAACGCCTATTTTCTTTTTCAGTTTGTTCGCGTTGTCCACTCCGGGTTTCTCGGCGTGAGCGTGATGAGTCTGAAGCTTTTGTTTCGCGATTTTTACGAGTGCCGGTGCTTCGCGAAGAACGGCTGTCCGGTGTTTTTGTATCACGCGAAACCATAGTTACTCAACAGCGATGTCTGCACTAACGCTCTCGAGCACTCCTGCTACTCCCCCTGCGCTTACAGAAACATTGCTGTCATTGAGAATCAGATACTCAGGTTCGTCAGAGGGAATCATGCCGTTTGCTATAGCGCAACGTGTAATACGGTCTGCGCTGCCATAGCGTGAATGAGTAATTTCAAGCTCGTTTCCGGTAAGGCGGGCAGCCGAAAGGTCAAGACGCAACGAGGCGTTTGCATTGTTAACGGTAAAAGTTGTCGCAATAAAAGCAACGCGCACAAGACAGGCCAATGCGACCACGAGTATCATAAACGCCACGCATTTAATGATAGTCACAGTAAACGATGATACCTGGGTCTCTTGAAATACGGGACGTTTTGAATTTATGACTGAGAAACGGGCGTGATCATGATATTTTGGATACGATTCATACGCGGGGGCAGTAGAGCCGTATTCATACTGATTCATTTTCCCACCCCTCTATGCGTTCATCATATCTCAAAGCTTAATTGCGCTTCTTATCTTTGCACTGCGAGCGCGCGGATTGCGCTCAACCTCATCCTCTCCCGGGATACGAGGTTTGTGTTCCTGAAGCTTTAATACCGGCACGCAACCGCATACGCACACAGGCAATCCGGGAGGGCATGTACATGTTTGTGAATACTTTTTAAAGCATTCTTTGGTAATGCGATCCTCGAGCGAGTGATAACTAATGACACAGATTCGTCCACCGGGGTTAAGCCAGCGAACCGCCGCTTCCAGGCCTTCTCTGAGGGCATCCATTTCATGGTTTACCTCAATTCTTATTGCCTGGAATGTCTTTTTGGCGGGATGGTGTCCTGTGCGTCTGGCAGACGCGGGAATCGCCTTTTTAATAATGTCAACCAGTTCAAATGTTGTCTCTATGGGTTTGTTTTCTCTTTCGACAACAATAAAATGTGCTATGCGGCTTGCCCATTTTTCTTCACCATAGGTGCGAATTATCCGGGTGAGGTCGGCTTCGGTATAGTGGTTTATGACCTCTCGTGCGTTTAATGTTTGTTTCCCCGGATCCATCCGCATGTTGAGCGGGGCGTTCTCATGGTACGAAAAACCCCTCGAAGGAATATCTAACTGTGGAGAACTGACACCCAGGTCGAACAGAAAACAGTCGACGCCGGGTACCTCTGCTTTTTGAAGCAAGCTGTCAAGTTCGGAGAAGTTACCCTTGAGCTGGAGAGACGCGACTTCCGGAGCAGCCGTCTTGATGCGTGATGCAGCAACTTCCAAGGCAAGATCATCTTGGTCGATGCCAATGAGCAATCCGGACGGGCTGATGCGTTTCGCCAGCTCAAGGGAGTGTCCGGCGCCACCGAGTGTACAATCACACACAATGTCGCCCTCACTTGGAGCCAATGTCTCCAAAACCTCCTGAACCATAACGGGTTCGTGCCGGTATTCTGCTATCAAAGAACTGTCTGTCTCTGCCACAACGACTCCTTATGCAAGCATGAAATCCATGCTCAAGAGGTCGTCATCAAGGGCATTCGCCTTAGCGCGTTCCATAATCTCAAGATGGTCGTTACTACCAATAATCGTAACGTCCTTCTCAAGACCGCAGAGCTGACGCAGCCGTGCATCGATGCTGATTCTGCCGGCTGCATCAATATCTGCATCCATGGCATACTTGGACAAACGACGCGAGAGGTTTACCTGCTCGGCAGAACGCGAATTCACAATGCCGTTCTCAAAAAAACTCGCATACCACTGAACATAAGCCTCCGGGCTGAATACCCACACAGATTGCCCGTCGAGCGAAAGCACGGTTTTAACGGTAGAAGGAAGCGACCTGCGAATCTTCGCCGGCAGGGAAACACGGCCCTTGGGATCAAGCGTATGTTCATAGCTTCCCGTGAAAAAAGGCTTTTGCTCTGCCTCGCGGATCTCCGTTGTTTCGCCCATCCTCCTCCCCTCTCGTACTCGCGGGCTAACTGTGCGATGATATATTACACCAATTCATGCAATTCTATGCCTAAATTATATTATTTCATTATGTTTTTATGACACTCTATCCCACCTACGCCTAACTGAACAGTATCTTTGGCATTCAGAGCCAATACATATACAAGATATTGTGGTTAGTAGGGACATGAGACACAATTTAGCGGATTGTGCCAAGCCAAAAAGCTATTGCAAAGGTTTTGTGAAGAAAATAAGTACCATCAGATTTTGGCACGGGGGTGGGCCATATAGTATTCTTCGCGAATATGTTCCCTGTCTACATGTGTATAAATTTGGGTGGTTGCAATGTCAGAATGGCCAAGAATCTCCTGGAGCACACGCAAATCTGCGCCTCCCGAGAGCATATGGGTTGCAAAGGCATGACGCAGAGTATGCGGATGCAAACCGGCAATACCAACGGCTACGCCTGCCTGCTCTACAATTCTGAACACCGTTTGGCGGGTAATGCGAGCTCCCCTGCTCCCTAAAAAGACAGCATCCCGGGCTTTTGCGGGGCTGCTCGGCCTTAAAAGCATGGCTCTGCCGAGTGTGAGATATGTTTTGAGAGAGCGCAACGCGCTGCCCACAATAGGTACCAAACGTTCTTTGCCACCCTTACCGAGGATGCGCAAAAAGCCCTCGTCAAAAAAACACTGGGATAAATCGAGCTCACAGAGTTCACTCACCCGCAGACCGCAACCATAGAGTACTTCGAGTACAGCGTGGTCGCGATATCCTTGAGGTGTTGTATCAAAAGGCTGGTCAAGCAAGGCACAAACCTGTTCAATGCTAATAGCATGAGGGAGTCTGCTTGGTTTTTTGGGAAGTTTAACATCTGCAGTAGGAAGCGCGGGACACATACCCTCAGTGTACAGGAATTTATGAAAGCCTTTCAAAGCGCTGACCGAGCGTTCAACACTTGAGGCGGCCTTGCCCATACCCGCCAAATAAACCATGTAAGTCTCAACATCCTGGCGCGTTACGTCTGATGCCCGGGTTATTTGGCATTCTTTCTCAAGCCAAACAATCCAGGCATCTAAATCTCTTCCGTAACTCGCTATAGTGTTTGGCGGAGAGCCTTTCTCGACACGCAAGAAATCGAGATAGTCTTTAAGCAGATCTTTGAGGTCAGATGATTCTTTTGTCTGTTGCGCTCCCAGACGCGTTTGCCCTCGCTTACCTGCCAACTGGTACCAGGCTCCTTACCCTCACTGGGCAGCTTTCTCACATGCTGCAGCCACAAAATCCCTGAACAAAGGATGCGGACGGGTGGGGCGGCTCTTAAACTCGGGATGGAACTGGCAGGCCACAAACCACGGATGCACATCCTGTGGTAACTCTATCATTTCTACGAGCTGTTTATTGGGAGAAAGCCCGCTCATCACTAAACCAGCTTGCTCAAGATCCTCCCTGAACACATTGTTAACTTCAAAGCGATGCCTGTGACGTTCCTGAATTTGCTCCTGCTGATATGCTTTGGCTGCCAGGGTGTGAGGTACCAAATCACAAGGATAGGCGCCAAGGCGCATGGTGCCGCCCATATCAACCACTCCGGTTTGGTCAGGCATAAGATCGATAACGGCATGCGCGCAGGTCTCGTCAAACTCGGCGGAATTTGCATCATGCCAGCCCACCACATTGCGGGCAAACTCACAAACCGCAACCTGCAAGCCCAAACATATGCCAAAATACGGAATCTTATGTACGCGCGCATAATTTGCCGCAGCTATTTTGCCTTCAAAGCCCCGTACGCCAAAACCACCGGGCACAAGAATGCCGTCGGCTTCTTGGAGGGCCTCAGCTACATTGGTCTCATCAAGTTTACTGCCGTCGATAAGCTCGATATCAACATTGGTGCCGCGTGCAACACCGGCATGATGCAGGGCCTCAATGATTGAGAGGTAGGCATCAGGCAGCTGGATGTATTTGCCCACGATTTTTATTTTCACATTGCCTGCCAGCTTTGACTTTGCTTCGAGGAAACTGTTCCAGCTGCTCATGTCGCTTGTACGGGGGTCGAGACCCAGAATTTCGCACACCTTGAGGTCCAAACCCTGCTGCGACAGCAAAATGGGTACATCATAAATTGACGGGCAATCGGTATTAACAAATACAGCATCCTCATCTACATCGCAAAAGAGCGCAATCTTTCTGAGAAGGCCTTGGTCAACTTCATGGTCAGCGCGACACACAATAATATCAGGCGATACACCCAGACTTCTGAGCTCTTTTACCGAGTGCTGAGTGGGCTTGGTCTTAACTTCATGAGAAGCGGCGATATAGGGCAAAAGTGACACATGAATATAACAAACGTTCGCGCTGCCTACATCCTTTTTGAACTGGCGAATGGCCTCAATAAACGGCTGAGACTCAATATCGCCAATGGTGCCGCCAATCTCGGTAATAATAATATCTGCCTGAGATTTTTGGGCCAGCCTGTGCATTCGGGTTTTAATCTCATCTGTTACATGAGGAATCACCTGTACCGTTCCGCCCAAAAAGTCACCGTGGCGTTCGCGGTTAATAAGCGTCTGGTACACAGAGCCCTGCGTTACATTTGAATCGCGCGAGAGGTTCTCATTAATAAAGCGCTCATAGTGGCCCAAGTCAAGGTCGCTCTCATAACCGTCCTCAGTAACAAATACCTCGCCATGCTGGAATGGACTCATAGTCCCGGGGTCAACATTAAGGTACGGATCCATTTTTTGCATGGTCACCTTATAACCGCGGGACTTAAGAAGTCTGCCCAATGAGGCCGCGGTAATGCCCTTACCTAATGAACTAACTACACCGCCGGTCACAAATATATGTTTTGTCATAATGAATCCCGTCCTTCCTGGCAGCTCCTTTTGCGCAAACCATTAAAATACGGGAGCTTATTGTATAACGCTCTGACATCTGTATACGGCACAAACGTGAATGTGTAACGAAAGCTTTCGAAATGGTTCACACGGATTTAATGTATGGCGTATGAAACAGCAATCAAGAACCAACCAAAAGCCAAAGCATAGTATGATAATCACGCAAGTAATTTATAGAAACACCAAAGGGGTTGTTGTATGGTTAACGATGATACGCGTAATGCCGGACAAGAAGGCCTTACGCTTTTGGGCAACAGAGGAACACGCTATACGCGAGATTACGATCCCTCACTTCTCGAAACATTTGAAAACAAGCATCAGGACCGTGACTATATGGTTACCTTCAGGTGCCCTGAATTCACCACGTTATGTCCCATTACAGGACAGCCTGATTTCGCAACAATCTATATTAACTATATCCCCAACATTCGCATGGTCGAGAGTAAATCGCTCAAGCTCTATCTCTTTAGCTTCCGTGAGCACGGAGACTTTCATGAGGACGTGTGCAACATCATCCTTAATGACCTCGTAAAACTCATGGAACCGCGCTACATAGAGGTACGCGGCATGTTTTACCCACGCGGAGGCATCTCTATCTATCCATTCGTTAACTGGGCAAACCCTGACTTTGGTTACAAGCAGCTCGCTCAAGACCGTATGTTCTCCCAGCTCTCCGACCTCGACCGAGGCGATGGAGCGCGATAATTACATAAGGTAGCCCGAGGTTTTGTGGAAGTGATATGTTACTCCGTCTATTACTTGGGTGCCGGTGGCCATTTTACCGCTTGAGAAACAATAGTATGTCTTGCCCTTATAGGTGAGCCAGCCGGTATGCATTTTGCCATCTGTGTTAAAGTAGTACCAGATATCGTCAATTTTTTGCCAGCCGGTCATTCTTGCTCCGCCGCTGGGGTTGAGGTAATACCAGTAACCATCGATCTTTTGCCATTTGGTGAGCATTTTACCGCTTGACGCACAGTAATAATACTTACCACTCAGCTTGATCCAACCGGTTTGCATTTTGCCGTTGGTACCAAGGTAATACCGGGCACCATCAATTGTTTGCCAACCGGTCATCATGCGTCCACCGCTCGGATTCAGATAATACCAGCTGTTACTGATCTTTTGCCAACCGGTAAGCATCTTACCGGTTGACGCGCAGTAATACCACTTATCATTCCATTTAATCCAGCCGGTTTGCATTTTGCCGTCAGTACCCAGGTAATAATATGTACCGCTTATCTTTTTCCAATCGGTCTGCATGATGCCTGCCGTGCTAAAGTAATACCACGATCCGCTGAGTTTTTTCCACCCGACGGTCACCTTGCCGGTGCTGTCGTAGTAATAACGCTCTCCGCTTGCTCCGGTTTGCCAGCCGGTAAGAATAAGCTTTGTTGATCCGGTATACGCAACACGGGTATCGGCCGAGGTTACTTTGCAGCGGAAGTAGAGATCCGAAGATGCGTTCTTAAAGGTAAGGGTTTCTGTTTTGGCACCGGTGAGCTTTGACGCCGTCCAGGTCTTTTTATCTGTTGATTGCTGCCATTGATATGAGAGGGCTGCTCCGTCGGCACCTGTGGCAGTAACTGTCGCATAGGCGGTAGCACCGGCAGCTGCTTTTGCGGTACTTGTTATACTTGCCTTGAGTACTGTACTCTTGGGAACAATGGTAAAGTTAAGTGTTTTGACACCCGTATAGTTTTGCCCCTGAGCGGTAACGACAACAGAAGCTGTACCTACCTTAACATTATTGGAGAAACCGGTGTTTTCTACCGAATAATCTGTGCCCTCCAAAAGCTGTATCCCATTGCAGCTCAGCACAAACGCGCTTTTATCAAGTGTAATTGCTTGGCCTGTCCATGTTTGATCCGGGATTGTAGCAGCGGTTGCCTCGGCAATATTGACCTGCAAAATACCAAACGGCTGACGTACGGTATCGGTATAGTTGCCTGTTCCGGTAATAACCACAAAAGCCGTGCCTGCATTGATATTATCTTCATAGCTCACAGTATAATCCTGTGTTTCGGTAAGGGTTTGGCCATTGAGCTCAACCGACAGTACCTGTGGTGTATAAGCAGAACCGCTGTAAATAAAGGTATCCTGGTCGAGAAGAACGGCCGCATTGGTAATTGGCGCTTCGATTATGGCAAAGGTACCGTTTGCGGTTGAGGTAAAATTATCAATTCCTTCAACGGTAAACTGAGCGTTACCCACCTCAGTATTTTCTAAATAGGTAACCGAGTAGTCAGTAACCGGTGTCAGCTCGTGCTCATCCAACACAACCATAACAGCCGGCTCAAGGGCTTCTCCGGTATATGTCTGGTCCTCAACCTGTAAAACCGCATTTTCGAGTGACAATGGCATAATCTCGAATGTTTGTGAGACAGTTCCTTCATATAAACCTATGCCGGTAGCCGTAACGGTAGCTTGTCCCGCATCAGTGTTATTATCAAAAGACAGTGTATAGTCGAGATCTTCATACAATGCAATGTCATCATATGTAACGTTTACCTGAGGTGTTACCGGTTGCCAGAAGTCAAAATACTGATCCTCGACCTCAATCACAGCAGTATCGGTAATATCAATACGAGCAGCGGGTGGTGAATAAAGCCCTGTTCCCATTGGGTAAATTGCATAGAAAAACTCGGAGTCATAATCAGTGGTATACCCGTCGCTCGTATTCCCGCGCGTATGGCGCGGGAAGTTTTCGTCACCAACAAGGAAGTATTGGTAATCCGTTCCGGCCCGGTAGTAAGAAGTGTCCCATGTTGCATCAGCGTTATACCAGAACCCGTCATCCATTTGAATTATGTTCCAGCCATGGGCTACAGACCCGCCCAAGCCGGCAATCATTCTTACCCCAACACCCGATTTACCGAGCATAAGGTATAAAAGCAGGGCGTAACCTTCGCATACGGCAGAACCGTTAATGAGGGCGGCGTAAGCTGTATAGTCAATAGACTGAGAAGTATCACCGTAAGACACATGGCCGCAGATATAATCATAAATTGCACGGGCTTTATCATAGTGAGCAGTCATTCCGGCAACACCAAGCTCTGCGAGCACAATATCAACCTGCTCCATGACCAGGGCTTCTTGCTCAGCTGTTGTATTATAGGTCAGAGTATACGTCAATGTATAATTACCCTCGGCATCTCTTCTGATCTGGCAATTATAGGTATTCCATGCCCAGCGAATATAGTCACCGTGAGTGGGATTTCCGTCTTCCTCGAATGCTGCAAAGAGCAACTCGGTAACGTAAGCATTGTAGTTACCATCCGGAATCGCTATTTTGATCGTTATAGTACCGTTGCGAGCGGCAAGGTTTTCCCTGATTGTCTCGACGGCCTCGTCATATGACATAGTCTGCAAACCGTCTGCCCGCACCCTGACATTTCTAAAGCTGCCGGCATCGGTCACATAAGGCTCTATAGCAATATCACCGCTAAAACGGTTTGATCCCGTAACGGTAGCAATAATCGTTTCTTCAACAAACCCTTCAACAGATTCTTGAACAACTTCTTCGGTGATTTCCAGAACAGTTTCTTCAGAAATTTCTTTGACATCTGTTATGTCTGTTTTTGGGGGTTCTTTGGGATCAACAGCCTGGAAAGATTCTTCGTCGGCAGGCAAAGGCTCCAAAGAAGCCTCGGGGTCGGTTTCTTTCTCACTCTCTGTGACTGTTGCGGTATTTATCTCTTCGACAGCAATTTCTTGTGAAAGCTCGTTCAGCTCGCTTGGCTCCTCTTGAGAAGTCGGTTCACCCCAAGGATCCTCCAGCTCTTGTGACACGGGTTCCTGTGATTCCGATTCTTGCAGCTCGGATTCATTTGATTGAAGCTCTTGTGTCTCAGGCTCACTTAGTTCAAGTTCCTGTGTCTCAAGCTCATTTGGTTCAAGTTCCTGAGACTCAGACTCTGATGGCTCTTCCGGAGAAGCCTCCTGATTCTCATGTGCTATCTGGACTTCCTCATCAGACTGGATAACTTCCGGTTCATTGCCAAGAGGGGTTTCTTCTTCAATAGCAGAATCAGACTCTATGCTATCAGCATCTTCAATATTGGACTGGTTGTCATCCTGAACAGTCATCTTCTCTTCAAGTTCATCACCTGAGAAAAAACGATCACTTTCAGGATCTTGCGGATCGAGATCATTTGGTTCGGATTCATCTAAAGCAACGTCTTCATCCTCATTCGTAGCCAACGGAGGTATCTCGTTATTCTCCGGTTCTTCTGTTACAACCGGAGTTACTGCATCATCTTCGGGCTCTTCTGTCGCTGTTGGAGCTGTTGCTTCTTCTTGGGCTACAAGCTCTTCCGCATACACATCTGTATCGGTTATATCAGATATTAAATTATCTTGCACTTCCCACAATTCCGGCTGCTCATCTATATAACCAGGTACTGAGCCTTCGAACTCCTGATCGAGCGCATCAGCAAACCCATATGCAGGTACCATAGAACTCACCAATGCTGCCGAGAAAATCACAGCCATCAATTGTTTAAAACGCATGAATAAAAACTCTCCCTTTACTGCATTCTTCTCAATCAATACATAGCAGGAATGATCCTTCTGTCTCGAAGGATCATTCCTGCTCAATGCTTAATAATCCTACGACATTAAATATCCCGAAGTAGGATGGAAGTAGTAATAGACTCCGTCGATATAATGACCGCCGGTATACATCTTGCCTGACGAGGGATCCAAGAAGTAAGTCTTACCGCTTAAGGTTAGCCAGCCGGTATGCATCTTGCCTTCATAGTTTAAATAGTACCAGTATCCGCTCAATTTTACCCAGCCAATTTTCATAGCACCGCTTGACGTAAAGTAATACCTAAAACCGTCAATCTGTTGCCAACCGGTGAGCATTCTGCCACTGGAATTACAGTAATATACCTTGCCGTTCAATCCCAACCAACCGGTGAGCATAATGCCGTTCGAATCCATGTAGTACCAGTATCCGTTTACTTTTTGCCAGCCGGTAGTCATGGCACCGCTTGAGTTGAAGTAATACCAATAACCGCCAAGCTTCTTCCAGCCCTTCACCATTTTACCGTTTGAGGTGCAATAATACAGTTTACCGTTCCAAGAAATCCAGCCTGTTTGCATAATGCCGTCATCGGCCATATAGTACCAGTACCCGCTTACCTTTTTCCAACCGGTACACATGGTTCCGTTCTCATAGTAGTACCATGAACCACTTATTTTAACCCAGCCGTTAAGCGAAGGATCGCTGTAAATAACCGTTGTACGATCTGTCGTAATGTAGTTGCTGTTATTAACAAGCGTGGTATATTGTGTGAGATTTTTAGCGTATATCTTGCTGTCATAACTGAGACTGGCAAAACAGTCTTTACCAAAAGTACTCACGTTAGCAGGTAACCTTAGCTCAGTTAAGCTCACACAACAGCTGAATGCGCCTGCACCAATTACCTCTAATGAATCTGGGAGTGAAATCGCATAGAGACTATAGCAATTCAAAAATGCGTTTGAACCAATACTTGTTACTCCGCTTGGTATAGCAATCGAAGCTAAAGACTGGCAGTCACGGAATAATCCGTTTGGAATCATGGTTATACCGCTGCTAATGGTTACATTTACCAAATTAATGCACTCTGCGAGAGCCTCGCTCTTGCCCGATGTAGTCCCAAAAACGCAGTCTGCCGGAATATTGATTTGCTGCAAACCCTGGCAATTCATAAATGCCTGAGCACCAATATATGAGACATTTGCAGGAATAGAAAAATAGGTAATGCTATCGCAACCATAAAATGCACGATCACTTATTGTTGCCAGTGTTGAGGGGAAGGTCACAAGCTTGAGGGTATCGTTATTATAAAAAGCTTCCGGACCAATGGCCACAACAGGATAACTGTTGACATATGACGGTATGGTCAGATATATACTTTTGCCGCTGTATGATTTAACGGTAAGTTTGCCGCCCTCAAGGGCATAGGTAAAATCTCCGACTTTGAGCTCAGTGGGAGATTCGGGATTGTCGGCATCTTCGCTTCCCGTGTTCGGATCTTCGGCAGTTTTCTCAGAACTCTTATCTGCATCTTCTTTTGTTGTTTTATCTTTGTCGGTACTCTCGGTTTTGTCAGAAGCTGTTTTTTCTTCCGAGTTCTTATCTTTATCGCTTGCTTCTTCGCCAGACTCGGTAGTCTTAGCCTGTACGGTTTCGGTAACTGCTATTTCTTCTTCCTGAGTTGTCTGTTCGTCTTTTTGAGTATCTTGAGCTTTGGCTTCATTGTCTTCTGCAGAATCAGATTCATTCTCTGATTTCTTCACATCAGCGTTTTGCTGCTCCTCTGCATCTTTGGAAATCTCAGTTGCTTCGGTTTGTGTTGTTTCACTCTCTGCGGCAGACTCTTCTTCCTGATTGACGGACAAATCCTCTACATCCTGCTGTACAGACTCTGCGTCCTCCTGAGCAACCTCTTCCTGAGCATCGGCTTCGTCTGCCTGAACGTCAGCTTCTTCTTCCTCTGTGGCGGCTTCGCCTTCTTGCGTTACGTCATCAAGCACAGCATCTTCTTCTGTCTGAGCATCTTCAGGTTCAGAGTTTCCCTGAGTATCCTCGCCGGTATTCTCGGCTTCATCATCTGTTGTTTGCTGTGTATCGGAATCTGAGCTGTCTTCCTCGGTTTCTGTTGAGTCCTGTGTAACTTCGGACTCTGAAACATCCTCATCATCAGTGGTATTCTGCTCAGTTCCGTCTGTGATAACAGGATCGTCCGTCTCAGCAGAACCCTGCTCTTGGTCTGTGTTTTCCAGAGGGTCAGACTCGGACACGTCATTGTTCTCCTGATCCTCGGATTCTGACAGAACGGGATCGTCGTTTTCTCCTGCGATCACATCAGAGCCCTCGTTTTCCTCCGTAAGAACTGAGGTATCGTCGGAATCAGACGCGTCTGTAAGATCAGTATCCTCGCCTTCTGACTCGTCGGATACAAGAGGGGGAGTCTCATCTGAAGGCTCTTCGGTCTCCGGGACAGTTGCGTCGTCGAGAAGTTCATCTTGAACTGCCGGTTGTGATACTGTAGTTTGAGAATCAGACTCATTATCTGAAGAGGAGCCCTCTGATGCGCCTGCAAGTCCTGCCGTTAACCCGAGCGAAAGCACAAGTACAGCAGCCAGTACGCCACCTTTTGCTCGTATCGACAGATTGGAATTACGTTTACATGCCATATGCGCCCAACCTCCTCATCTACACAGACAGATTCCTGCCCATGAAACATATCCTGAGCCCATATACAGTATACGCAAATAAATGTCTTACATATATCCCTCGATTAATTCAACATATCGCAACTGCTCTTGTGTTGTTGTTCTCATGAGTTCTTCGCAAAACCATCATTTGGTGACACGGGAACGACTCTCGTACCACCTCCGTGTTAGCCGCTGTACTCTTTTGGGCTGTTTATGATTCTGTTTAAAACATTTAACAAATGAGGGTTTCATTTCATTCCATAAGAGAGTAGTATTATGCACGTCAGGTGTTTTACGGACAAAAGGTGGATGACGTTTATGAGTGAACCAAACAAACCACTCGGCAGCCACTTTGCGGGGAGTGCCCCGCAAGGCTCGCGCGAGCATTTTGCAAGTCGATTAGGATTCATCCTGATCTCGGCCGGTTGTGCCATCGGTTTAGGTAATATTTGGCGTTTCCCCTATATTACCGGCCAGTATGGCGGAGCAGCATTTATCTTGATTTATTTGCTCTTCCTGGTCATTTTGGGCCTGCCGGTTATGATCATGGAGTTCTCGGTTGGCCGTGCAAGCCAGCGTACGGCAGCAGGAGCTTTTAAAGCACTGGCTCCTACCAAGCATTGGAACTGGTTTGGCTGGTTCTCGTTCCTGGGTTGCTTCATTCTTATGATGTTCTATACCGTTGTATGCGGCTGGATGCTTTCTTACACTGCAAAGATGGGACTGGGCACCTTTAACGGATTAGATGCAGCCGCAACAGGCGAGGTCTTTAACAGTCTTTTGGCAAATCCCGGCGAGATGGTTGCCTGGATGTTTGTTGCGATTGTTATTGGCCTTTTGGTTTGCAGCCTTGGTCTGCAGAAGGGCGTTGAGCGCGTAACCAAGGTTATGATGGTAGCGCTTCTTGTGCTTATGGCTGCCCTTGCCGTGCGTAGCGTTACGCTTCCCGGTGCTCAGGCAGGTATCGAATTCTATCTGATTCCTGATTTTGGCAGGCTTTTGAACGATGCCGAAGGCGCGTTTAGTATTACTCAGCTTGGAGATGCCGTGTATGCGGCTATGGGTCAGGCGTTCTTCACGCTTTCGCTCGGTATTTCTTCGATGGAAGTCTTTGGTAGCCGCATTGGTAAAGAGCGTTCCCTCACGGGCGAAGCAGTACGTATTTGCGGACTTGATACTTTTGTAGCACTCGTAGCAGGCCTTATTATTTTCCCGGCTTGCTTCGCATTTAATGTAGACGCCGGTGCAGGCCCCGGTCTCGTATTTGTTACTCTTCCCAACGTGTTTAGCCAAATGCCTCTCGGACAGCTGTGGGGCTGCCTGTTCTTCCTGTTCATGAGCTTTGCTGCACTTTCTACCGTTATTGCGGTTTTCGAAATGATCATTAGCTTTGCCGAGGAGAAGTGGGGTTGGGATCGCAAGAAGTCAGTTGTTATTAATGGCATTCTTCTTATTGTTCTCAGCATTCCGTGCGCACTTGGCTTTAATATGTGGGACAGCTTTGCGGTTCCGGGCATTGGCGGCGTTCAGGATCTCGAGGACTTCATCGTATCGAACAACCTGCTCCCGCTTGGCGCTTTGCTCTATGTTATCTTCTGCGTCAGCAAGAAACTCGGCTGGGGCTGGGACAACTTTGTTGACGAGGCCGACGCGGGTAAGGGTCTTCGCTTCCCCTTATGGGCGAAGGGCTGGATTCGCTTTGGTCTGCCCATCCTTATCATAGTTATCTTTGTGATGGGATATATTCCTAAGATTATGACCTGGGCAGGTATCGCGTAAGCGGTATAACCTCAACGCATCAAAAGGGCTTCCCGGCAAATATCAAGATGCCGAGAAGCCCTTTTTTGTTACTGCTTACTTCAAATTAAATGCCTTATAACATCCTGAGGATGACTTATCTTCTTCTTATTGGCCTGTCACAGGTTGCATGTACGTTTTGCGAAGAATCAACTCCAAAATCTTCCTGACCTGGCTTTTGTGAATCGAAGCTATTATTATATCACGCAATGTTCACGATATTAGAAAGTAGTATGTTCATGAACGTTCAAGAGTACGATATTTTGAATGTGCTCTTTCTGGAGCCCTACATAAACCAGCGTACGCTTGCCCAAAAAACAGGGCATTCATTGGGGATCGTTAACAGATCACTCAAAGTGCTCATAAACGAAGGGTATGTAACAGAAACCCTTGAACTTACACAAAAGGCAAAACAGGAATCCGAGGCAAAGCGTCCCAAAAACGCCATCATCCTGGCTGCAGGTTTTGGTATGCGCATGGTACCTATCAATTATGTGGTTCCCAAAGCTCTTCTTGAAGTGCAGGGAGAATTGCTGATTGAGCGCCAGATAAAACAGCTCCATGAAGTTGGGATTACAGATATCACTGTTGTTGTTGGCTTCATGAAAGAAAAGTTTGATTATCTTATTGATGAATTTGGTATTGACCTTATTGTGAACTCCGAATATGCCAAAAAGAATAACCTGGTTTCTCTCGGCCTTGTAAAAGACCGTATCTCTAATACCTATATAGTTCCTTCTGATGTTTGGTGCGATAACAATCCCTTTAACACACGTGAGTTTTATTCCTGGTACATGGTAAGCGATCTTGTTGATAATGAGAGCACGGTTCGGGTAAATCGCAAGAACGAGCTTGTTCCCGTTGACGAAGGAACCGGCGGCAATGCAATGGTTGGTATCGCGTATATTACCGAGGAAGATGCTAAAGTTTTACGTGAACGCATTGGCTCGTTTATCGAGAGCAAAGGCCATGATGATGAGTTTTGGGAGACTGTACTTTTACAGGGTTCAAAATGGCTCTTGCCGGCGCGGGTTGTACATGCTTCTCATGTTGTGGAGATTAATACCTTTGAACAGCTTAGAGATATTGACAGTGCATCAAACCACCTCAAGTCAAGCGCCATTGATGTTATTGCGCGCACACTTAGCACAACTCCTGCCGAGGTTACAGATATCAGCGTCTTAAAGAAAGGCATGACAAACCGCTCGTTTTTGTTTACGGTCAGCGGGGAAAAATATATTATGCGAATCCCCGGTGAAGGCACAGAGCTGCTCATAAACAGGGCACAGGAAGCAGAGGTTTACCATACAATCTCCGGGAAAGGCCTCTGTGATGACCCGCTTTACATTGATGCTGAAACCGGCTATAAAATTACCAAGTATCTGGACGGTGTAAGGACCGCAGACATCAGCAGTAAAGATGACCTTTCCAGATGTATGCAACGACTACGAGCCTTCCATGAAATGGACCTTAAAGTCACGCATAGTTTTGATTTGTTTGGGCAAATTGAGTTTTATGAGTCGCTTTGGAACGGACAGCCAAGCATTTACCGTGATTATGCACAAACAAAAGCAAACGTATTATCACTTAAAACGTTTGTGGATGCACAGTCAAAGGCTTGGTCTTTGACTCACATCGATGCCATTCCCGACAATTTTTTGTTTTACCGCCATGCCGGAGAAGAAAAACTTCAGCTCACAGACTGGGAATATGCCGGAATGCAGGACCCGCATGTAGACATAGCAATGTTT
The DNA here is from genome assembly GCA_017515595.1 of Coriobacteriales bacterium. Lineage (GTDB taxonomy): Bacteria > Actinomycetota > Coriobacteriia > Coriobacteriales > UMGS124 > RGIG5691. The sequence goes on from JAFWFL010000126.1 coordinate 34,547, forward strand.
TGTATTTACAGCTTTTTTGACCGGCAGCACATTGATGAACTGATTGATTTATATTTTGATAATACATGCGATAATGCGACAAGAGCAAAAATATACTGTTATGTATCTATATGCGGTCTCCTATGGTCCAATTGGTGTGAGTATAAGAGGAACCTCGGCGTGGAGTTTAGTGAATACTCGCTCAAACAATACCGTTACGCCAAAGATTATTATGTAATTGCCCGGAACGAGATTTCAGCAAAGGGGCTATAAATGAGCCAAAAAACCCACAAAGCCACCCGCGCAATTATTATGGCCGCCGGCATAGGAAAAAGACTGCAGCCGCTTACGTTCAAAACTCCAAAACCCCTTATAAAAGTGCATGGCGTGAGCATGATTAACACAGCTATAGAAGCGCTTCACAAAAATGGTATTGCAGAAATCCATATTGTGGTTGGACATCTTAAAGAGCAGTTCAATGCGCTTATGACAGAATATGAAGGAATTGATCTCATAGAAAACCCCTATTATGATACCTGCAATAACATCAGCTCGCTTTATGTTGCCCGTGAATACCTGGGAGACTGTATTATTCTTGACGGCGACCAGGTTATAACAAACAGCGAGATTCTTGATCCCTGTTTTGAACGTTCAGGATATAACGCCGTTTGGACAGATGTACCTACCAAAGAATGGCTGCTGACTGTTGAGGACGGCATTGTTAGATCATGTTCTACAAACGGCGGGTCAGGTGGCTGGCAACTGTATTCTATTAGCCGCTGGTCTAAAGAAGACGGCATTAAACTGCAAAAACACATTGAGATTGAGTTCGAGGTCAAAAAGAACCGCCAAATCTATTGGGACAATGTCGCTCTTTTATGCTATCCACAAGAGTACACGCTGGGAATTAAAGAAATGAAGCGTGAAGATGTAACAGAAATTGACGGGCTAGATGAGCTCATTGCATACGATGAGTCATATAAAGACATGTTGGAAGGGGCTTAAACCATGGTAACACGTGTTGGCAAAGTAGACTGGATAACCACGCTTGTCCCCTTTTTCTTAATTGTGGGGCTGGCTTTATTCCTGTTTATATTTCCCGAAGAATCAAATGATACCATTGGGCAAATCAGATTCTTTTTTGGTGATACCCTGGGTCTGTATTATCTAGTTATAGGTTTAGGTTTCTTGCTTGTGGCGCTCTATATGGCGTTCTCAAAGTTTGGAAACATTGTTTTGGGAGAACCCGGAGAAAAACCCAGGTATTCATTCTTTACCTGGGGTTGCATGATGTTTACCTGCGGTTTGGCAGCAGATATTCTCTTTTATTCCTTCTCTGAATGGGTTATGTATGCAACAAATCCCCATATAGAACAAATGGGCTCTGTTGCCGAGTGGGCAGGCGTCTTCCCGCTGTTCCATTGGAGTTTTATTCCATGGGCATTTTACCTGGTATTAGCAGTAGCCTTTGGGTTCATGCTTCATGTGCGTCAAAGAGACCGCAAGAGATACTCTGAAGCCTGCAGGCCCGTCATAGGCAAACATGCCGACGGCCTTTTGGGACGCATAATTGACCTTTTTGCGCTTTTTGCTCTTTTGGCAGGCACTGCGACAACATTTAGCGTTGCCACTCCTCTCATGGCAGGTATTCTCGTAAAGCTTTTTAACATCGAACTCAGCAGAACAGCTGTTACCATTATCATCTTGATTATCACGTGCGCGGTTTATACGTATGCTGTACTGCATGGATTCAAAGGCATAAGCCTACTCGCAAAAATCTGCATCTTTCTCTTTTTTGGGCTACTCATTTTTGTATTGCTCGTGGGAGGCCAGGGCCGGTTTATTATTGAGAACGGTTTTGAATCGCTCGGGAAAATGATTCAAAACTTTATTGGCCTTGCAACCTATACCGATGCAGGGAGAACAACAAACTTCCCGCAAGACTGGACCATTTATTACTGGGCCTATTGGATGGTGTGGTGCATAGCGGCTCCGTTCTTTATTGGTAACATTTCCCGGGGCAGAACAATTAAGCAGGTTATTCTCGGCGGCTTTGTATTTGGTGTAGGCTCGACCATTGTGGGCTTTATTGTTTTGGGAAACTATTCTTTGGGCTTGCAGGTATCTGGCGCAGCAGACTTTATTTCTCAATATGCGGCAAGCGGAGATTTGTATGACCTCATTCTGAGCATTGTAGACACAATGCCTTTTGCAACCTTTATACTGATTTTAACCCTTATTACCATGATTACGTTTTATGCGACATCTTTTGACTCAATTGCTTATACGGCAGCCTGCTATAGCTACAAAAGCATGGAGACTGATGCGCAACCGCACAAGCTTATAGAGCTTCTCTGGTGTGTTCTGCTTATTGTTTTGCCAATAGCCCTTGTTTTCTCCGAAAGCTCTATGAGTAATATCCAATCAGTAAGCATTATTTCTGCATTTCCTCTTGGCATTATTATGATTACCATGATCTGGAGCTTTTTTAAAGATGCTCGGAAATACCAAGAAGAGATGTCTCATGATTGTGCGTTAAAGTGACGGAGACGAGTATGGGCACGTTTGCATTGTTCAAGAAGAAAGGTCTTCCTGACCCAGCATTTGATCTTTCGCTCGAGCAGATTCAGGACCTGCTTTATGACATGATGTGTAAATTTTCGACGTTTTGTGAAGTACATGGATTGAGATACTGCCTTTGCGGAGGAACCCTTTTGGGAGCCGTGCGCCATCAGGGTTTTATTCCCTGGGATGACGATATTGACATTATGATGCCAAGGCCTGACTATATGAAGATGCATGAGCTTTTGCTCGAGTCTCCCTTGAGTGATACTCGACAACTCATAAGTATCGAAGCTCAAAACGCAACAATACCATATGCTAAAATCATTGATACTCGTTACGGCGTATATGATCCTTTAGATGTACGAGATAACTACTTGTGGATAGACATATTCCCCATTGACGGAGTTCCGGCGGACAAAGAGGAATGTGCTCAGTATCTTGCCGAGGCACACAAGCTTAAGAAGAGATTGCTTTTGGCGAGCGCGCCAATGGGAACAGGTTTTACCTTAGCACGTGCAATCCTTAAGTTGCCTGCGGTTTTGTATGAGCATATCAAGCTTGCGTTTGCAGGCAGCGATTATTACGGACAAGCCATCTCGAGCCGGGCCCAGAGCATTGATTTTGACACTTCAGAGTATGTGGCTTCAGTGGCTTGGACATGCGGTCCACAAGAACGCATGAAAAAGAGCGATTTGTTAATGAGCACAACTATGCGATTTAGAGACAGGCACTTTGCGGCAGGGGGTAATTGGCAGGCTTACCTTGAGGCAATGTATGGCGATTATATGACTGTTCCGCGCGCTGAAGACCGCGTAAACCACGCGTTTCGCTGTTTCTCTTTAGTTTAACATGACGCAAACTCAGCCAACGAACGTTGTAGCCTGCACTTGTGCAGCTCGTTTACTTGATGAATCTGTCGTATACATCAAAAGCAAAACGGTAAAGTGACGGATTCATAACAAACAACTGCATACGCAGCTTGTTGGCTTTGCTTATGCGAGGATTGCTTTTAAGCTGGTCAAGCCGGTTTTTAATATATTCTCGGCAGCTTTGTGCAAGATCGAGGGCGCGCTCTTTTTGATCAAGGGTATTGTATGCAAGACGCGCCATGCGGGAGTATTCCAAGCAAACAAAATAGTCGATATCCCGAGGATCCAGACCGTCAATCTGTGACATTGACTGCCGGAACTGCTCGAGCGCAAACTGGCAGTCTTCCAGCTGGGCATAGAGCACTTGTTTTGAGTGGGTAATAGAGCCCTCGTGCAACACATATGCATAGATAGGTTCCTTTATAACCATAAAGCTTTGTGCTGTTCGCAAATAACTGCCAATAGTGGCAAGTTCCTCGTATTTTCTTCCAACGGGGAAAGGTATCTCGAGATACGCTTCGCGCGGAGCCAAGTGCGCCCAAGCACCGGGCATGATTTCTTCATAGCACATAGCGCTTGCAAGGCCTGATTGCGTCCAAGCTTCTGCCTGCTCAGGAGGTTGCTTCCAGGCAAAACTCTCGTTCTCCTTTACCAAGACCGGGTTGGATACAACAAGCCTGTTTGGTATATTGTCCATGGCACGTAAAAGAGCGCTTACATAATACGGAGACACAAAGTCATCCCCGTCAACAAAGGTAACATATTTACCTTGGGCCTGTTGTACGCCATAATTTCGCGCATCAGACAGCCCGCCGTTTGGTTTATGGAATATGCGCACCGCTTGATGCGATGCATATTCATCGAGAAGAACACCTGTCGCATCTGTTGAACCGTCGTCTATGCCAATGATCTCATAGTCAGTAGTGTCTTGTTTGAGCAATGAATCCATACATCGGCGTACATACTTCTCAATATTGTAAAACGCCCCTATCACACTTACGAGCGGTCTGTCTTGGGTATCCAAACTCAACGCCCCTTTCTGTGGTATTACACTCCATAACTATGATATCTCAAGAACCGTCTCTGTGTCACCCCAGGTATTTCTTGATACAGGACACAAAGCGGGTTCCGTATTTCGCGGCTTTTGCAACACCCACACCCATAACATCAAGGAATGCGTCTTCATCAAGCGGCTTTTTTGTTGCCATATCCGCAAGAGATGCATTCGAGAAGACAATGTATGCAGGGACCTGCTCTTCTGCGGCGATTTGGGTACGCAGCTTGCGAAGCTCCTCATAAAGCTGGGCATCATAAAAGAGCTCGGTAAAGGTGCCGGCTTCTTCCACAGACTTTGGCGTTTGTTTTGCAGCAGACTTTGCGGAACCCGCAGACTTGTGCCCTGAATGAGGAGCTGCGTTTGCCAAAAGGCCTTTTTTGTCTTGTTTAAAGATTTTCTCGGTTCGCTTTGCGATCTTAATAATAAACGGTTCTTTGGTTTTGGTAAGCCAGGTAAGACCCTCTGTTGTCATAAACACGGTGGGATACTGACCGCTTGTCACAGCAAGGTATCCTTTGTCAATAAGAGAATCGAACACATAGCGAATATGCATTGCGGATTCGTCTTTCATGATGCCATATGTAGAAAGCTCGTTAAAATGCCAGTCACAAATCTTTTGTGCGGTTGACCCGCGCAGGACATCAATAATGCTGCTTTTACCTACCTGCCTTCCCATGCGCTGGATTCTGGCCACGCAGCTTACAATTTTCTGAGCGTCTATGGTAACATCGCGCTCTTCAATATCGGTCGAGCAGTTCGAACAATGCTCACATCTGAACGGAGCATCTTTCTCGCCAAAATAGCGCAGAATTGTTGAGCGCAGACAATCAGTTGTGGTGCAGTAAAACGTCATGCGTTTAAGACGCTCGCAGTCGCGCTCGTACAGACGTTCGACCTCATCAAAAGGCTTTTGTGCATTGAGGTTATTATCACGGCTGAGATCAATGAGAAACTGGCACGTCTGAACGTCCTTTTTGTTATATATGAGTATGCAATCCGCAGGGCTTCCATCCCGGCCGGCACGTCCCGCTTCCTGGTAGTAGCCCTCCAAATCTGAAGGCATATTGTAATGGATCACAAAACCCACGTTCGATTTGTCAATCCCCATGCCAAACGCGTTGGTTGCAACCATAATAGTAGCGCGGTCATAGAGAAAATCCTCTTGATTTTGATGACGCTCTGCCGCGCTTAATCCTGCGTGATACCGAGTTGCGGCATAGCCCTTGCGCCGGAGCAAATCGCAAATATCCTCAACCGTGTTGCGGGTCGAACAATAGACAATACCGGTTTGCCCTGACGCTGCTCCGCCGGGAGCGTCTTTGCGGGCGGCTCGTTGTTTAATGAGCTTGAGCAGGCAGGTCTCTTTTTCCTTTGGTTCAGGACGCTCAACGGCAAACATAAGATTGGGGCGGTCAAAACCAGACACAAGTACATGGGGATTTTTGAGCTTTAAAGCCTGAATAATATCATCACGCACAAATGCTGTAGCAGTTGCTGTCAGTGCAATCATAACGGGACGAGCAGGCAGACTCTCTACAAACGGCGATATGCCCAAATAGCTTGGTCTAAAATCCTGGCCCCACTGAGAAACACAGTGTGCTTCATCAACAGCTACCATGTCTACGGTAATTTGGCTTATTAAAGACTGAAAACGTGGTGTCTCGAGACGTTCCGGAGCAACATAGAGCAGCTTGCATAAACCTGTGAGCGCCAAACCGCAGGCATCATCTATTTCATGCATAGACATATTACTGTTAATGCATGCCGCTTCGATTCCAGCCTCACGCAGAGCTATGACCTGGTCTTTCATAAGCGAAATCAAGGGAGATACAACAACGGTCAGCCCCTCGCCCATAAGGGCGGGTATCTGGTAAATTATAGATTTACCGGCACCGGTGGGCATAACACCCATCACGTCCTGTTTGGAAAGGACGGCTTCTATAAGCTCGAGCTGGCCGGGCCTAAACTCGCTATGACCAAAATGGCGCTTTAACAGAGCTTTTGCCTCGGCGATATTACTCATACCCGTGGCAACCCTTCGATCCATGACTCAACGGTTTTCTCGTCCAGATCAACTTCTACCATTTTATGCCTGGATGTCTCGCCGCGCACTACACAGACCTTACCTTTGGCAATACCCAAAGATTTGGCTACTGCTTCGCACACCGCTTTATTAGCCTTGCCTCCCTCAGGAGCAGCAGTTACCCGCACGCACACTTCACTACGATCGGCATCATCAACTGCAACACCCAGAACTGCATTGCTCTGTGCTTTTGGCGTAACCCGTATAGGAATGGTAGTTGCTTGCTCTTTTGCGCTCATATGACTTCAACAAACCTAACCTATCTCATCTGCGGAAACCGCAGTATCAGCCAAGCTTCTATAAAAGTATCACTACCATACACCAAACCGCAAAGACCCTGTCTGTCAAAAAGATATTCCTTAATAATTCCGGCTCATAAAACTCCTGTTTACAGGAGTATTGCATGAAACTTGCAGCCCTGCATTACGCATTACGGTATGAGATACAGACTGCCGGTATTGTTGAGATCAAGAGGAACGACTTCACCCACCTCTCCGGAACTCATAGCGGGACACGAACTAAAGTAATAATCGCTGCCCTCATATGTCACCCTGCACAGGTAATGGGTAGTTGCCCACTCTTCTTTAGTCCTGTCGTAATCATCATAGCAATCATGAACGTCTTCAAAACCGCCGATTCTTTGCGCGATCAGTGACAAAACATAGGGAGATACCGACGAATCCCAGCGTTTTGTTATAAAAAAGGGCTGGTTGGGCATACCGGCAAGATATACTGTTTTGTCATCATGACACGTATGGTAAGAAAAGCCTGATTTATTGTCCAAGTAATCGCATATCTCCTGCATCTTTTCAAGCGAAGTCATTGAGGGTGTAGTATAGTCCTCTATAAGCGTATCAATCCAAGTGGTTAAAGCCGCATCGTAATCCTGCACCTCAAGCGTAAACTCCTGCACTACTACATATCCCTCAAAAGTCAGTTCACGCAATTGCATGGTATATATACCGGGATCACTCAAATTAAGCGCTATAAGATAGCCGCCCTCGACACTTCTGAAGCCGTTTGCAACAATATTATTTTTATAAGTTATATCGCTGAAGGTATAACCACCAAAACTCACTATGTTCTCGCCGTCTTTGTTAGTAAGCCGTATGGAATCCGGCTGGGTATTCTCGGTCCTCATATAAACAGGGCGAGAAACACCACTCCACAAGCCCTCATAGGTATTGTCCAAAAAATAAAGCTCGTATGAATAGCATGCATCGCCTTGTCGTAGAGTAGTACCGTTCAAAGGGACTGAACTCGCTCTGCCTGATTCTTCGAAATAGCACGTCACACCTGCAATCACATGCGAACCTGTGTACATTTTGCCTGACGCTGTATCCAGATAGTACAAATAGCTCCCCCGCCGGAGCCAGCCGGTGTGCATCTGGCCGTCGCCGTTCAAAAAGTACCAGCTGTCATTGACTTGTTGCCAGCCGGTTCTCATTTTGCCGTTCGAACCAAAGTAATACCAAAAACCGTCGATCTTTTTCCAGCCGGTTTGCATGCGTCCGCTTGGGTTAAGATAGTACCGCGCGCTGTTTATTTGGAGCCAGCCCACCTGCATTTTGCCATTTTGGGCGAGATAATACCAGGAGTCATGGTAGAGAAGCCAGCCCTTTCTCATAGACCCGCTAGGATTGTTGAAGTAATACCACACATCATCGATCTTATGCCAACCCGTAACCATGCGACCACTCTGCGTACAGTAGTACCACTTATCATTCCAGCTTATCCAGCCTGTTCTCATTTTGCCGCCGGCTCCGAGGTAATACCAGGTATCATTATACTTGAGCCAGCCTGTACGCATTTTGCCGCTTGCTTCAAAATAATACCAGGCATCATTAATCAAACGCCACCCGGTTTGCATAGCGCCGCTGGCTGTATCCAAATAATACCAGGCGTCCTTGTACTTTTGCCAACCATGCAGAAGGTTACTGTTTTGGTCGTAATAGTACCAAACCCCGTTCTCTTTGTGCCAACCGGTCCATTGAACTTGAGAGTCTGTTTGAGGACTCCGTGCTTCTTCCTCCCCATAACCATATTCCCGTGTATCATTGACAGCTGATTCATAGAGAGAAAATGAGGAATAATCATGGGAGTCTTCAACATAGTACCAGGATTCCTCTGCGTCTGACTCATAAGACCAGTCAAATGTCTCCTGCGGCAAAGCGTCCTCTTCTAAATACAATAACGGCGCAACCTCTTTCTCTTCTGTAATCGTCAGATCATGAGGAAAAACTCCCAATGCGCTGTCTTCAGAAATATCTATCACCACAAACCCTGTAGATAAATTCTCTTGTTCCTGAGCAAGCCCCGCAACCGGTAGCGCCACAAAAACCAGTATAATCATGAGTAAATACATCACAAAAGACTTAGTAAACATATAAGCCTCCCCAATTACAAAATCTTAAAATTAGCTGTTAATGCCTTCATCCTAACACAGCAATAAGATTCATTTGAGGAATAACCCGGTATCACAAGCCTTTTGCAGTCCCAGAAAAGCCACCCATCGAGCGTGCATTTTCTTACAGAAACGTGACAAAATAATGCATGCAAAAGTGTAGCAATAAGTAATATTTATTAAACTTATCGATTTACACAGATTTACCGTGCGGCTTTATTCTTGGGATAACCTCCGTAGAGAAAAAATCATAATGTACTAAGATTCGGGAAGTTTTGATACATCAATCCAGGTACAGGGAGTGCATAGTTGTTCGAGTTCTGCCGGGGTAAGCCGCACTGCACTGGTGGCATTTCCGGCAGCAGGATACACAATATCAAACCGTTTGAGAGACTCGTCGAGAAAAACTTCGCAACCGTCGTTAATGCCAAACGGACAAACACCACCCACGTCATGGCCAATGAGACGCTGAGCATCTTCTGCTGCAAGCATACGAGGTTTGGTATGGAAATAATCCTTGAACTTGCGGTTATCAACGCGTGCATCACCGGCAAACAAAATGAGCACTATTCGTCCGTCAACATTAAACGAAAGAGTTTTAGCAATGCGCGCCGGTTCACAACCAACTGCCAAAGCTGCCAGCTCAACCGTAGCGCTCGACTGCTCAAACTCCATCACGCGATCGAGCATTCCTTTTTGTGTCAAATAAGCTTTTGCGCGCTCAATAGACATAATTGTCTCTTCACCTGCCAACTTTCTGTATTCAACATTTTACCGGATCAGTAGAGTTTCTTCTCGGTTTATTTTGCTTCTGTTTGATTTACAAAAGCGGCGATATCTTCAATAACCTGAGCATCTACCTTCTCGGCGTGAGCATATGCTGCGGCGCCTTCTGATTTTTGACCGGTTGTAAAGATATGGATGAGCCCTGGGTAGAGAACCAGTTGCCAGTTTTCTTTTTCTCCAAAAGCGTCTTTCCAAATCTCAAAATCCTCAACCGTTACCTGGTAATCTTCTTCTCCCTGAAGAAGCAAACACGGCTTGGTAATCTCCTGAGCAGTCTTGAGCACATCATACTCTGCGAGCCACTTCCAGTATGGTGCATATGCTCCCGCGATCATATCATTTTCAGTCAGTGAATCAAGATTTTCCAGTTTATCAAGTTCGGCAAAAAGTGCATCTTTTTCTGCCTGCTGCTCGGAAGTAATTTCGGGCATCAGAGAATACAGATAGTCGTATTGTTCGCGCATCAGCTGGTCAAGCGGCCTTGTCGAAGCTGCCATCAAAATGTACCCGCACGCAGAAACGGGTTGGTCTTGAAGCGCCTGGTCAATGGCCGGAATAGCATTGCCGCCCAGGCTGTGTCCCAGCACAAAAATTCGGGAAGGATCAATCTTATCCTGCGTAGCCAGGAGTTGTACGGCAGCTACCGCGTCTGCAATACTTTCGTCCACAAGCGTTGCCTGATGATCATCCATTAACTCGACACCATAGACATACGTGCGTTTATCAAAGCGATATACCGCGATGCCTTTCTCGGCAAGGCCTTCTGCGATATCTCTGAATGGCTTCGCATTCATCATGGTCTCATCGCGGTCGCTCGGTCCGGAACCTTGTATGAGCACAACAGCCGGGAACGGGCCTTCCCCCTTGGGAACAGTCAATGTACCGGGAAGTTCTCCTTGAAGTGACGGTACGGGAAGAGACAGCTCAATACTGTCAAACAAGTCTGACTCTGCTGCTTCATCTTTGTCTCCGGTATAAGGGCCGGTCTGTAATCCCGCTACAGCCCCGTTATCCGTAACAACAATCAAGTCTATTGACATAGCCGAGAAAACACATGGAACATAAAAGACTTTGTACCCCTTAAGCTCGCCTTCATAAGCAGAACCAATCTTCTCGATTGTCCCTAAAGAAGACAAAGACTCCGCAGTCTTGGCCATTCCGCCCGACAAAGCAATGGCAAGTTTCATTTGGCTTGTCATAAGCCATGCATCTTCCAAAACCTGAGGATTGTCTCCAAGTAATGTCTCAACCCACTTGGTTGCATCTGCCGGTGTTTCCACTGCCTTACCTGGAGGATTCGCCTCTTCAGAAGCGCATGCACAGGTACAGAATCCCATCAGACCTACAGTCATGGCAACCAGTATATTAATGACACGCTTCATGATCTTCATGCTACGTTACCTCCCTTAGTTACCGTCAATCTTGTTCTCTTTAAAGACTCTCATCATTTCGTTCGTAAGACTTAAGTTATTGGGCTGCAATACAATGTCTTCCCGCTTAACCCACTCGGCATATTTGAGCTCGGTTTTGTCCATATGAATAGTGCCGCCATCCGCTGCTTCGCAGTAAAACCCAACAAGGATATCCTGTGCCATGCCCCAAGGCTGGGATTTATAGTACCTGATATTTTTAACATGTACCCCGGTTTCTTCCATAACCTCACGTTCAACAGTCTCTTCGAGCGTTTCGCCAATCTCGGTAAAACCTGCGACAAGGGCATTATGTGCATAACCTCTGTTGTACCGGGTAATGAGCAGGCAGTCGTCTTTGATAACTCCCACAATAACAGCAGGGTTAATACGAGGATAAACAGTATTGTTGCAGTTTGGGCACTTAAGAACCCGCTCTTCCTTGGCAAAACCAAGCTTATGGCCACACTTGCCGCAGAATCTGTTGTCGGTGTACCACTTCCATAAATGATACGCAGTGAAAGCCGCAAACAATTCTTTGCCACAAGACACGTCCCGGAGCTCTCTTACCGAGCGGTAAGTATAGCCCTCCTTGTGGTAATCACAGGCATCTGCCAGGAAAAAGTATTTCCTATCATCAAGGGAGAAAAGATATATTGCCTGATCACTTTGAGCTTCTGCGCCGGTAAGGAACCGTAATTCCCCTTCTTCTGCACTTATATACAGTTTCCCATCATGATCGAACACGAGGAGATTATCTTCATCATTTATCTCGCATGACATAAACCTATTGTCAAGCTTACTTGGGTAAATATCCTGTATCATCATCCCTCCTCTCACTTTATCTGCCGGTTAAGTATAGCAGAGTATCCAGCCGAGAAGGAACGCGGAAACCCAAGGTCCTCTCAAACTCTTATGGTTACGCTTTTGTGCAGAGAAGTGAAAGATATGGCTAAAGCCCTGCGAACCCAACAAGTCTCTCGGTAAAGACATTTGTTTCATAAAGTATAGCGTACATATCAGTTACCTGCTATAATACAGATTTGTTATCGATGCTATGCGAAAGGGGTCTGGTAACGTGCTGGAGTATTCCCGCGAGTTTTTGGTACTGGCTTCATGCATGAATTTTACTGCCGCAGCCAAACGGTTGAATATGACACAACCGGGGTTAAGCAGACATATTGCTCAGCTTGAGAAAGAACTGGGATTTACACTCGTCACAAGGTCAACACCGCTTTCTTTAACACCGGCAGGCAAGCGCTATCTCGAACTGATCTCACCGCTTATTGAAGAGTTTGATGATGCAGTAGCGCAATGTAGAGATGTAGCCAAAGCAAAAGGAAAACCCATACGTATTCATACCACCCCACTCGACGGTTATGTCACACGTTTTATTATGAGCGGTGTGGCTGCTGTTAAACGAGAGTATCCAGGTATGGATATCCGTCTTGTGAGGACCGAGCATACCTCTCCACTCAAAGCAGTACTTGATGGTTTGGTTGATGTGTCACCTATTTATTATGTGCCTCAAAACCTACCTCAAGATTTTGTATGTGAGCTGTTGTATGAAGAGCCATTCCATATTTGGCTTCATCGAGATAACCCGCTCGCTTATAAAGAACCTTTTTACTTTGCAGATCTTGCCGAGACAACCCTTATGAACGCCATTGATCCGCAATATGAAGACTGGAATATTGGCGTAAGAAAAGTATGCGAGCGCTATGGGTTTAAGCCAAAATATATCCTCAAAGATATTGATGGATTGACTGACTTTATCTTTAGCCTACAGCCTGATGAACTCATCATGACATCTTCTGCATTCGCTGCACAGAGCGCCATGAATCAAATTCTTATTGACCGAGTGCCTAATGACGCCGAACCGCATGTATACCCGTCGTATTTGGTATACAGAAAACCCAGATCCCAAAGTGTACTCGAGACCTTTTTACAGGGTTGCAGAGTCGCGGTTATTCAGGAATTTGGCCATAAATAGTATGGATTACAAGCAGCTATAACAATTCTGTATAACTCTGCAAACGGAACGACATCAATATATGACGTATTTTTATTTGCGTCACCGCCCATACGGTCTTATGGTTTGTTTTGTCAGAACTTGCACGCACATTGCGCTGTGTTGCAAGTGTTTACATTACCCCCCCTGAGAGGAAAACTGCCATGGAGATGACCCGTCGTAATTTTGTTGCCGCTGCTGCAGGTACCGCCGCTGTTGCCGGTTTGAGCGTTCCTTTTGCGAATGCTGCAAATGTTGCATATGAGACAGACGGTCCTGGCGAGACCGAGCCCATTCCGCCGGTAGATGAGCCCGCTGCTTATGATTATGAGGCTGACTTTGTTGTTATTGGTTCCGGTGGAGGCATGAGCGGTGCACTGCGCGCTCTTGACCTTGGTGCAAGCGCTATAGTTATTGAGAAAATGCCTGTTGTTGGCGGAGAAACCCAAGAGGCTTGCGTATTTGCATTTGTGAGCGGAACCCGTTGCCAGACTGAAGCCGGTCTTCCTGACGTTACCGAGACTCTCCGCGAGAAGTTTTACGCAAGCGCTCCTTTTGGCGCCAAGCAGCGTCCTTTTATTGACAATGTTATGGCCGGCTCTAAGCAGCTTGTTGAGTGGCTTGAGGGTTTGGGCCTGCCGTTTGAGCCTGGTTACTGCGTTGGCGGTGAAGCTGTTTATGCCGTTTGCCCTGAGGGTTCGGCTGTTAACAAGATGAACCTTGAGAGCATGACATATCTCACCAAGTTCCTTGCGTCAAAGATTGAGGAGAAGGGTGGCCAGTTCCTCCTTTCAACCGAGGCTGAGGCTCTTATTATGGCTGACGGCGCCGTTAAGGGCGTTATGTGCACTGCTGAAGATGATTCTACTATTTATGTTAAGGCAAACAAGGGAGTCCTTATTGCCACCAACGGCATTCAGGCCAACCGTGCCATGCTTGCCAAATATGCTCCTGACGCACTCCGTTGCAAGGTCAACGTCGCCGGCGGCTTTACCGACGGCAAGGGCATCCGCATGGGCTTTGGCGCCGGCGCCGAGTTTGGCGGATATGACCAGTTTGGTGTATTCGACGGTGGTCTTGACAGCATGCCGTGGGAAAGCCTTCTCTATGCTCCTGTTATCCAGGTTTGCCGCCAGCCGTGGCTGGGCATCGACGTTCATGGCGACCGTTACTCGTATGGTACCACCGGACTCTCGGGCTTTACCGCACAGGGTAAACTGCTCAAGGGCTTACCCGGCAATCATGGCTATGTAATCTTTGATGATGACTGGTATGAGCGCTCGCTTGGTTTTGACCAGCAAATGTGCCGCATGCCGCTTGACCCGGCTGTCTTTGGTGACGAGCTCTATCGCGTTCCCGAGATTTATTGGGACTACAAGGGCGGAGTAGAAACCGCAATGGAGGAAGGTCTCATTGAGAGCGCCGACACCATTGAAGAGCTTGCCGAGAAGCTCGGTCTTGACCCGGAGGTCCTGGTTAAGGCCGTTGATAATTACAATGCTATTGTAGAAGCCGGAGAAGATCCTGATGGTCCCTACGCTGAGCATCCCGAGTATCTGTTCCCCATTGTTAAAGCTCCGTTCCATGGTGCAAAGCAGGGCGGTATGCTTTATGCAACGTCAGCAGGTCTTGCCATTAATGAGAACATCCAGGTTCTCGACAAAATGGGCAAGCCCATCCCCGGCCTCTACTGCGGTGGCGCCGCTGCAGCCCGTGACATCCAGGTATGCGGTTCCTGCTGCTTCTCCAACACAAGCGCTTTCCTCGCAGCCACTCATGCTCTTTCATAAGACTACTTCATAGTAAGTCATTACTACACCATTTTTTTAAGTACATTGCTTAGCCGAGAAACCCACCTGGGATTCTCGGCTAAGCTTTTGGAATTATAAATGATGTTATGTCTGTTCAATCATCAAAAATGAACGACATTATCAGTATATATGTGATACAGTATGCGACAGTGTATAAACAATATAGTATTTTATCTATTTACAGGAGATCTGACATGGCACAGACAACGCTGAGCGTACGTATGGATGTAGAAATGAAAAAGAGCTTTGAATCATTTTGCGAAGATGTTGGCATGAATGTTTCGACAGCTATTAATATGTTTGTTAAAGCAGTTTTAAGAGAGCATAAACTTCCGTTCGAAGTTGTTTCTTACAATACTGATCCCTTTTATTCTCAGGCAAACTATCAGAGACTTCTTGCCGCTGCAGAACGTATGGACTTAGGCAAAGGCCGGGAACATGCCATGAACGAGGTAGCCGATGCGTAAATTATGGGATGATGATGCCTGGGAGGATTACCTTTACTGGCAAGTGCAAGACAAAAAGACCTTACGTCGCATTAATGCACTACTTAAGGATATTGAACGAAACGGCTATGATGGTATAGGCAAACCTGAACCATTAAAAGGAGCACTATCTGGCTGGTGGAGCAGGCGAATAGATGATGCAAATCGTATTGTATACAGAATACGAGAGGGCAATATCGAAATCATCCAGTGCGGTTCACATTACAGAGATAAGTAAATTTAATTAACATAGCCATGTTGTACAGTGTATAAGCACGCTGTACAACATGGCTATTTTGTTTATGATTGTTGGAATTAAGCTCCGTCTCTCTCCCACCGGAAGCTCAAGAGAGGATTTACTCCTCGATACCAACCATAACATCGGTTGACTTAACAAATGCAAGAGCGTCTGCACCCTCAACAAGACCAAGGTCATCAATAGCCTCGTTGGTGATAGAACCGCTTACACGAAGACCGCAAGCGGTCTCAAGGGTAACGCGACCGTTAACGGCACCCTTCTCTACCTTTACAATCTTGCCGGGGAACTGATTACGAGCGCTGATAGCAAGCTTCTCTGCAGAAGCAGCAAACATAACATTGCTTGCCTTTACGATAGCAACGGCAGCCACACCTTCTGCAAGACCAAGCTCACGGATGGCTTCCATGGTGATGTCAGCCTTAATGGTTTTGCCGCAAGAGGTCTCAATGGATACAACACCATTTACGGCGCCTTCCTTAACAGAGGTCACAACACCGGCGAACTGGTTACGGGCACTAATCTTCATAAGAGGTACTTCCTTTCGGTTTCGTTAGAGGGATATAGAGTTTCTCCCAAGGTTTTTGTAGCAAGGTCTTTTTGTTTTTGCCTTGCCTGCTTGACAAAACGTATATTAGACTATCCAAAAGCCTGCGCAAGCCAAATTCAAGAGGTGCCCCAAGCTCAGCCCAGACCGTAACAATTCGTACCAAGGAGTTATTCACGCGAAGATGCCCATGCTTTTTACCTGCAGGGTCTTCTTGGCAGTGAACTGGAGTATGTGTATTAATGCATCGAAAACACTCTATGTTAAATAGTGTAGAATGATGCATAGTTAATAAACCATTACTTGGGAGGGGTTTATTGTTATGGCAGCAAACAATAATGAAGCAGAGATTGATGAGGGGCTTGCGGTTCAGGAAGAGCTCAGTGATGCGGAGCATGTTTTGACATGTTGCATCAAAGATATGCCAGATAAGATTTACGCATGTCAAAAAGCAGAGATCATTCTGAGCGTAGCCTGCTCAAAACACTGTGATCTGAGTGGTGCAACCGTGACACTATGCGGTGCTGAAGGTAGTGTGATCGCTTCTGAACAGCTTATAAAGCAGGTCTCAAAAGAGTGGTGTACACGGAGTATCGAAGTAACTTTTCCTGAAGAAGCAGGTACTTACGAGTGGACCGTCTTTTTTGAGCCTTCTCCTGATGAGGGACTAAATGGTTGGCAATCAGAAGAAGACAGTGAGTATCCTTCAGATGATGAAGACAGCTCCTGGGTACCGGGAGACGAGTATGGCTTGGATGCATGTCCATTACACGAGGTTCAGGAGTTCCCGGCTGTTCTTAAGGTACGCAGCCATAAGGTGAGTACACTTGCCTGGGGATTATTGGGAAATCATTTTGTTGCTGATGAGCCGTTCACCTTTACGGTAGGCGCTCAATGCGATGCTTCCTGTGATCTCAAGGGTCAAGATATTTCGATTATAGATATAGATGCCGAGAAGCCCGTTCATACTGCAAAGCTCGAGTATTTTGGCGGTCCCATGAAAACGTTTTGGTGTGCTGATGTTACAGTAAAAGCACCTAAAGATCCTGGTAAGCATACGTGGGATATTGTGCTTCCGGCAGATAAAGTCCATGAAGAAACCCATAGACCGCTCATGTTTTGGGTAATAAGACAAGCGCCAAATGCTCTTGTGCGCGTCCATGTTCAAACAACAAAAGGAGAACCCCTGACAGGAGCCTCGGTTTCTGTTCAGGCAAAAGGGGACTCACCGTACAGAGCAAGAACTGATGATGGCGGAGATGCCATGATAAAAGTACCTGAGGGAATCTATACCGTTGGCGTTTCTAAGTCAGCATATATGTCTACCCAAGATCAGAATATAACTATCAAAGAAAACTCAGCCGCTAACCTTACCTTTGTTCTTGAAGAAGATTACATGGATTATTAATAAACAGGCCGGATTCAATATCGCAAGTTATGACGGGTGCTAGCATGATCAAACTATAATGCATCTAAAATACCTGGCCTTTTGCTGAAAAAACTTAGGATTTGGCCAACCATCATGTTAACACCCGTCATAACTTGTACTTAAAACATCTAAATGCCTGCTAAGGTTTTATCCTCTGAAGGTGAACTGCTCTAATGCCTGGGCTATTGATCTGCTCATTTCGCACGAGAAACCCGAGTTCCATTTGCGGTCGCAGAAGGCTTTGATAGACTCGGGACCGCGGCTTGCGTCAACAGAACCAATCTTTTTGGCACATGCTGCGCGTACATCTTCTACCGGAAGATCCCGGTACTCATCTTCAAAGACCACTACATCCAAATCAAAGCGCGGCGGCTTTTTGCGATCCTTTTGCTGCTGCGTGGGATACCCCAGAACAAGAATTGTAGCGGGAACAACATATTTGGGCAAGTTAAGGATGGATCTCTGCTCGTCATAATGCTCCATGAAGTCGCCAATGTAACATGAGCCAATGCCCAGTGACTCGGCTGCTGTTACGGCGTTTTGCGCGGCGATGAGAGCATCCTGCATAGCAAGTACCATGTCTCCGGGACCGGGATCGCGCGGTTCACAGCCTGCCGCTTCAAACACACGCCACCACCTGCGCACATCTGCGCAGAATGCCAAAACCAGCTGTGCTTCGCCAATAAACGGCTGGTTGTCGCAGCTTTTGATCAAAGCTTCAATCTTTGCACGGTCACGAACCACAATGATTGAATACATCTGCTGATTACCGGCAGTTGGAGCCTGGCATGCTGCTTCTAAGATGACTTGCTCTTCTTCAGGTGTAATCTCTTCATCTGTATAAGCCCTCACAGACTTACGGGAAAACAATGCTTCAATGGTAGCATTCATAGCACACGGCTCCTTTCTCGGCTTCATATATTATATGCCATGATATAGAATCAAAAGATTAAAAATCGCCAACAGACAGATGAAATTGCATGAGATATCGATGATCACCAAAAAGCCCCCTGTGGGTATCCACAGGGGGCTCCAAAATGTGTCAGAGAACCGTCCCTTGACACAGACACTCTGATCTTAGAAACCGGCGGGTATCTCGGAGAGAGCGGGGCTTATCTCTGCATAGCCGTAGGTATCGCCTACATAAGCTGCTGCATATGCACCTGCAAGACGGCCGCCTGTTTGATACCAGCCCTGGGCTACGCCGCCAAAGCCCACATAGTGACGATGCGGGTTCTGGATAACGCCCATAGAGTCAAGACCAATGGCGTAGAGACCGTCAATTGGCGTCTCATGGTCTTCCTTAAGTACCCTGAGCTGGGCGTCAACATCGAGACCAGCGGCAGAACCAAAGGCAGCGTTGAAGATCTGGATTGCGTAGAACGGCGGGGTTGCGATCTTAACGAGCATATCAGGATTCTTGCCAAATTCCTCGTCAACGCCCTTCTCGACCATAGCGTTATAGGCATCAATTGTTGCTTCTACCTGAGCGGGATCAAGACCAATTTGCTCGGCGAGATCAGCGATTGTATCTGCCTTCCAGGCCATGCCCTCAGCTACCGTGAGATCAAGACCCTCATAGACCTCGGGAACAGGCATGTCCTTGGGAATATTGCCCTGGGTATTGTAACCGTCCCAAGTGGTCCAGTTAAAGCCTGTCTCAACAATGGGGGCAAGAACTTCTTCAGAGACAATGACAAAGTAGCTCATACCACCATTCCAGTGTGCGAACGAGTCGATATCGATATCCTGCGAGAATGACTCATACTGAGACTCGTCCATAAAGCGTTTGCAGTCATGGGCAATTGCGACAGCCATGCCGTCATATGCGCATCCGAGCGGAATGTTGTTAAGGGTCCAGACGTTTTTGCGTCCTGTACGGTTTTGCAGCACGTTATCGTACTCATTAATAGGATAGTATGAAAGCCAGTGATCCAAACCGCAGTGCATAAAGATGGGGCTCATGTCAGCGTTAAAGGTGCCGGCTCCAATATTGAGAGCCGCCTCAATCATAAGACCGGTGTCGCAACCGGTGCCAACGGTCTTATACAAACCGCGGAAGCGCTCGTTGGGCAACGTCTGCATAAGGGCATAGTTCTTGGAGAAGCCGCCGGTACCCATAATGATTGCCTTGGTCTTGATATCATATTCCTTGCCGGTTACCACATTGCGGGCTTTGACACCCACCACCTTGTCGCCATCGAGAATAAAGTCAAAGGCCTCGGTCTCAAGCATAACGTCAGCGCCCTGCGAAACAGCCTCATCAATGAGCTGGTTAAGGTACCTGTTTACATACTTACGACGGTCTTCATAGGTACCGGGATCAGCGCGGGAGGTACAGAGCGTGTTGAACGAACCACGGCCACCGGTCAAAACGGAGCCTGCGCCGTTGGCTACCGTACCGTAGCGCCAACCATGGCTGTAGAGCCAGTCCACGGTGAGACCGGTTTCATCAACCATAATATCGACACAGTCCTGACGTGCCAGACATTGGTCATCCTCAGTAACAAACCTCATCCAACGACGACGAAGCTCTTCTTTGTCGAGATAATCTTCACCGTTGTTGTATTCCTTCATATACTCGGGCGGGTTAACGGCAAATGCTTCATGGGTAAGGGCAGACTTACCGCCAATCTTGCCGGCGCGGTCAATAGCAAGCACGCTTACGAGCTTCTTGCCGTTGCGCTTCTGAATCTCTTCGCAAGCATTGAGCAGGGCAATGACACCGCCGTTGCCCAAACCGATTACGAGAATATCCTTCTCAAGTTCCTCAACCTCGCCTGCCTGGGTCTTAAGATCAACACGTGCATCAAACTTACCGGCGGCAGCGGCGTCAACGCCGTTCGCCTCAAATGCCTGCATAACACAATGACGTACAGCGTCACGTACGCCTGCGCAGGTTTGGGTTGCACCCGTTACGGCGTCAATATTGATCGATTGATTTTCAATAACACGCGGGAAGAATCTCTCTTTGGCGCTCTCGAGAATAACCTCAGTATCGCCGTGAGCAAAACGGTCATCAGGAACTTCAATCTTCAAAATGGCATCTTCGTTCACGGTAACAGTAACGGGAAGGTCAATAATCCTCCAGTAACCGCTCTTAGCAGATGCGGAGTAAACACCCGGCTTCATCTTAAGACGAGGCAGCTCTTCACCGTACATAGCAATACCATATGCGGAGCTAGCAGCCGCCAGGAAAGCAGAAGAAGTAATGGTAGCACCGGCAACTGCGTCAACATCAACACTTCCGGTCTCAAGAACAGCCGCTGCGAGTTTCTCAAGAGCCTTGCCGCCCTTCTCAGGTGTCTCGGCAAAACCGTCATAGGCAATATCGGTAACCTTACCGTCAGCTACGGTAAGAGAAACCGTGACATCACCCGCATATCCCTTAGCTGACGCCTCGCCTATGCCAGGGCCAGCGGCTGGCTCGTCGGCCAGTGCAGTTGCTATCTGGACAGAGTAAAGCGCACTGGCTCCGATAAGCCCAAGCGATGCCCCTTCCACAAATCCGCGCCTTGTTACAATTGCAGAGTTACGGGTGTTCTCCATGCTGTCTCCTTTGCTATGTGACCTTTATACGTAGATAAGGCCGGTGGATAATAGACTGTGCAGACTTGTGCAGTACATGCGCGTCGGCACTAAGCATCGTGTGCTCTGGAGATAATTATTATACAAACAAGCCGGCCATGCTTCAACCATACAGGTTGAAGTTGGTATATCAACCTGTATGGTTGATACAGTCGAGAGGTGATTTTGCGAAAATGATAATAAAATAGACGATCTGAAGCATCACTTCCAAATCATCAACACCCAGCTTGCGCCTGGGTTTGCTCGACAAGCTTTATAAGCTCTTGCTGATCGTGGACGCCAAGCTTTCGGTACACATGGATAATGTGTGTATGGGCAGTGCTTTGGGAAACCGTTAGCTCCTCGGCGATGGCAGACTTGTTCTTTCCGCGTGCCAGCAGAAGTAGTACAGCAGTTTCGCGTTCGGTAAGACTATACGTCTGAGCAAGCTGGGAAGAGACTGCTGTTATCGTGAGAGGCTCTGCTTTGGGTTGAGGCTTAACTGACATCGTGTCTCTGAGAGGTTCGAAGAACGTTTTGCCGGAGAATACCCAGAGCAGCGTCACGATGAGCAACATGACAAGGGTAGCAATGAGCATCGTGATATCATGGCCGTTGGAGTCTATCCACGCCAACGCTGTTGATGAAAGAATTGTCCCTATGAGTGCGCCGCCATTCTTTGCCGCCACCAGCGCTCCGAATCCCAGCGATGGGCTCAAGAGCAAGGAAGATGCGAGCTCAACGACAAGTATGAGCATCATGATCTCGAACAGCTTGTTACCGAAGCACAACGTGAAAAAGGCTATCCTGCCGAGTTGATCGATGCTGATAAGCTGCATGAAGAGACCGGCAGCTGTTATAGGGAGGATGGTTTTGCAAAGCCCGATGGTGCTTACCGAACCCCTGGTCAGGAATATCAGGAGCAGAGCAATGACAGCAACAAGATTCGCTGCATGTCTGATGTCATATCCGGCAAACTCAGGGGAGGTGACATAACCAATTGTTGTTGCACTGATGTGCACGATGTCATACAGAACGCATGTCAAGACAATCCTACCGAGAATACCAGGGATAGGATGGACGCCAGCAGTTGACTGCCGTTGCGGCTGACCAACTTCGGCAGGTAGGGATAACCGCTCGATGTCAAAGCATCCAATGCGTTTTTGGGCAGTGAAAAATAAGGCAGCATTACCAAGGAACAACAGGGTCGTCTCAAAAAAGAAAGCTTCTGCCGGGATGAACATATTCATCACCAAGCCGCAGATCGAGGTAATCAGGATGGATAGCAGGATGTTACAGTAGACGCCATTCTTATCGAGCCCCGAGAAATACGAACACCATCTAACCTCTATGTAACCGCCGCCCAAGCCCACAAAGATCATACCAAGAACCGAGTACACCCTCTGGTCCAGGAGCATGCCGAGTACAGCACAGAATGATCCGAGCAAACATGCGAAGAGCGTAATGCCACGCGCGAACTCTGCCTGCTCAATCGTCCTAATATGTTTCCAGATGACGATCGATAAAAATCCCGCGAGGGCAAGTGCCCCATAGAGGATCAGCAACGTGATTCCTGCTGGCTCAGCAACATAGCGCGCGTACATTAAGTGTTGAAGTATCCATACGCGGTATAGCCCATAGCCCATGAGCTCCCATCGAAATGAGTGTTTCAATGAGCTGAGATTTGTCATAGGCAGCCTTTCAAGGGAATGCCGGATGCGAATGCCTGTCTATGTATTTGCGATGCCAGAGCCGCAAGCGCTTTCGACGCCCGCTCCTGTCATCGTCCAAACATGAGCCATACTAACCTCCGTCTATCACAAACCTCCCTAGTTTACATATCATACCTGAGGGGACAGGACGCTATGCAATCCCATCTTTATCCATGTCCATTCTAGACATTAAAACGCCATAATGCAACATTCTTATCAAACATAGGATGCAGATGACGGTTACCAGGTGTTGCGCTGAAGTTGAGTCCAACCTGTAATTGGGATAGCCGTTTGTGGGAGTGCGTTCTGCCTCGAACTTGACCGTTTGCACACCCCGTTGGAACATTCTTGGCCATTTGCACACCCTGCTGGCACGAACTTGAGGAAATGCACATTCTAGAGGAGTAAACAACGAGGATTTCTCCGACCAGAAATCTTATTACCTGGTGTTTTAGTAAGCGATGGAGAAGCCCTGGTGAATGGTTACGCGCCTCCCACCGCTGCGGGCTGCAAGGTTTGGACTATCTTTGACTCGGACTTCTCGGCACAAATGGATGTTTCTTCGCCATTGTCTCAGTTTATATCATGTACGTATATGCAAGTTATGACGGGCGCTAGCATGACGACAGGCAAAATTCGAAGAATTTCTCGGCAAAAGGCGAGGTATTTTAAACCTTTTGATGTTTGATCATGCTAGCACCCGTCATAACTTGCACTCATGTGTAAGGCTATGCGACATCGGCCTGACATGTGGCCGAGAAACCCTTGTCAGAGCTCTTTGGTTATGCCGGGCATGCCACCTTGTTCTTGTTCGTAGGCTTGCATGGCTTCAAGAGTACCCTCTATGAGCTCGTCGAGAGTCCAGCCGAGGTTCTCGGCGCCGGAAGCTATGGTTTCGCGCGAGCAGCCCTCGGCAAAACGCTTGTCTTTGAACTTTTTCTTGACGCTCTTGGCATCCATGTCGAGGGTGGACTTACTGGGACGCATGCGTATTGCGGCATAAATGAGGCCGGTAAGCTCGTCGGCCGCAAAGAGGATCTTCTCCATCTGGAGCTCGGGTTCCCAGGCAGAACCGGTCATGCCCCAGCCATGGCTCAAGGCATTCCGCATTATATGCGGGTCTATGCCCTCATCTTCAAAAATCTTAACGCCGGCAACACAGTGCTCTTCAGGATAAAGCTCAAAATCAATATCATGAAGAGCGCCTACCGCATACCAGTAATTTATGGGATCAGCTTCAACACCCTCGGGGACAGAAGCCTCGGTCTTTTGCGCATACCAGGCAAGCACCGCTCCAACAATACGGCCATGTACCCGGTGATATTCCTCTTTATTGTACTTATCAAGCAACGCAAGGGCTTCTTCTTTGGTTGGTACTGTTGACATACGAGACTCCTTTTTACGTTGTTTTGCTTCTGTTTTGCGTTTTTGGTTGGCCTGGCGGTTGAGCATACACTCCACATAGCCTTCCATACCAAAAGGAATATAAGTTAAAGTAGAAAGATCAGCGGGCATGTAATCTATAAGGCTCATGGACGCTGTTTGCTCCTGCGACTCCGGAAGCTCGCCGGGAACCGCATGAAGCGCATAAATCTTTGCACCTTGAGCAACAAGCTTTTGCTCGTACTCGCTTGTGGGGCTTTGGGTATCCTCAGCTCGCATGTCATCAGTAGACCAAACAACCTCAAAACCCGCAAGTGCCAGCTGCGTGAGAGTAAAATCTCTAAACGGCTGGCTGTCGGTCTTAAGCTCTATGCGGCCTCCCTCGCACAAAAGCGTGCGATACGTCATAAGGTTATCTAGATATGTAAGGCGCTGAGCTGCAAACTTTTTGCGGGGAAACGGTGTCGAGAAATTCAGATAAATGCACGAGAGCTCTCCCGGAGCAAAAGCCTTGGGCAGGTCCTGAGCATGAAGCGTGCCAAACACCACGTTTTTAACCTGCTCCTCAAGGGCAGCCCTGCCCGCGCATGCCGTGCAGATAACCTCGGCATCAAGACCTATATAAAGTGTCTGAGGGTCACGCTTTGCGCTCTCAATAGTAAACCCGCCGCGCCCGCTCCCCATGTCAAGGCGGACTTCTTTTGCCTGAGGCATCCAGGTTTGAGCCCATAAACCGGCACGTTGAGCAGGTTCAAACTCAATAGCTGCAGCAGCGCGCTCCAGACGAACATCAATATCTTTGAGCATACGGCTCATCCGAGCATGCATTAATTACCACCACACCAGAAGAACAACATCATCGGGGTCCAAAACACCGGTCTCAGGGTCAAAATGGAGTTCGAGTCCGTTTAGCACATGTGTCCCGGATACCCGCGCGCCGTTCTCGTCCAAATAAATAATATCGCCTGATTCGAGACTCGCGAACTGCGAAGTCATGAGTTCGCCATTATAGTTGTAACAATACCAAAGGCCGTCAGGTCCCAGGATCATTTTCCCGCGTACAAGGCGGGCAAATTCATCATAATACGAGATATACCCGTCAAATACAACCTGGGTATCCACGGCGAGGGCAGCGGTTTCGTAATCTGCGTAGTATGTGTCTTCACCACGGTTAAAGGGGCCAAACATGAGCTCGCCGTACTCGTTATAATACGACGTCTGCTCCCGGTCATGAATAAACGTATCAGTAACCATAGCGCCGGTTATCTCGTCAAAATGCCGCCAGGCTTCATCAACCACTACATCGCCGTGAATGAGCGCACCGTCAAGTATATAAAAGGTATTGCCCTTATATTCATACCAGCCGTCTCCGGCTTCCTGAATCTCGGCTTCGCTTGGCACCTGTACCGTCACAAACGGTGCATCATAAACGGTAAGATATGCCTGGTCTGCACTGTAATCACCAGGCGCAGCATAAAGCGCTTTCCAATCATAGTGAAGCTTACTTCCCTTGGTAAGGAACGAGTAATCACCGCGCAAGAAGTAATCATGGTGCACAAGGCCCTCAAACCCCTGATCTGGGGTAGGGTCATCCCAGGTGACGTCCACATGGTACCAGCGGCCGTCAATACACACCATATTCCAGCTATGGTTCATAGTCTCGCTTGCAACCATGCAGGCGTCAATACCAACGCGCTTGAGCAAAAGCTGGTAGGCACGGCTGTACCCGTCGCATACCCCGGTATGCTCAACCAAAACACCGTACACATTAAACGGTGTGCGCGATGCAAAGTCTGACCCTAAAAACGTTGCTTCATTCGCATTGATCAAAAGCGATTCATCAGCCTTATCATCCTGAGATAATCCGTCCGAGAAACCCATGATATCTTGATCAGATACTCCGGCAGCAAGTGCGACTTCTATGTTATAGTGAGTTGTCCGTACCAAATAATCATGAAGGCACTGCGCCTTTTGAACATCAGTCATGCTATCATCAACCCAGCTGAGCGCCTGTGTAACCGCAGCCTCAACAGCATCGCGATATGCAGGAATTTCATCCACATCCATGGCGTAGGTAAACACTATGGAGTCAACAATACCGCCGTAAGAAGTTGTTGACAACTTGGCCGGGTAGTCAAAATAAAAATACTGCGGATCAAGCGATATGCGTTCACGGGCAGCGCTGATATCTTCAAATGTCAGCCTGAGACCACCCATGTTGTTTATCTCTACCACAAGCTCGTCAAAAGCTGTACGCAACAGTTCCTCTGCGTTATAACCATAATAGTATGAAGTACCGTTTTCTATTACCACGCCGGCGCCGCCCTGCGTGCTGTCTGCTCCATGAGCTGTTTGCGTAAATGAACTCAGCGCGCAGATACAGGCAAGAACAATAACCGCTATAACGTACCCGGTAAAACGGGTTTTGCGTAGAAGACTCCTCATGAATCCTCTCCTCGTGCTTTACGCGCCGCCTGCTCCAAAAGCCATGACGGAACCTCACTTATATGATCCTGCTGAGCATTTCGGCCAGTTTCCTGCGACAGCCGGTTTTCTTCCCGGTTAGAACGCCTGCGCCGGGAAGTGCGCCGTGACTCTTGTTCCTCAGGGGTTTCTCCTTCATCGGTTAGTACATAGCTTCTCCGCCTGTCGCGGCCTGAAGACTCGGTACTTCCATACAGATCTTCCTGCTCAACCTGTGTCCGTCT
The DNA here is from genome assembly GCA_017515595.1 of Coriobacteriales bacterium. GTDB lineage: Bacteria > Actinomycetota > Coriobacteriia > Coriobacteriales > UMGS124 > RGIG5691. The sequence goes on from JAFWFL010000126.1 coordinate 61,608, forward strand.
TCTGCGGGACGTCCGTTCGCTTTGTATATGCGCTTCTTCAGAACCATACAGGTCTCGTGCATTGCGCCTTGAAGGTCTCATCTGAGGTTCATCATTTGTTGTCTGGTCGCTGCTCAGTTGTTTTGCAGGCGCATCATCATAATCAGGGGTAGTATAAGCACTAACCCGCCTGCGGCGTGCAGGACGCTCTTCCATAGCGTCAGAGTCAGTTTCTGCATACCCGCTACGACGGCTTACCGAGCGGTCACGGTATGAGGTATCCTGTGCGGCGCGCTCCGGTGATTTGCGAGCAGACGGCCGGCGATTCGCATACTGTGAATCTATATCTTCAAGCGGGTCTTTTTCGCGCTGCTCTTCAAGCGTGCGGTCCCACTCTGACCTGACCGTCCTCTTTGGCCTCTCGCGGGATGTACGTCTGCGTGCAGATGTTGGGGTTGCGTCTTCTTCAAGCTCCCAAGGGTAGGGCTCTCTTGCTTCTTTTGGTACCTGACGCTTGCGCTCTGTGGTGGTATTTGTCTGAACAACCGGTATTTGCGCAGTAGCTCCGCGTTTAACAAGAAAATCAGGAGTATTGGCCGGAGCGGGCTCGGGCTCGGCATCAACAAGCCACGGATATGGCTTAAGTTTAATCTCCGGCTCGGGCTCAGGCCTTGGAGTCAGGGCAATCTCGGTAGCGCTCATCGCAGTAGCTGCAACCATGCCGGCACGCACACTCTTGCGATCTTCTCGGGATTCTTCTTCATAAAGTGCGTGTACAACCCGGTAGCTTTCTTCAAAGGTGTCGAGAAGCTCTGCCATTGCAGAAAAACGGCCTGTCTGCGCCCAAACGGCACGGCTTCCCAAAACAGCAAAGCGCTGCCAGGCCATAAGAGCCGACACGTCTATTACCTGGGGGGTAGATGCGACCATATCTATGGCTTCAACTGCGTTTTCATCGCAGCCAAGCACAAGGAGCACCTCGTCTGCTTTAACTCCGCACAGCTCCTGTGGTGTTGCGATAAGCCTTGTAAGACGCGCTTCGAGCTGCTCGGCATCAATTCCTAATTCCTGCTCGTTCCAATGGTTACGCACGGCACGACGCAGAGCCTTCACCACACTCGTAAAGGGCGAAACCACACATACTGCCTGGTTTTGATCATTGAGCCCCGGCACCACACGTGTGTTATACACATCAAACGCGCGATCCAAAAGACGCAGAACAGCATCTGTCTGCTCATTCACTGCATGATTCTTACCGCCATGTTCTACTCCCCCGCAATCTATCCAGCATGAGGTAGGCAGCATGTACTCACGGTCATCTTCGCGATCCGGAGCTTCGCTTATTAATCTCTGTGCATATCCCAATGTATTGGCAATTCCAAACATGGGTTCAGACGTATCTTTTTGGATAACAAGGGCTATGCCCGTGTGTGTGCTTCCAATATGGGAACTATAGCGGGAAGCGGTTGCCGCGGCTTCAAGCGCTGTTGTTACGCTGCCTGCACGCACAGTATCAAACTCCTGGGCAAGCGCCTGATACAAATCATGGAGAGCGGCATCGGCAATGCCGGGAACAAAGTGGTCGCCAATCACAACCGCACTCTTAGCCAGGCTCATGCTCCCCGCAATTTCCTGGGGCTCAACAAGATGAGCCTGATCTACAACAAGAACGCCCAAACTACGCTGAGGTATACCCTCAAGCAACATAGGCGCCGCATCAACACTTGTAATAAGCGCAGGTGACAGCACAAAGAGCGACTCCAAAAGAACGGGAAGAACTTCTTGCAAAGCGCCTGAGGGTACACGTCCCTCCCAGCAAGATGCGAGCATACGGTAATTTCGCTCAAGACCGGTATCATGTATAAAGGTCTTATGCACTTGCAGCGCACGGTAAAACAACTCTTCGCGGGCATTATCAAACGCTGCTGTAATCCACGGACATGAGTGCTGCGAAGCTTCATTGTGAATCAAATCATCATAAAAATCATCATCGGCAGCAATAAGTGATGGTTTAACCGCACTTGCTGCCCGCAAGCGCGCATTGAGATTTTTCATATGCTTTTGGAGCATCTCAAGCTTGGCGGCAACCTGAGCACGCTGGGCACCTATCTGGGTAAGAACCTCTTTGGCGCCTTCGAGCTTTGCGCGGGCTCCATCCAAGTCATAACGCCTCGACAAAAGCTCATCAGCAATCTGTTCTTTACGCTCTTTCGAGAGACGCTTTTGGGTTTGCTCCTCGGTTTCCAAATCTGAGATCTCGCGCACAAGCCCGTCAAGGTGCTTTGAAGCTTCAGTGGCGTCTGCCTGCGCCTGCTGCAAACGCTTATCATACTCATCAAGCTGCTTTTTATTCTTTTGGTACTCAGCACCCTTTTGGGCTACGGTAGCCTCCATTGATTCTTTGCATTCAAGCGCCTGCGCAACGTTGTCAAGCGTCTCACGAAGCTGCTCCACTTTGTTGAGCTGCTCCAAAAAGCGCGCTTTGGCTTCTTCCCAACGCAGGTATCCGCCGTTTTTGCGAAGTGTTCCGTTATCACCGTCTGCGATGGTTCGCAACAGTTTTGCGGCATTGAGCAGATCTTCTTCGCCGGTAAGTTGCAAAGCCGCAAGTCCCCATGCCCCCTGGGGCATGCGCAGGGCCTGAGAAGCTTCGCGGGTAAAATAAACGTCCGCAGCATTGGTGCGTACCATATCAAATACACCGGTACGCGAATGTGCGGCATCAGCAAACTGAGCTCCTGTAATTTCTGCGACCATCTGCCTTGTAGCCAATGCCCTAGCCGGGGCTTCTATAACTGCCGAGAAACCCTTGAGTTCAGGCGGAAGCTCCAGGTACACCTGACGCTCCGCTGGACCGGACAGAGCTTTTGATGCATGCTGCAACATGCACGTTGCGGGGTCAAGGTTCACCATTGCCCGGGCACGTTCAACCACGGTTGCTGCAATAATACCTTTTATTAAAGAAACAGGATCAGTACCTTGTGCAGCCTGGATTGCATACAAAGGCACGCTGTCGCGCTTCTTTTGTTCTGTGGTTTGCGAAGACTGCGCCTCAGAAGTCTCTTTTGAATCGCCTTCCTTTTGCGCTGCTTCATTGTTTGCCTGTAAAAGTCCTGCCACCGAAATATTTGTTGCAAGATGCTGCATCAGATGCGCAACATTCTTAGACGGCCACACACCCAAAGGCACACTCTTGGGATGCAGCCACAAACGCATTGCCGGAATCGACATATCAAGCTCGACTTTCTCGGCATCTGCGGTACTTACAATTGCTTCAAGATAACGCCGTACTAAAGGGGGGATTGGCTTTGTAGCTGCTTTTGAAAGCTCCTCCACGTGCTGGCTCGCACAGACATGCGGCTCGGTATCCCAAAGTGTCTGCCTGCTCTGCATCTGGCGAACCACACAGTCGCCTTTTATTGCACTTACGAGCGCGGTTTTCTCGAGCACTCCAAAAGCATGCTCAAGTATATTGGAGCAGATATCATAAGAAAGCTGCTGGGTTAGCGCTCGCAACGCAGCATCATTTTGTGAATCAAAGCTTGTTACCTCGGCAACACGCGTCAGAATATGAACCTTTGAAGCATCCGGGGCCGCAACCGTGCGGAGCGCTGCATAAGCCAAAGGAGCTGTATGAAAGCTGCCCGGGACATAATAACCCTTGGGCGACACCTCAAACTCACAGAGACACATTTCCTCGGTGCGCTTATCTACCGACCTGTCCAAAAGCCCCAAAGCCTCGCGCAACACTCCTACAATCTCGCTTGTAGGTGCCAGACCCAAAAAAACATGCCAGTTCTGGCGCGATTCCTGTCGCGATGTACCTGGTGTTACTTTTTGAAATTGACTGGTTTCATAAGAGGCAGACCGTACCCACGGTAACAGGTCAGGGTCTTGGTGCAACTCGCGTGCACTCAGAACCAAAGCCGGGCTATGCTGTGTACTCGAAGCAGCAACCTGAACATCAAGCGGGCGCAGATATTCAAGCGCATACCAATATTCGAGGACGTCGTTTAAAGTGTGCATAAGTGTCTCCTCGGTATGGCGAACAACATATTATCATACCACGGGAGACACTTAGAACAACTGCTGAATTTGACTCTCTAGCGAATTCCTATACTGCAGGTTTTTGTTAAGATAAGATAATCGGTTTAGGTTTAGAAATGCTGAGTGGGGACCCTCTTTTTCTGGTGGTCTTCGAGAAAACCCACTCTCTTAAAAGCGCTTAGCTGCTGCGGAACTCGCGCAAAGGGCGCGCTCAGACAGTCCTCGCACCCGCAAA
>JAFWFL010000127.1 GCA_017515595.1 Coriobacteriales bacterium
TCCAAAACCACACACATCCCCCGTCCCTCTGTGTTGCAAGGTACGTCCCCCTGTCACATAGGGATAGCCATGTATTATGAGTCTGAATTGGATTTTTCATATCTCACAACACAGGCAACCATAGGTGTTTTAAGCGACACCCATGGGCGGCTTTCTGCTGATGTATTCAGGGCGCTTGCGAACCTTGATCCCCAAATCATTATACATGCAGGCGATATCTGCGGAGATGACATTCTTCCGAGGCTTGAGATGCTCTGCCCCGTTGTAGCCGTCTTAGGCAATAATGACTATTCCGGACAGTATGGTTCTCGTGTACGAAGACGTGCTGATTTTGATGTCCTCGGCATCAGTTTTACCGTTACCCACATTACCTCGAACTCCGGAATTCCTGTTTCTCGTGTGGTAATTTGCGGACATACCCATGTCCCAAAAATTGAGTACATTGGAGCTACTATGATACTCAATCCGGGCTCGGTTACCCGTCCGCGCGGAACTGCCGGTCCTACTATTGCCCGTATAGACCTTGAACCCAATTTTATCCGTGCCGCAAAAATCATTGAAGTAGGTGTTGATCTTGCCCATTAACGTACCCGACGGCCTGCCCGCAAAAGAAATTCTCGACAATGAGCGCATTTTTGCGCTCGAAGAAAACGTGGCTTTGCGCCAAAACATACGTCCTCTTGACGTGGCGCTGCTTAACCTCATGCCCAAAAAGATAGAGACCGAGACTCAAATTTTGCGCCTTCTCTCTAAGTCTCCCATCCAGGTGAACGTCGACTTTATGACAGTGTCTTCGCATGAGAGCCGCAATACTCCCCAAGATCACCTCGTAAAGTTTTATGACACTTTTGACCATTTAAAAGACAACAGATACGACGCCTTGATTGTAACAGGAGCTCCCGTAGAACAGCTCGACTTTGATGATGTAGACTATTGGAACGAGCTCTGCGATATTTTTGACTGGAGCCGTACCAACGTCTATTCAACACTCTTTATCTGCTGGGGAGCGCTCGCAGCGCTCTACCATTACTACGGCATCCGCAAGATCAATATGCCGAGCAAGCTCTTTGGCCTGTTCCCGACTAAACTCATGGATGAATACAACTTTTTAACCAATGGCTTTGACGAGAAATTTATTGTGCCTCACTCGCGCCATGCAGGTATCAATATGGCCGACATTCTCCCCCATATTGGCACTGACCTTCAGGTTTTGGGCGACAGCCCCGTTACCGGACCGAGCATTGTTGCTTCGCCCGACATGCGCCAAATCTATATTACAGGCCATCTGGAATACGGAAAGTTTACCCTCTCCGATGAGTATCACCGCGATCTCAATGCGGGTAAATACATAGAGATCCCCCGCAACTACTTCCCGGATGACGACGTTTCTGCCGAGCCGTATTTTACCTGGCGCAGCGCTGCCAACCTGCTATACCGCAACTGGCTTAACTACGTTTACCAAATGACCCCTTATGACCTTGCCGAGCTCACCCCTGATTACCACGGCTACCGCTGCGAAGAGCGCGTCTGGCTCCCCGGCATGCGCGAACAAATGGGGCTGTAAACTCAATAGCGATACTTATCTAAACGCGAAAGCGTGTCGTTAAATTTCGCTGTTGCATCTGCAACGCGTTCTGAGGCGTGGTCTGCGCGTTCGGCTGTTGTCTTGGGTTCCACGGGAGCAGGGCCCAGGAGCATGGTTGCTGCCAGCTCTTCAAGCTGGTTGGTAAAAAACTGCCGGTCTTGTGCAGGAAGGCCATCAAGGCTTCTCAGCATAAACTCAAGCGAACCGTTACCCATTCCTGCGATAAGACCGGAGAGCGTAACTTCACCGGTTGCACGCGTTATGCGGTACAGCACACCTGTAAACCGTTCAATCTGCTGAGCGCTCATAGAGTTTATCCATGCATTAAGGCGCTTGTTCCGGCGGTATGCATCATACGTAATCGAATCTACCGTTGCAAAATCATTACCTTCAATAACCCAGTAAAACGGCGAATGCTGCATGATGCCGGGATGTGTAGTGCGGGTAATACAAGGCTCCGGAGCTTCGCTGTTTAAAAGCATGCCTACCAATGATTCCTGAGGTATGGTGTTTTTAATAAGCGACCAATCGCTGTTAAATTCTCCGCTTTGCATGGCAGCCTTGCTAAAACCGGGAGCATCATATGCAAAACATGCCTTTATCCTTGCGCGGGTTGCACTGTTTGCTGTCATGGTCGCAAAGGTTGCAAGGTTTCCGCCTTTTGAATGGCCGCCAATCCAGAGAGGACAGTCTGTTTCCCGTGCAACACGCTCTACATAGTCACGTGCCGCAGTTTGAGCGGGTACTGCCTTACTAAAGCCCAGGTTAAAGCTTTCTTTCCAACCAAGAAGGGTATCGTCGGTCCCTCTGAATCCAATAAACGCTTCATCAATACCGGGAAGAATAAACGTGGTGGCTGCAAACTGCTCTTGCTTCTCGACCGAGCCTTCCTCAACAGTACGGCATACACGCACCAACGAGAAACGCGGGCTAATGGCACATGCACGCAGCAGCTCTTCACAGGAATCAGGATTATGCGCAGGGGCTACAAGACCCAAAAGACTGCTGCAGTTGCCAATCTGCGCAAGCATAAGCCCCAAGGCTGTTTGTGTTTCTGGGAGTTCTTCAGGAAAACGCAAATATGAAAGCCATGACAAAACCAGGCCGTCAACACGAGTAAACGGACGCGCAATAAAGGTATCGCTTGTCCTACGAACATACTCAATTATATTAGCCATAAAAACCTCCTTCTTGGGGAGTGTATAATAACACTTGCATGTACTTTACCCATTTAGGGGCTACGTTGTTTCAGAGTTTTCCTCTTGATGCAAAGAAAACTTGTGCTCTTTGGTTATCAAGAAGAATAATCCCGCGCACACAAAACAGAATAAACCTATGATGATAACTTCACCGCTCGCAGAGGCGCTCATAAGCGCAGTGAGTATAAAAGGCTGTACTATAAGCGTCAGGCTTCTTGTTGCAAACATGGCGCCGGTAGCAATACCTGCATTCACATTGGCATAGTCTGCCGCATGAAGCCAAAGGGCCTTCCAGGCATCTGAAGCTTTGCGAAGAATTCCCGCCAAAGCAATCACGACTACTGACCAAATAAGTGTCGTATTGACCGAGAACAGCACAAACACTGCTCCTAACAGCGCTATTGAGGACACCGCGACACGCCACTTGCCAAAGCGAATCTCAACACGCTCAATCATATGAATACAGAGAAATACGATGACCTGGCCCAATACACATATATTGTTGATACTTGCTTTTGAAAGTCCAATATCTGCCGAGAAAAGCGGGAAAAGAAATGATGCGTATCCGGCCGCAACAGTCGAAGGTAAAATAATAAATAAAGCGATAGCAAGCGCCGTGGGAGTTCTGATAAAAGCAAAAATGCGTTTCTCGTCAAGCCTTGTCTTTGCGATACTTTCTGGCGGAAGCATGCCTTTGGGCAAAAGATTTAATGCCGTCACAAAAACCGGAATGCTGCCCAAAGCAACAAATGCGTACACCCACTCATTGCCAAGCCCCTGAGCCGCATAGCCACCAAGTATAGTACCCAAGGCCACAGCCGAGGTGTCGGTTCTCTTAATGTCCTTTGATGCCATAACGCGAGTTTCGTCGCTTACTGCCAAACGAGGCAGTGAGTATGCAAGTGTATTGAGCAATCCAAACGGTACCGAAAGTGCAAGCTTGGCTGCACAGTACATCCAAAAGTTACCAAAGAGCACAACAAGGCCGGTAGCTGAAGCACAAATAAGTATTGCAAACGCTCCGCCCAAAACAAGACGGCGTAACCCGACCCGAGACCCCATATAGCCATACAGACTTTGCCCAATAATGAGACCGACGCCTAACATAACAGCAGGAAGACCCAAAAGTGGGCTCGAGTCGCTGAGTCCTATACCCGGCAAGAGCTCACGTGCAATAAGTACCGTCATAACCGAGTCGACACTCGTAAGAATCATCACAGACAAACTAAACGGCCGCGTAAGTACAGCTGCGGCCTCATTCACGTGACGCTTTTGAAGCTCGCGATACGAGAAGAGACAGCACCCGCATGCACGTAGCTCAACATACGCCAAATAAACCACAAAAACCATAACAAGGAGGTTGAGAATCTGTTGCATCAAATTGCCGGTAACGGAAGATCTAAACGAGTGCATTTTGCTGCCAATTTCTATAACACCCGCGATACCGTCCCTCTCTTGCGTCATAATCCGGACAAGCATGTATTGTGTAGTATCCCGCAAGGTATGCCCTGTTAGCATTTTCCCCTTGTTTCGATAATCCAGCTCAAAAGCAGCCTCAAGTTCATCGATTGAAACCGATGATCTTGCAGATGTACCCAGCATATGCTCAGATGCACTGTCGACCAGATAAAATACTCCATTATCATCTTTACCGTAGAGGGTAAAATAAAGACCGATATTATTCGCTTGTGCAGCTAATACCAAATAAAGCGGAGGCGAGGATACCGCATCAAAATCTGCAGCATAATGCTCTAACTTATCTGCACTTTTTCGCAGAAACTCACGGTTATTAATATTCTCCATTGATTCGCTGAGGTCCAAATTGATTATCTCAAGATAATTTGCACACATATTTATCTCATGCGCACGTGTCTCGAGTGATTGCTCATAAGAATCATATGAGAGATTGCCAACCGCAGTGACCACTGCCATCACTACGGCTATCGACGTTAGCATGGCACTAATGCCCTCTGTATGGCCGGCCTTTATAAGATTACGCACTATGCGTATTGCTTGTATGAGAGCAAATAGTATGAGATACAGAGCGCTTACCCAAACAATTGTTACACGCAAGACATACTCCATGCTCAGGTTTACTACAGAGTATTCTCTTACCATCTCGCCAGTCAAAGTGCAGAGAATAACTCTGTTTCCGTTCCTGCTGCAAAGACTGAGAACACCATTATTTACATGCAAGTTGTCAAAGCTTTGGCCCACTACCAGTTCTTGTATGTCCCGAGTTCCCGTTGAAATAACACATGCTGAGCCCGAAACATCGTCACAGGTATAAATGATTCCATCATCATCAATATCAACAGCAGTAAAAACACGGCCTTCATAAACCTGGGAAAAATCACTCACGCCATCATCATCCAGCAAGCCTCTCGTACTGAGAATAGCATAATGGTTTGATTCATTTGCGGAATAAGCGGCATCGTGAGCACTAACTTCGTTTGTTTCCTGGGCTATTACGTGCTGTTCACCGTCTTTGTCGATAAATAAAAACAATAAACTTTGGACATAATTAATGCTGTCCAGCCTCTCAATAACAGATTCTTGTTCAATTGCTGCCACTATTCCGCTATTTGCATCATTAACCGATATTATTGCAGGGTTACTCCGCGGGGAGTCGTTAATTTCATAGAGTGTTTTTTGAAGTTTGCCATCTTCGTGATAAACTAAAACACGTTCTTCCTGAATCATGTCGCTGTCGGGAGCAAACCGCACGCCAACTACATAGATTTGCCCGTTCGCCACACAAAGATCAGTAACAGCGTCAATAGGAGCGTCAAACGATTCACAGTCTATGATACCGGTGAGTAACCCGTCTTTATCAAGAATAAGTACTCTTCTGGAATCAGTGTCTGCAACTGCTGTTAACGTTCCATCTGATGCAACAATCGTAGGCCCGGCAAAAGGAACAGATGCCCACGGCAATGGGGGGAATGCTGTACCCAAAAACATCAACAGCATCACAAAAGCCAAAGCCGCAACCAGTATTGAAACGGGGTGTAACGGATGACTAACCTTCATGCCTATACACCGCTCTACATATGTATATCATAAAACATCCCCGCAGACTTAGCGGTCAAAAACCTCTTCCATACCCAAAAGGGCACGCATAGATTGTGCCATACCGGCAGGAGTACCTTTGAGGATGGCTACCGGGTTGAGGGGAATTTTCACAGCTTCACCACCTACAATATCTGTGGTAGTTACCGTATCCTCTACCTGCAACGCCTGAGGTCTGCAAATATTCTGGCAGCAAAGGCATTTAACGCAATCGCCGGCATAATGCTCAAGACCAATCGAACCGTCGGCGCAACTATACTTGGATATAGCGCCGGTTGGACAAAACGTTGCGCACATGCGGCATGAATTACATTTCTGGGTATCAATTTCTACATGTCCCCATAGGCGTGTTGCAAGAACAGCATCTTTGGGTTCTCCGAGTGCGGCAAGCGAATTGAGCAGGCGCTCGCGTCTGTCGGGAATAAAGTGAGGCAGAGTACCGTCTGCCATAACTTTGAGATAGTGAGGCTTTTCCTGGCTGCCAGAAGGAAGGCTGCCGGTTTGTTCCTGCGCCAACAGGGGTTCTTTTTGGCATGGTTTCTCGGCATTCTGGTGTTTACCATCGCGCAAAGATTCAGAGGCATAACCCTTGGGAAACTCGTCAATAAGCTCCACCGGAAACCGGACATTCCAGGCTTCAAGCAGGGTATTTGTGGTTTCGCATACTCTTTGTACAACTTCAAAACCTGTCTTATGCTCACATGTCTCGCACATTCCGTGGACGAGAAGTACGCGCTTCATGCCATGCTCGGCCATGCCGGCCAAAAAACTTTCGTCAATGCGGCCCAGGCAAACTACCTGCACCCACGGAGCTTGAGGATCATCATACTGGATATCAATCCCGGCATTTTGGAGGACATTCTCGCATGCCGCAACAACAATTCTCCCATTTTTGATGCCAGCATTAACAGCGTGATTCATAAGCTCGGAGTCGCTTGGATTAAGAGCTTCAATAGCACAGGTAGGACATACCGTGGCGCAGGTCCCGCAGCCAATGCATTTATCTTTGTTAACTATGAGGCTGCCGTTTTGATATGCAATACACCCTGATGTACAGGCATCTGCGCATTTTGCACACCCCGCGTTACGGTTGCGCACCATAATGCAGCGGTCCTGCCTCACGGCAATATTCGCATCACCCAAATGACCAAGGGCATAATAGGTTGTTGCCGCAGTTGGAGATACCTCTTTAACCATCATCTTACTCCGCGTCCCAATTCCCGGCAATCTCACTGGGAGACACAAGCGCTGTCCTTACGCCGTCTACCATACGGTAGCGGTCAACTTTGAGATCGAGAGACTCTGCTTTTTGGGCGTCAATATGGGTAAACGCCGTAAGCAAAACTGATGTGCAGGCACAGCCCAAAGCTGCCTTTAGCCTGGATGTTTCTCTTACCTTCATGCGTTCGCGCTGCTCGGGCGATGTCATAACCTCATCAAAATATACGTGTTTGGGAATAAATCCGTTAACCATACCGCATGCTATTACATAATGAGGAGATGTTCCCCAAACATCTTCTAGGCTTCCCACGCGAACCGCACCGGCAGAAGCAAATCCCTCAAAACCGCAAAGACGTCTATATGCTGTTTCTAAAAACGACTTAGGTGTTTGGCCTGAAGTGCTTTCTGTCTTGAAAAGCTTCTCAATAACCGCGGGAATCTTTGAATGCTCTATGCCCTGTACCAGGTCTGATGCGGTCTGAATAAATGCGTCGCCTTTGAGTGCACCTAACTTAAGCACATACGCTTTGCCCTGTGCGTAGGCTTCGCATACACGTACCATGCTTGCAGACTCATCTGCTGCAATATCTCCCTTAAAGAATGCGTCAATGCGCTCAGACACAGCGTTACTTTGCAAGGTACCCTTCACAGTGAGAGAATCGAGCACCGCCGCAAACGTACTGCCCGTAACGCCAAGCCTGCGCAACGCACAAAAAGCCGGGCTGTTGAGCAGCCAGTCTCCGTATCCACACCAGCAACGCCAGGCAGCCGCGTCATCATGCTCCGCAAGCTGTAACAGCGTTAATATACGTGCGGGAATACAGCTCGCAAGATCACGCGCATCTCCGTTAAGACCATAAGACTCAAACCGTTGACAAACCGCGATTTCTGCAGATTGCAACGCGCGCGTATAAGCAGCAGCCCATGCACGGTTTGGTGTCGCAATATTTATGCTCTTTGCCGGTATTCCACTGCGGAGCGCTTCCTCAACATATTGCACCACAAACTCGGCTTCATCCTGGGGAGTTTCAAGAACCCGGAACTCAGTTGTGCATTTGTCCTCACGCTCCAAATGCTCCACGGTATCTGCCTGAGTAAGAAGCTCTTCAAAACCCTCAGCATAGGGGTAAGACTCAAATTCCTGCGTCATTGATTGCGTATCGCCTGCTACCCACAGTTCTTTTTGAACTATAAGGTCAACAAGTATCTGAGAAGCCCGGCTGAGTAACTGATAATCATCAACAATCACATAATCGCGGTAATAATAAGCTTGGAAGTCTTGGCCTGCGCGGATAAAACGCACTGCCAAATTAGATACTTCAGACTCAAGCATGCCGTCCATAGCAACCAGGCATGATGCCAAAAGACCGTATACCTTTTGCTCCTCGTCAAGATACAACCAGGCCGGGTCTTCATCTGCAAGCTCGGTCCAACCTTTATAAAAGAAGCGAAGCATTTCTTTGAGCCTGCGGGGACGCACACCACTTGTCTTGAGATCTTCCAAAAGAATATTTGTCTCAAACCCGGCAAGTAAACGTGCTGACCGCCCGGTGAAGACTTTTGCTTCTTCACAGTCCAGCAGCTTAAGCGCATACTCCAAAACCGTTGTGACTTCTACACAAGACGCCTCTCTGTTGCAACCACAACCTGCAGTTTCTGCATGAAGCTGTTCGCAAAACGAGTCTCGTGCAACCGGACTTGCGCATAATACAACTATCTGATTTGGGTTTATACCCTTCTCAAGCAGGCTTGCAACACGTTTGACCAGCTCATGTGTTTTACCTGCTCCGGTTGGGCCCGTTATAACCTGCCGCTGAACCTTTGCCATGAATTTGCTTTCTCTTTGGTTTTATGATTCGTCAAGGATACCGTCTAAAAACACGGCGTCTTCCTGTAAGTATCCCTCGCAAAGTTTGCCGAGTCCCTTATAGAAACTCGTTTTTGAAATACGTGCAATATCTGAGGTGAACATAGGAACCCATGCGTTTAGGTGGTCAGCCAAAAATCCGCGTTGAACCTCAAGGTGTTGTACCGCGCGGTCTTCATCACCGGCTTCAAGAGCAGAAGCGGCTCTGCTACACATGACCTGCATAAACTCGAGCTCTACGGCGAGATGGTCCTCGTTTTCTTCCCATGACTCATCTTTGTCGAGCGCATACGCATGATAAATAGCCAAAACCTCGTCGCGGGCATCCTGCATTTTAAGGCGCTTCTCAGAGGTATAAACGCTTTCAAACGGGAATGCTGCCGAGTATGCATCAACGCCGTATCCAATAAAGGTACGTGTGTAGTCAACTGCAAGTTCTGTTACAGAGCGCTCGTCTGCGTTGCTCAGATAGGTAGCGATATCGCGATAACCTTCATCTACGAGGCTGTTGCCGGTAGAAGCCGGATATCTCGAACTGTGGAGTTCATTCAAAAGCGGTTGGTCTACCTCGACTCTGAACAAGCGGGCGAGAAGCCCGTAGGTTGCAGCACGCTGTCTGCACAGTGTTGCAAGTCCCAAAAGTGCTTCGTCTGCCATGTATTTCTCCTTAAACGTTTGCCAACGAGTCAAGTGCTATCAAACCGGAATCTGTTATATGCCATGTTTTACCGGCCCATTCAAGCGCTCCCGCACGGTTGAGCTTCTCGACAAAGCGCGAAGAATAATAGCGGGGCCTTTTGAGCAATGGGTCAGAATCAATACTTTTTGCGAGCGCTTTGGCGGTTGCACCGTCAGACTCGGCACACATAGTCAGAACTTGTTTATAAATGGGCAGATAAATGGGCTCTTCTTCGAATATCTGCTGAATCTGAGCCTGCGGGTCATCTGCCTGAGCATAGTCAAGACCCGCTTGTGTTGTACGCCAAAACGCCGGCGGAGGTGTGTTGGGTTCCAGATACTCGACACCATCAACTACCACAATGTTTGGCTCAAGCTCAACTTCGCGGTAGGGCTCACCGTCCTGGTCTACCCGCTCAATTGCACCGGCACGCTCCAGGAGATTACAAAAATCATTAGCCGAGTAAACACTGTGGTCGCGTTCTTTGAGAACGCCAATATAATCAGCAACATCAAAAACAGGCTGCTGCTCTTTGCAATGCTTCAAAATGGCAAGTAAAGTTTTGCGTCTTGCCTGCATTCCGTTAAAAAGCTCGGCAATGCGCACAGAAGCCGGGCGTACATCATGCTCAGGCACCGGCGCTACGTGGCTTTCCTGGAGCTTGAGGTTGTCGCCTCCCGCTACCGGGAAATCCAACTCGTCATCATCGTCAAGCCCTTCATCAGCAAGAGGATCATAAACCTCGTCAAGAGCGTCATCAATATCAAAATCCAATACCTGTTTTTGCGCCATACATACTCCTTTAAAAAGCTTTGCGGTTGACGTGCCAATGGGGACGAAGGTTTATGACACGGGGTCGTACTCTCTGTCATAAACCTTCCTCCTGATACAGCAATCTGCTGCCTCTTCCCAAAACCGCGTTTTAGAAACTGATCGAGAATGACATGCCGGTTTGGAACGATACTATTAATACGCACGCCACAGAAACTGCGCCGCACAAAGCCGCAAGTGTGCCGTGTACCTTCCATGAGCCTTTTTTCTTGCCCATAACGGCACATACGCATGCCAAAACAGCGCAGGCAATAGCAGCTATTGAGAACAGCAAACTGTCTCCCGCAAACGGCACCGCAACCGGTGCGGCGGTAAGGGAAGAAGTGGGATTTGTGGGATCAAATCCGTAGCGCACTTGCGTGCTCTTAGCAGCTGCTGCCGCAGTTATTGAAATCTGCATAAACACAAGCGCTGCGATTGTTGTTATCACATTAAGCGCCGAGCCAATCACTGCAAGACCACCCGAGTACACCGGGTCTGCCTTACAGACTGACTCTATGGCCGCCATAGTGGCGGGGCCAAGCACACAGGCCCCGCCCAAAATGACGAGAACAGACATCGCAACGTCAATAACAGGACGTGTGGGCATCATGAGTCCGCGCCCGGTCGCCACAATAAGCGCGAGCGCGATGATGATGCCAATGATGCTCAGCACCGCAGGAGGCTCGCCTTCGCTGCGGCGTAAAATCAAAAGGTACACCACCACAAAGAGGGCGAGTACCGCAATACCAATCCATTGCTGGGTAATAGTAGAACCAATATTGCTAAATACATTAAACAGCTTATCCCAGCGCTGGGTACGCATAACCATGCAGAAGCCGCCCGCTACAAGGAGCAAAAGCACTATTATCCCGGCCGGGAGCTGGGTATGGGCGCTTCCTCCTCTCAGAGCAAGAGCACACTGGCTGGCAAAGAGTCCCGCAGCCCACGCGAGGCAAGTACAGGCAATAACGAGCGGCAACTGGCTAATCATTAGAATGACACTCCGTCCTTCCAATCACGGTCACGCAAAATGTAATAGAATGAGGGGTGGTTACCCATGTCGGGAACCTGATGAATATCTTCCTCGGTAAACGGCTCTGCTTGCTCACCCAGAGTTACGCGGCCACCGGAGAACTGGTTAGCATAACCGGTAACAGCAGGATCGCGCTCATCAGAGTAAACAACAGCGGGAGCTTCAAAGGACTCAATGCCCTTATCGATATCACCAAAGAAACGGGCACGTCCGCCGCACTGCTGTACGCACTGGGGCAGGCCGCCCTGCTCTACCTGCTGCTGGCAAAGAGTGCACTTCTCGACAATGCCAATCTCCTCGTTGAGGTAACGCACGCCGTAGGGGCAGGCCGAGACGCAGGCCTGGCAGCCAATGCACTGCTCTTTGTCAATCTGAACCGTGCCGTCTTCCATCTTTTGGGAAGCACCGGTGGGGCAAACCTTTACGCACTCAGGATCCACGCAGTGCTGGCACTGCATGGGCAGGTAATACATCTCAACGTCATTGGTATGGTTATACTCGGCCTTAAGCGAAGGGCCTACGCGCAGAACCTTGAGCCAAAAATTGCCAACCGTAACATTGTTCAGAGCTTTGCAGCTCACCATGCATGACATGCAACCAACGCAGCGGTTAAGGTCAGTAACAATTGCATACTGTGCCATAAGTCTTACGCCTCCTTCCGGATATCATAGTTGGGGAGCCATTCCTTAAGACGCGGGTCAGAGGCACTCCAGATAATCTCGGTGCCGTCCTCGGGTGCGCACGGAATAACTTTGCCGTCCGGGCAGTTCTCGGGTGTTGCCTTGTAAATCTTAACAGGAACGCCACGCATATGGCTCGAAGCAATAAACTTGTCCTGGCCATGCGGGTCCCAAATACAGTCGATGCAGCTCAGCGTAAAGCCATGGGTAGGAGCGGGAAGCTCGGGATACCACCAGGCGTGCTCAGCGTTGGCCCAACCCTTGGAAATACCGTGGTAAAGGTCAACAACCTGGCGAACCTTGCCCCACTGGGTCTCAATCCAGGCCCAGTCGCCCTGCTCAAGGCCGAGCTCCTCGGCATCTGCGGGGTTAAGCTCAAGACGAGGTACCGGCCAAAGCTCACGGCACCAAGGAAGCTGCCTGTGCTCGGAGTGGAAGTAAACCGGGATACGACGGCCGGTGGTAAGGATGATAGGATATTCGTTGGTATCGACATCGCCCTTAGGACCGCTTGCCGGCTCTTCAAAGCGAGGCATCATTTCTTTAATAACGTCAAACTTACCGGGCTCAAACTCATTGGCTCTGTCGAGGCAGAGTGTCTCGAATGCCATTGACCAGAACTCAACAAGACCGTTTGGTGTTGGGCAGCCAAAGTTGTTGAACGGCTCGCCGTTCTCATCAACGCTCCACGGAGCACCTGAGCAGGCGTCTTTGCCCATACGCATCCAACCGGTTTCGAAACGACGGTAGGTAGCCCAGCGGTTGGGCTCGAGCTTCTTGGCGTTGAACCAGCCGTTCTCCTGGAAGTCCTGGCGGAAGTCCTCAAAATGCTCCCACTTGCAGCCGGGATAGCGGGTATCAAAGCCGCTGATCTCGTTGTGGGCCTGGAACCATTCCTCAAGGCGCTCATCAGCGTCATAAGCACCGGGACCGTCACCCTTGATGTTGGTCCAAATGCCGTTGGGATTGCCACGCTTCTCAAGCGACTCAAAGATGAGGCGGTTGATGTCGTAGTCAAACTTGGCGTCTGCAGGCGGCTCAACGGCGCGCTGCGTAAGGCCAATACCACCAGATGCACCCTGGCTTACACGAATGTTGTTAATCTCTACCCAGTGAGTACATGGGAGAATGATGTCGGCCATCTCAGTGCCGGGATGATGGAACATGTTGATGTCAACCCAGAAGTCAAGAGCCTTGAGAGCATCCCAGGCAAGGTTGGCATTAGACATGTTCATGAACGAACCGGACTCGTTGATACCGCCTAGGATGGGGTACGGGTCACCGCTGAGAGCAGCTTCCCAAATGCAGGTAGCGTCGGCCCACTCGTTGTAAACCGCAGTGATGGGGAACTTGTCAGAGCCAACCATGTTGTTGTAGACATCCCACTTGTCAGGAAGATCAGCGGGATCGACCTCGACATCCGGGTAGTACGGAAGCGGAATACCAAGGCCTTTGAGCTGGTACTTAACATCCTGCGGCATGTTAGAGCCGGGAACTGCCGTTGATTGCTCGTCAACAGGCGAACGGGTAAGACCACGGTTACCTGCAGGAGTGTCGAGTGTACCGGCTGAGTATACCAGGTTGAGGATCGAACGCACAGTCTGCGTGCAGTTACCAATCTGGTCAGGAGCAAGGTTCAGATGAATACCGCCGTTAGGATAGTTCTGGCCCTCGGGACGGGTTGCCCATGTGAGCAGCGATTCTTCGATGAGAGCGGGATCAAGACCGGTGATCTCGCTGCACCACTCGGGCGTGCAGTCTGCAACAGACTCGGCGAGATATGACCAAACCGGACGGGCCATATGCTTAGAACCGTCGGCAAGTGTGACCTCATGCGACTCGTACATATCAAAGTCGATGCCGGCCTCAACGAGCTCGTTGTAGGAAATGGGAGGCAGGTAGCCTTCCTGCGAGGTGCCCTCGTAGACAACTTCCATTTGGTCACGGGTAGGAGCAACATGGTTGCAGCCTTCCCACTGCGTGGTCTCGACGTCCCAGTACACCAGGCCGCCCTTGCCATTGTTAGCGTTCTTGTTCCAAGCGTAGAACTTGTAGCACGAACCGCCCTCAACAATGTCGCATTCCTTAAGCAGGCGGGTCTTGAGCTTGCTGCCGGTGATGAACGCCGGTGCGACGGTGAGCGGGGTCGAAAGATCCCAGTAACGCCCTCCCGTAGGCTCCATATCTTCGACAACGAGGAGCGATGCGTCGGTCCAACGCTTTACGAACTCCCAGTCAATGAGATCGTGCTTAATAAGCAGGTGCTGCCAGCAGTTGGCGAGTGCACCGTCCGAGCCGGGACGGAGGTTCAGCCAGTAATCGGCCTCCTTGCCGGAACCGGAAAGACGCGGGTCAATGCAGATGTGTTTCTCGGCACTGGTCATCTTGTCAACAAGCGTACGGCAGGAGTCGTCGTAGTTTGAGTTCTCGGGAGAAGTACCCCACTGTACATAAACGCGGGGGCCGTCGCGCAATGCCATCCACGGTGCACCGTCAACAGAAGAAATCCAGCCCATAAGACGGCGCGGACCCTTGCAGATTTCAGATGCTACATGAGCATTGGGTGTGTCAAACAACCACTTGTAGAATGCGTAGGGGCCATAAACCCACTGACGCGAAGTACCGCACATGTTAAAGATTGATTGTCCACCGTATTGGTCAATGATCTCGGTGAACTTTTCGCCAATCGTGTCGATTGCTTCTTCCCAGCTAATACGCTGCCAACCCGGGTCCTCGCCCTTGGGATTGGTACGCTTAAGCGGGTGGTAAATACGTGCAGGATGGTAAGCGGCCTGAATAGAAGCCTGACCCTTGCTGCAGTGGTTACCTGAAGACTGGAATGAAGACTGGTCGCCCTCAGTCCTGATCACGCGGCCGTTTTGGACGGTTACCCAGACACCGCATTCCATTTTGCCGCAACCACGGCAGCAACTGCGGATGTACTTAACTTCGTCCTCTTGGCCAACTACGCTCGCGTCCTCTGCCAGGGCTGCGCCCGCTGTCATACTGCCCGAAAGCGCGACAGCTGCAGCAGTCATAGCAGACAGCTTCGTAAACGTACGGCGTGAGACATTCAGTTTACCCATACCTCCTCCTTCTCAAATCTCTCTATCTCTCTCTTAAGACAAACGCCAACATGGGTATGTTCGCGCTGTGTAATAGTTTGAAGGGTTTATGACAAAAATACATCATGCACCTTGCTTATATATGCGTTTGTTTTAGAAAATGCCCTGTAGCGGCATCATGCAAAATGCATGATTGTTTTTTGGCTATAATGTGCAGCAGAGAGAAACGGAGAGGGAAGTTGGCATGGCAGCAGGTATGCAGCCCGTATCGTTGTTTTATAGATGCAAGAACAACATAGCCCGCGTTGACTGGCGCGGTCTTCTGAATTGGCGTCTCTTTGGCTTTGCGCTCAACCGCGCGTGGGTTTACCTTCTCTTTATTGGAGTCGCTTCGAGTACCGTTACCTGGAACGGGCAGGCAGTGCCCGGTATAGTGTTTACCGTTTCTTCAGTTGCGCTCTTTTGTTTGCTTTTTTTGTTCGCCGCTTTTAGCAAAGAATTCTCGCTGTTTGTCACAAAACCAAGCCTGTTTTGGATTGGACCGTTTCTTACCGTCGCAGGAACCGTTTTGGTTGCAACAACTACGCTCCCGGGCGTTCCTCAGCTTTTGCTTGCACTGATTGCGGACATCACCACAGGCATTGGCTCGGGAATAATCACCATGGGGTACGGGCTTCTTTATAAGAATGTTCAGCCTCAGCATACCTGTTTGGAAACTCCGCTGGCAGTGTTTATCGCTGCTCTTATATTCTTTTTGGCAAGTGATTTGACTTCTTCTGTCGCAAGCTGCATTGTGACTCTTTTACTCCCTTTGGCCTCAGGTATCATGCTTTACTTTGGCCTCTTTAAACAAAATCCTGATCAGGCATTTGATATTGAAGAACAAAGCGGTGCTTCGTCCGCTCAAGGGCTTGTGGTACGCGTGAGTATCTGCGCTGGTTTGGTTGGGACAGCCGACGGAACGGTACGCAGCGTATTTATGGCTGCAAGCGGAGTGGGAGCTTTTGAGTTTTACCACGTCCCATTGGTTCTTGCATCGCTCATTACCCTGGTTTTAATGTGGGGATGCTTATTACTGTCAAAAGATTTTAGCGGACGCGGCATTTACAAAGCCACAATATTCATGATGGCCTTGTTCTTCCAGCTGCTGCCTGTGTTTCTCGGCACCAGTTTTGAACATGTTTTAGCCCTCGCCGGATACGGTACGTTTAATGCACTTATTTGGATTCTTTTAGCAGTTATAGCGCACAATTATGCCATAAGTCCATTTAAGGTCTTTGGCATGGGATGGGGCATGATAACCTTTGGCGTATTCGCGGGTTCGCTCATTGGAGATTTTCTCTGCTCCTTCTTTGCGCCGTTTTCGCCGCAGCTCCTGAGCCTGGTTGCGCTGGTTTCGACCCTTATAGTGCTTTTATCATATATGTTTGTACTTAAAGAGAGCGATATTGTTCCGCAAGCTTCAGACGCACCGACTGTTGACACAGCCTCTATAGCAGCTGTTGAGATACCTGTTACCGGCGCTTCTCAAATGCAAGACATCGCCGAGGGTTTCTCGGCATCAACTATGCCCTCTACTTCCCCGCAGGCAAATGACGAATCTGTCATAGATTTAGAAGCTGCCGATACACCCGATCTTTTATCGCAGGAAACACTCCCGTTTGATCCTGACATCAAACCGCGCTTTATCAACCGCTGCAAAGAGGTTGCACAAAAATACGGACTCTCCGAGCGCGAAACACAAATCATGATTCTTTATGCAAAAGGCAGGTCATATACGCGCATTCAAGAGGAGCTTTTTATTTCGAGAGGCACCCTGACAACACATCTGAGGCACATTTACCAAAAAATGGAAGTCCATAACAAGCAGGAGTTTCTTGACCTCATAGAGCAACGCTCAGACGATGCCGAGTAAACAATCAGAGATTGGAAGCCCACGTGAACACAGCAGACGCATCACCCAAAACCACAGTTATCAAATGGCAAAATCCTGAAGCCGAGCTTGACGGGCTGGCCCGCTACATACAAAAGCTTTTACGGGAAAACTCTTTAGACCTGTGGCCAAGCGACGTGCTGGTGGTAGTTCCCAACAGGCGCTGGGCTCTGTTGGCACGCAAAGCCCTGCGGCATCGCAAGCTCGAAGCTACGCTTGGCGGAGTAAAGCTTGGCTATCCGGGAGATATGAACGCTCCCAAGTACTCACCCAAACGCACGCATTTGCTGCTTACACTGCTGGCAAATGCAGCAGCCGAGAAAACAGCCGAGGTTCTTGAATCTTTCAACAATATTCCCGGTATTGATATACCTTCTTTTGTTGAGCAGAAGAAGTCCCTGCGCGGGTTCAGTCTCACAAAAGCTGTTGAACTGAATGAACTCAAAGATTATGACGAGGTTATTGAACGCATGAGTGGCGACGAAACCGCTCCTGAGCTTCTTGAGATGTTCGAAGCAGCAGCTACGCATCCCACCTTTAAAGACGACCCTCATGCCATACGCATTGCAACGTTCGACTTCCCAATCTCAGAAGATTACAAGGTTGTCTGGATACTCGGCGCAGTTGACGGCTTTATACCACGCTATCCCGCAGAGAATTCCGGACTTTCTGAAGAACAACGGGCTGCTCAGCAGCAATGCTTCATGTCAATGCTGAGCCGAGCTCAAAACGAGCTCTTTGTTTCCTATTTCTCGCAAATACCGCTCGAGACTGCCAATAAGCTGCATATCTCCTACGCCCGCACCAGAGCCGGAGCCGGAGAAAAATCAGCCCTCACCAAACCAAGCCCCTTCATCCAAGAAGCCGGTGACACCCTCCCCGGCACCATAGGCGGCCAAGCATTCCTCGGGTAAGCCGGAGAGCGCAATCTCTTTATTCATAATACCCCTATGAACAGGAACTATGCCTTTCATCAACTCTAATCGTTTCGAGCCGTAAACGACTAATCTAAAATACAGCTTTATAATGGACGGTATTAGAATGTGTATGTCAATAGTATAAAAGAGGCCGGCACCTCATGAAAGATGCCGGCCTCTGTGAATCAGTAAGTGTTACGGAAGTAGCGCGATGCGATTATGCCCAGGGTTCAAGAGCTGATGCGCTGCGCATGGCAAGACGGCCGGAGCTGATGGCTTCTGAGAAGTTGCCGCCTACGTTGTACTTATAGGGGTAGATGCAGCCCATCTCGCCGGCACCATAGAGGCGCGGGATGGGGTTGCCAGCCAGGTCAACAATGTTGCCGGTAGCGTCGCGCTTGGGGCCGCCCTGGGAGTTGATAACAAAGGGAATCATCTCGTAGGAGTAGAAAGGCGGCTCAATAGGGGTAAGCTCGAAGCCTTGGGTCTCTACCACTGCTGCACCACGAGTACCGGCAGCAGCTTCGTTCTCGGCTTCACCCAGTATCTGGCCGCGGTGGAAGTCAGCATCGTAGCCGTTAGCCACATAGCGGTTGTATTTGTCGAGCTCGGCCTGGAGCACAGCCTCGTCTGCACCAATGGCCTGGGCAAGCTCGGCTACCGTCTCGGACTTGGTGATAATGCCGGCCTCGAGAAGAGCATCATTGGTGGTCAGGGTCTCAATAGCAGCCAAACGTGTCGAGAAGCCAACGGTACCGCAGGCAGGTGCGGCATCATATGAGGCCTGAGTAAAGACGGCATGGCTTCCGCCCGGGTAGCGAAGGTCGGCCCAGGTGCCGCCCTCATAAACTTTGCCGTGACGGGCATTGCCGCGGCTTTCCTCGTACATAAAGCGCTTTCCTTCAGGATCAAGGAAGATGTAATCATGGAGGTCGCCGGAGAAGTTGGAGCCCACAATGCGGGAATCATCATCAGCAGCACCAACGCGCAGACCAAAGGTCTTGCCGGAGAAGTTGTTCATGTGCCATAGCTGAGCACCGAGCGCTGCAGCCATCTTGATGCCGTCGCCGCGGTTATAAATAGTACCAATGCCCTTGCAGCCAACAAAACCGCAGGTATTAAACTGGTCCATCATCTCTTGGTTCCACTCAAAGCCACCGGCGCCTAAAATAACAGCCTTACGAGCCTTGAAGTTACGTCCATCCTCGGTAGTTACGCCCTGAACCTCTTTGGTCTCCACGTCATGGATGAGATAGACAGCACGGGAGTCATAATAAATGGGGATATCAAAACCGGCTACGCAGTCAGCAATTGCTTGCCAAATACCACCGCTGCCGTCCTCGCCACGGCCCACGGCTGATGCATAGTGACCAATAAACTCGGCGCCTTCTGCCTCGGGGAACTCAGCAGATTGACGGTAAGAAATCTGAGCGCCCACTTCTTCTTCAAGCCAGGTTCCGTTCTCGCAGATATTCTCGGCCCAAGACTGAACAAGCTCGGGTTCTACCACGTAAGGGCGGTTGAGGTCAGTCTGATAAGCAATGCAGCCCTCAACGGTCATGGGGCAGAAGGTACCCTGGCCGCAGACGCGGGAGTTACCGCCGCGAAGAGCCTCAGGTGCAGCCTCAAGAATCAGGCAGTCGCCCAACTCCTCAAGCCCGCAGGTGGCAGCAGCCGAGAGACCGGCAGCACCGGTGCCAATGATGACATAGTCAGCCTCAGCCTCCCAAACGATATCTGCAGTCTCAGCAGCAGAAGCAAGCAGGGGGTTGCTCAAAATAGCCAAACCTGCGGTACCGGCAACAAAACTACGACGGGTAATCTTTTCCATTGAACTACCTTCCTTTCATCAGAACAATCTGGTTGTTCTGTTTATACAGGTAAAACTACTATAGCAGCAGTAAATAAATGCACATGGATTACTTACCGGCTGCGGCAAGAGCATTGGCAACAGCCTTCATGATTCCTTGGCATGTGAAGGTGCAACCTGCAACGGCGTCAACCTCGGTTGACTGCTGGTCAATAATTGCCTGGGTTATGGTGCCAAGAGCATCGTCTACCAAACCAATAGTGTCGTTGATCTGGAGTAAAGCGATGTCAGCAATCTTGTTACCATCAAGCGTGACTTTAACAATAATCTTACCACCCTTGCTGCGGGCCATGCCAATGTACTCGTTTTCTCCAGCCTCAAACTCCGGCTTGCCATCGCCAAGGCCAAGGTCAACAATAGTAACATCGCCTTCAATGGCATCAGAGGTAGCTGCAGCGGCTGCATTATGACCGGCAATACGGCCAAAGACAGCGCATTCGCCCAGATTACCGCTGCCATTATACATATCGGGCCAAATAGCGCCAAAGTCGCCTGCACTGTAGAGGTGCGGGATGGGGTTACCCAAAGCGTCAACAATGTGGGCGTCTGAGTTGCGGCGGGCACCACCTTGGGTGTTGTACATGGTAGGCATCATCTGGAGATAGTAGAACGGAGGAGTACGTACCGGAACGATTTTCTCCCAAGCACGTCCGTAATCTGCATCAATTCCCTGATCATAGCAATCATTATAACGATCAATTGTTTTTTGCAGCGCATCAGCAGGAACGTTAATAGCAGCAGCAACTTCTTCTATTGTTTGGGCTTCGCCAATAATGCCCTTCTCAACAGCAATGCGGTTGCCGTCGCCCCATGCCGAGACAATCTTGGTTTTTGCCATTGACTCTGAGTCAAGAATCATATAGGTTGGGTCAGGAGTAGGACTTTGAATCGCACTGCCGCCAATAATAATACGGCCATGACGAGCACTTGTGCCTTCATCCCAGAAACGGGTTCCGCCGGGTCCTACAAAAATACCCATCTTTGTGCGTGTTGCAGAGATAAAGATGCAGCGAGGCATATTCTCGTTCTTATAACCCCAAATAAAGCCCGCGCTGTTCGACATATGCCACAAGTCAGCGCCAACTTCAGTTGCCATCTTGACGCCGTCGCCCTCGTTGAACGAAGCTGCGAGCGTACCTACATAGGGGCGCTGCAGGTAATCATTGAGCATGGTCTGATTTGCCTCAAAACCACCGCAGGTCATGATAACACCACCGCGGGCAAGAACATTAATGGGTTGACCGTCACGCTCAAGCTGAACACCAACAATTGTTTTTGTCTCAGGATCCTGAATGAGGTGCTTAGCAGGGCTTGAATACCAAATGTCAATATCGCGGGCATCAACGTTGTCTTGAAGCAGGTAATAGAACGGGCAGGGAGAGCGGTTGGCATCTACTACATACCCGTAGTTGTGACCGGCGCCTTCAAGCTCTGGGTTCTCAGACCAAATAAAGCCGCTGCCGGGGCTGCGGAAACCGCTCTCACCGTCATTCATCTTGAGAACTTCAGCATCCGCGCCAAGACTTACCAGCCAGTCAAAGTTTTCTGCGCAGCCTTTAGCCATGGCCTCAAAGCAGGCCTCATCATAGTTATGGTAGCTGCCGCCCATAGCAATAAAGTATTTCTTGAGTTCATCAACGTATTCTTCATCGACACCCATAACTACCTGGCCACTCATGATAGAGTCGCCACCCTCTTTGCCAAACGGGGCCTTCTCGGCAAGCAAAACCTTGGCACCGTCATCACAAGCGGTAATGGCTGCACTGGCACCTGCTGCGCCATAGCCAATAACTACGACGTCATACTCAGCGTTCCACTCAATGCTGTCAATAAACTTCTGTGCCTCATCTGCATGAGCAAGAGAAGCACCTGCTGCGGCTGCCGCGGTAGAAGCAGCTGCGGTTGTGAGAAAGCTTCTTCTGGTGAGTTCCATAAAGCATACTCCTTTGTTAATACGAATCTCAGAATAGCAGTACATCTGCACGACATAAACCACTCCTTTTGGGAGCGTATATGTGGTTTATGCATATATACAATCATAAGAACAGGAATATCAAATTCAATAATCCCGTGTTGCTTATTGTTTGTTTAATGATTGTTTAGTGCTTCTGACATGCTATAATAAGAACGCTGGATTATGAGCGAAATGTGAGCTGT
Organism: Coriobacteriales bacterium; assembly: GCA_017515595.1. Taxonomy (GTDB): domain Bacteria; phylum Actinomycetota; class Coriobacteriia; order Coriobacteriales; family UMGS124; genus RGIG5691. Next base: position 22,092 of record JAFWFL010000127.1, read on the forward strand.
TTTTTGTAAAGAGGTTTACTTATGCGAGCAGATTGGATTAGCTATTGTTCCGGCAAGCTGATGCCAAACCTTTCCCGGGTATTGTTGCTTGCGATGGGCATAGCATTCATAAGAGTATGGCGCAGTTGGGCTTTCCACTTTACTTATTCATACAACGAACCTGTTGTTTTTAGTTTTGATGTTCGCGATTTCTTTAGTATCGGTACAATTATTGGCACGCTTGTTTGTCTCTTAATCATTAAGAAGAGCAAAAGCCTGGTATGGAGCGGCGGGCTTTTAGCCGGTGTAGCTCTTATGACCGCCGGCTCAGTGCCTATGGTAGTTATTCAGGCAGGTGGTTACGTATTGCCCGTCCTTTGGGTAACAGCGTTAGTATTGATTGTGAGCGCAGGTTTTGCCTTGGTGCAGGCATCATGGATTGAATGGCTTGCTTGTAAAACGATCCCTTTGGTAACATTACTTTCTTGTATGCTGGCATGGCTTATGCATGCAATCATATGGACACCTCTTGGCTCACTTGACATATCATCTCTTTACCTGGAAATTGCTGTTATAGTGCTGCCATTGTTATCTTTAGGGGCCATGATTTTGGATGCTTCATGTGAAGCAGAAAAACCCGATGCTGAGGGGTTGTCAAAACTCTTGGGATTAGGCCAGCCATCTGTTCAACAGCCACGGTCTTCTTTACAAGCTCCTCCGTTTTTTAATCCCTGCGATTTTGCAGTAATCAAGCCAAACCTTCCTCTGTTTGTATGGGCATGGGTATTCACTGTTGCATATAGCGTGGGAACGGTATATTCCGGCATGGGCAGGTCATCTTCAGCAACAATGGTAGGAGAGTTACTGGCGGTCTGTATGCTCATTCTTGCTTTTTGGATACTTGGCTCCAATTTTGACTACACAACGATTTATCGTTTTACTCTCATTATGCTTGCCATAGGATTTGCGGCGGCAGCTTTCGAAAACCAAGATCCGGTAATAATCCAAGCCTGTTTTAGTGCGAGCAATGTAACTATTATGGCATTGGCAACAACCATTATCTGCGCTTTTGCATCATTCAAGCAAATCAGCGGCGCATGGGGTTACAGTATTTTGATGCTAGGATGGTATATTACCGCCTTGACAACCAGAACAATTCTCGAATACACCGGGTTCTCGCCTGATGCAACAACAATATTGTTCATTGCCATGGCAGTAGTAGTGCTTTTGTTGCTAGCTCTTGCAGTATCTAAAGAAGCCGATCTTTTATTTCACTGGAAGCAAATTTGTTTTGCAGACTCAGAAACCACATTTGCCTCACGTTGCCAAGATCTTGCACAACGCTACAATCTTGGCGAACGTGAAACCGGTGTTCTGGTATTACTGGCGCAGGGAAAAACATATGCAGAGATATCAGAGCTGCTCTTTATTGCCCTTGGCACCGTACGTGCCCACGCCAGTCATATCTATGAAAAACTTGGCATTCATAGCAAAGAAGAACTGACAGAACTTCTCGAAAAAAGCAGCTTATGATAAAAACGATGTGTCACCAGTTGTCTGATTTCCTGCCTTAAAGCAGCGTACATAAGGCATACTAAAGGATAAGGTTTTAAAAGATCCTGCTCGACCGTTTATTCTGAGTATTTGCGGAAAAGTAACTTAGACAGCGGCCATCCGAGTGCGAAAACAGAGATTGCTTCGCCAATACCAACTGTAACAATACTAAACGCATACATGGCCAAATAATTGCCGTCAAAGCTTATGTCGGTGAAGGGTATGGTATAGAAGCCGCTTCCTTGGGCGACAAACGGAAGATACGCTGCAACAATAAGCGCGTTTGTGAGCACAAAGCCAAATAGGGCTTTGGCACGGTTTTCTCTGAACCGGTAGCACCAAAGCGCTCCTAAAAATGTTGCTAAACTGCCAAAGACAACATCGAGCAAGCCGGCAGGCCACAATCCAAAGATGAGCATACCAATGAGGTTGGCAACGGCACAACCGGCTGCGAGCTTAGGAGCGGCGCTTTTTGAGAACAGCGCTGCAACGCAGAGCGCCTCTGATATCCTCACTTGCACCGGCGCCCACGAGAAGTGCTGTAGTACAAGAAGGCAAACAACAGAAAGTACCGCATACAGCACACACGTAATGTTTATCTGCCTCTCCAGCCCGTCGTTATCTATGCGCGTCTCCATTACAGACAACCCCCGTTCATCTAAATTCTCTCGTGCTACTACGCAGCTAATCATACATAGTATCATTTTTACGTAATGAAAATCAGTAATTAACCGAATCTTTTACTCCTCCCTCATGACTTTAGTGATTCGGAGCTATAGGCTTTCAGAGCACGTGAATTCTAAAGCTCTCGATTGTGTTGAGGGAGACGCCAAGGCCTTGTTCCATGTAGGTTTCTATGGGGCCGTATGACTCGAGAATAGCACCAAAAGCCGCAACGAGGTATGACTCTTTTGCGAGAAATGCCTGCTCGATAGTAGATGCAATTACCTCGGAGCCTGTCTCGGCCAGAACTTCTTCGTAGTACTTCTGAGCTTTTGCTTTGTTAACAAGGTTCGTAAGCAGGTAGTCTTCCATAATTGTGTGCGCGTTGACGCGCAATGCCGCAAGCACCAATGCGCTCACCAATCCGCAGCGGTCTTTGCCTTCCGAGCAGTGCCACAAGACGCTGCCGGTCTCGTAATCATGTTCCATGATGGTGCGCATAATATGACCAAGGTTTTCCCGGCAGTCTTCTTGCAAAACCATCATGCGATAGAGGTCTTCCATAGGAGGAACGTTGAGGGCAGACTTGTAGCCCTGCAAGTCCGCATCTTTGTCATTGTCGTGGGTAATGCCCAAAACCGAGTCATCAAATATTGGTGCATGAACGTACGTAACTCCCGGAATACGCACGTCGGGTTCGCGTGTAATACCAAAGTCGGTACGCAGGTCAATGACCATGGAGAGCCGGTGCTCCCGCGTAAGCTCGTCTGTATCCTGCGGTGTTGCATTCACTAAGTGAGCCGAGCGAATAAGCATATTGGGGCGAATACTTTTGCCGGATTCCGTGACGAGTCCGCCCATATCGCGGCAATTGGGAACACCCTGTAACACGATGCTTCTTGTGGACACAACTCACTCCTTTAAACCTGCCAATACCTGGCAAAAAAGTATACTCTTAATGTTTCTCTCATTGCAAGGACGTTACGCCTACCTGCATGTTCCACATGTGGGCATAAAGACCGTTTTGGCCGAGAAGCTCTTGGTGGGTATCTTGCTCAACTATACGACCGGCGTCAAGAACCACAATAAGGTCAGAGTCTTTAATGGTGGTGAGACGGTGGGCGATCACAAACGAGGTACGTCCTTTGCTCATGGTGAGCAGGGCGTTGCGTATTGACTGCTCGGTAACGGTATCTACGCTACTGGTTGCTTCGTCCAAAATGAGCAGCGGCGAGGCAGCTACCATAGCACGGGCTATCGTGAGAAGCTGCTGCTCGCCCTGAGAAAGACCGGAGCCTGCCTGCTCAAGCACGGTGTTATATCCTTGGGGAAGGCGGCTTATAAAGGCGTGGGCATCACAAGCAAGCGCAGCGTTACGAGCGATTTCGAGTTTTTGATCCTCACTCATATCTTGGGTATTGATGCCGTAGCAGAGGTTCTCAATCACGCTTGCGCTAAAGAGCGCGGGCTCCTGAAGCACCGTTCCAAATGCTCGTCTCAGCTCGTACAGGCGGTAATCGCGTATGTCGTGCCCATCAAGCAAGATAGCTCCGCTGTCGCAATCATAAAAACGCGCGAGCAGGTTAATGAGGGTCGTCTTGCCCGAGCCGGTCTCGCCCACAATAGCGACGCGGGTTCCTGCCGGCACATCGAGCGTGACATGCTGCAATACCGGATGCTCCTTGGTATACCCAAAGCTTACATCGCGCAGCTCTATATGGCCTTGGGGGTTTGCGCAGGTAAGAGCCTCAGCTTTGTCCGGTGGCTCGGGCTCGCCGTCCATAATTTCAAAGACCCTCTCGGCACCTGCAAGCGCTGTTTACAAGGTGTTATAAATATTTGCGATGTCAACAAACGGCCTGGTAAACTGTCTTGAGTAAAGCAGAAAACTCGAGATAAGTCCTACACTGATAATACCCTGGGCTGCCATAACGCCGCCCGTAACGGCAACGGCAATAAACGAGAGGTTGTTGGTAACAGCGGCAAACGGCATGAGCAAACCGCTCCATACCTGGGCTTTCATAGCAACATCCAGGTACCGTTCATTGGCTTTTTCAAAGGTCTGCACCATAGAGGCTTCCCGGCTAAAAGCTTTTACGAGTGATATGCCGGATATCGACTCCTCTATATGGGCGTTCATATTGCCCAAAGCTTCCTGTTGCTTGCGGAACAAGGGACGGGTATGACTGGTAATAAACTGCGCAAAGAGCAGAATAAGCGATACAGCACAGAGCGCAACGCCCGTGAGAACAATGTTCTGGCTCAGCATGGCTATAAGAGCGCCGGTAACCGTGAATACATAGACCATAAGCTGGGCAAGTGACGTTGAGATAGTAGTCGAGATATTATCGACATCATTTGTGATACGGCTCATGAGCTCACCGTGCCGGTGCGTATCAAAAAACGACAGCGGCAGGTACTCGATAGCCCTAAAGAGCGCGAGTCTGATATCGCGAATGATGTGCTGTCCGGTAGTCACCATAAGACGCTGCTGCATAAGGCGCGAAAGCCAGTCGCCCAGGTATACCAGCATAAGCGCCAGCAGCAAGAGCGACGCAGGTTCGCGCAGCTCAATGGCATCGATAATGTGGCCAATCAAAAGCGGCGTTAAAACCGGGGCAACCGAGACAAGCCCTGAGAGCGCAAAAACACAAAGCAAGTGTTTACGGTGATCTTTAGTGAGATACATAAGCCTGCGGAGTGTCCCGCGCGTGTCTTTGGGTTTTGCGTGCTCACCAAAGCGCATTTCGCGCATGTTTGGCCTGCCGCCAAGCGGCGCATTGGGGTTAGAGCCAAACGCATTAGCATTCATGGCCCGGCTCCTCTCTGCCCATCTGCGATGCATAAATAGCCCGGTATGTAGCACAGTCCTTAAGCAGGCTGTCATGTGTTCCAAATCCCCGAACCTGACCGTTCTCAAGCACAAGGATGGCATCAGCATAACGCATGGTCGCGATGCGCTGGCTAATAAGTAACGTGGTTTGCCGGTGTGCCAATTGCCGCAAGCCTTCGAGAACTTTATGCTCGGTTGCACTGTCAAGTGCGCTTGTACAGTCATCCAGGATAAGCAGCCCGGGATCTTTAAGCAGAGCGCGCGCAAGACAGAGCCTCTGTTTTTGACCGCCCGAGAGGTTCACGCCTCCCTGACCAAGCAATGCTTTATAACCTTCCGGAAGCTGCTCAATAAATGAGGTCGCGCAAGCGATACCGCAGGCTTCCGTAAGCTCGGCAAGTGTCGCATCTTCATCACCCCAGCGAAGGTTGTCTTCTATGGTACCGCTAAAAAGCAAGGCGCTTTGATTCACAACAGCTATGCTTGCACGGAGTTCGTGAGGGTCAAGTTGTGTGACATCACACCCGTTGAGAAGTACGGTTCCGTATGTTGCATCATAAAAGCGCGGCACCAAATTGATTAAGGTTGTCTTTCCCGAACCGGTAGGCCCAATAATTCCAAGCGTGGTACCTGCCTCAATATTAAACGATACATGCGAAAGCGCAGGCTCGCTGCTGCCTGCATACGTAAAACCTACGTCCTTAAACGTGAGAGACAAACCAGCTGCGGTTTGCTGAGTGCTTGTATCTTTGAGGGAAACTGGGTTTGCAGCAGTTTGCTGAGCAGGGCTTTGCGTAAGTACTTCAGCAATGCGCTCAGAAGAAGTGAGCGCCCGCATGCCCTCAGAAAGCACGTTCCCAAAGAGACCAAGCGACATAATGAGCTGGGTCATGTAATTGACAGCCGCCATAAGATGGCCAATTTGCCCGGGATCCTGCGCCTGGCTAAAATAGAGCAGGGCGAGAATACCGGCATTGGCCGTGAGATTGATAAGCGGTATAAACGTAGCGGAGATGTGCATCGCCTCGATCCCGCTCATGGCATAGTTCTCAGAGGCTTCGGTAAAACGGGCATCCTCGCGTTTCTCGGCCGCAAAGGCCTTTACCACGCGCACAGACTGAAGGTATTCCTGGGCAACGCCGTTAAGACGGTCAAGACTCTTTTGCAGTCTCGCATAACGTGGGCGGCTTAAGACGGTCATAAGAACAATAATCACAACGGTCAAAAGAATAACTACCACTACAACAGGCGCCATAGCAGGCATTTGATAAATAAGCAACGCAAGCGCGCCTATGACGGTAAGCGGCATTTTGAATGATATCCTGCCAAGAGAGTTAATAAAGCGGGTAGCCACATTAACGTCATTGGTAAGCCTGGTCACAAGTGAAGCGGTATGGAACTGGTCAATGTTCTCTTGTGAGAGCGTTTGTATATGAGAGTACAAGCTGCTGCGCAGGTCTCTGCCGGCATGCTGTGCCGCATAGGTCGAGAAGTAATTGCGCGCTACCGCTGCCGCTGCACCGGCCAAAGCAATAGCCAACATGATAGCGCCATAATGAAGAATAGTTGGCACATCAGCCAGGAGCACACCCTTGTCTACCACATAAGACATAAAGGTAGGCTGGATTATCTCGGCAGCAGTCTCTAAAGCAACGCACGTTACCGCCACAAGGAAGGGCAAAAGGTATGGCCGCATATAACGAAGAATAAACCTCATGAGCAGCTGTCACCCACAAAAGTATGCGATTGGCACATATGCCTACCCGGGACGTACATGTCATAACTGCTTTCTTACAAAGGAACATTGCTATAAGTATAGAACATAAGTCCTTATTAACCTCATGCTGCAGAATATCAATCATCAAATTCATTCTTTGAGGGTAGTTATCTACCAAAACGCGTATGTAGACTACAGATAGTTCAGAACGAGACGCAAGCTTCTCTGACAAGTGAAAAGATAAGAATTGGGGCTTCTCGACCAGAGATAGATGGCAAAAAGGTGACGATTGGTTGTCTCAGAGCCAAAATCTGACTTCTCAGCCACGTGATTTTGGCAAAAAGGTGAGGATCCGTTGTCTCAAGTAGACACTGACTCAGATATTGTTTTTGCAACAATCAATATAATGCCTGGTATATGTTTATTACACTATTAAAGTAAATCACAAAAATTGATTCACTGACAACGAATCCTCACCTTTTTGCCATCTCGACCTTGCTAAGAAGTCCGAATGGACTCCTCAGACAACCAATCGTCACCTTTTTGCCAAGTGAATCATACCAATGAGGCAGACTTTTATGACATGGGGTCAAATAACACAGGGTCGTGCTTTCTGCTGTATGACAAAAAACACGACCCTGTGTTATAAACTATCTTTTGAGCATACCTTTTAGCTCAGGAAGTCCTCGAGAATTTGCTGCTCAGCTTCTTCTTCGCTCAGGCCTAAAGTCATGAGCTTGATGATCTGCTCGCCGGCAATTTTGCCAATGGCGGCTTCGTGAACCAGCTGGGCGTCTTCTGAGTCTGCTTCGATGCCCGGAACGCTGCGTACTTTGGCATTGCCCATAATAATAGCGTCGCACTGAACGTGGCCTCGGCAGTCTGCCTTGCCTACTACGAGCGGGGCAAATATCTGGACCGAGTCATCCATGGCAACCGAGCGGCTAATAACCTGAACGCTCGAGCTGTCGCCTTCGAGCTCAATCTTGACGTTGCTCGTGGCTTTTTGGGACTCTGAAGTCTTGAGCTTCTCGGTAATGGTGAGTTTTGCGCCTTCTGCTAGGTAGCAATCTGTATCGCGAACAGTATCGGTTACGCCCTCGATCTGTACCATAACCATTTCCATCTGGGTATTCTCGCCCATATGGACCTCGGTCCTCGGGTTCAGAATGCGGTCACCGGAGCCCGAACCCTCGCCGTAGTGCTTCTCGACATAGACAACCTTAGAGCCCTTCTCAAGGAAGAAGCGGTGGATGCCGTCGTGCTCGGAGGTTTCGCAGCCGTCATTGTGGATGCCGCAACCGGCTACAATGTAAACGTCAGAGCCCGCGCCAATATAAAAGTCATTGTAAACCTTGTCATTCAGGCCGGTCTCGGTAAGAACAACAGGAATGTGCACCTGCTCGCCAATAGTTCCCGGCTTGACCTTAATGTCAATGCCCGGGACATCAGTCTTGGTTTCGATAACAATGTTCTCTGAGTTGCGTCGGGCTGCCAGGTGTCCGTCTTTGCGAATGTTGACCGCACCCTGGACTTCGCTTGCCTTCATGTCGGCAATAACACCAAGCATAGCGCTTGTGATATCATCTATCTGGCTTTGATCAAGCGCGCTCTGTGATTGAATCTCGCTCATCGTACACCCTCCTCGGTAAGACTCCACTGTCCAATGGTTGTTTCTACCGCAGCCATACCGCAGGTAGGATTCTGGGGCATGCGAATCATAAGCGTGGGCATCATTTCTTCACGCGGACCTTCGCGGTCAAGCTGGCCCTCTTTAATGACAACAATTCGGTCTGCGATTTGCATAATGCGCTCTTGGTGCGAAATGATAACGAGAGCATGGTCAGGCTGAGCGTGATGGAACTGCAGGAAGGTATCAATGAGCTTGTCAAAGCTCCACAGGTCAATGCCGGCCTCGGGCTCGTCAAAAATGGCAACACGGGGATTACGCGCCAGCACGCTTGCGATCTCAATGCGCTTAAGCTCGCCGCCAGAGAGGCTCTTGTCAACCTCGCGCTGCAGGTAATTGCCACTGCAAAGACCTACTGCCGAGAGATACTCGTTGCACTCGTTGGTTGAAATCTTGCGGCCGCTCGCAAGGGTAATAAGCTTTCGCACCTTCATGCCCTTAAAGCGCGCGGGGGTCTGGAATCCGTAACCAATGCCAAGACGTGCACGCTCGTCAATAGGCTTTTCTGTAATATCCTCGCCGTCAAGCAAGAACCGGCCGCTCGTGGGCTTCTCGATACCCATAATTAAGCGGGCAAGCGTTGACTTGCCGCCGCCGTTTGGGCCGGTAATAACCGTTATCTTGCCCTGCTCAATATCGAGCGAAAAATCGTTGATAATGCGTTTGCCCGGAATCTCCCGTCCGTCTGCACTCTTACTTGCCGGAGCATCGAACGTAATATGCTTAAGTTCGAGCATCTCCCCTCCAATACTTCTTACCGCGTCAAACCGACGCTTTGCCAGCCCACTCTCCCCGTGGCCGGAACTCATACTGTCTTGAGAAACCTTCTTTCATGTGTTATGACAAGTCTCTCGTTCTTCATTGCTCTCTTGGATATCCTCAAACAAACCGGAAATCCTTTAGCAGAATTGATGTCGCATAGATTACCCTTTTCTTCTCAAAAGACTGTCGTCATATTGAAGGAGTCACTATAAACCCGCAAAGTTGTAGGGTTTTTAAATCACAGATTCCGGAATATCTCTTTGCCAAGAAACCCGTGCTTTCCAAACTCCCTTGCTATGCTGCCAAGAATCATTGTTCTTAAGCTTCAGTGAGGTCAATATTGCCAATCCAGCCCCAGCTTACAGGGTATTGCGTGCTGTAACGGTCAATAAAATCATCAAGCTGAAGCCAGGTGATAGTACCCTCTCCATACCAGGTCTCCGAGCTCATGACCCAGCCATCACCCACATAAATACCAATATGACCATAAGAATTGTTGCCTATACCACATACAATCATGCCTACCTTAAGGTCATCAATATCATCGCTATAACAGAATTCCCAAAGGTAATCCCTTGCAGCTCCGTAAACAGGAACCTGAATCCCGGCATAAGCAAACACGTTACAAACCCATGCCGCACAAAGACTCGGGCCAGGAGAACCAACCACATACGCAGATTCCAAAACAGAACGTTGCGCCTGAGTGCGGACCATAAAATCATAGATACCGCTTCTGGGTTCAACCACAGTGACCAGCTCTTCTACGGTTCGTAACTGTACACGTGCCTGAGCCTGAGAGCAAACAAACCCGGACATGAACCCCACCAAAACGAGTGTGGATATCATGCCGCACAGCAGTCTAAATGCAACAAACGTATTCCGTTGTCTCTGTTTCCTGTCTCCTACTTCCATTGCCCCTACCGCTTCAATAAAAACCATTTTGCCATATCATAACAGAGCAAAGCCAAATCGCAAATACCCTGTTACTTTGGCACCTCCCCTTTGGGCTAACTATACAACTATTGAATTATAGCGTATACTTTATGGGTTCGTGCTCTATCAGTATTTACCACGAGTCATGCTTTAGGAACAACTAGAAAGGATTGGTACTATGAACGCAATGGTAAACCGTCGTCAGTTCATCGCCGGAGCATCTGCGGTTGCAGCTGCTTCTGCTTTGGCCGGAACAGCCGCGAGCGCTCTCGCAGAAGAAGCTCCTGCCGCCTCCGAGTGGCCGGCCTGGCTGGGCGAGCCTCCTGCAATCAAGGACGAAGACTGTGTTGAAACCATTGACTGCGAAGTATTGGTTATTGGTGCCGGTTGCTCGGGTATTTTCGCAGCCAACTTTGCCGCTATGGAAGGCGCCAAGACCATTCTTATTGAGAAGTATCCCGCCGGTACCGGCGTGCGTGGCTCGGCCATTGGTGCGGTAAACTCAAAGAAGCAGCAGGAAGCCGGCGTTTATATTGATCCCAACGAGATAGCCAATGACTTCGCTCATTATTCACTTAACAATTCAAGTCTGGACCTGCACCGTTTGTGGACTGACAACTCCGCAGAAGCTGTTGAGTGGTACTGCAGCGTCGTCGAGGGTGTTGAGCAGGTTCGCGTTGACCTCGAGTGGAATATGCCGCAGGAAGAGACCCGCTATAAGTGCTGGCCAACCGGTCATGGCTCTATGGTTGACGACGGCAGCGTAGGTAAGGATGACGCAAGTGCCGAGGGCATTACTTACCGCCTGCTTACCGAGGCTTTTGCCGCTCATGAGAATGCAACCTTTATGACCGAGACAGGACTTGAGTGCCTTATTAAGGATGGTGAGCGCGTTGTTGGTATCTACGCTACTAATGCTGATGGCAATTATCTGCGTATTAATGCTTCTAAGGGTGTAATTGTTGCAACCGGCGGTTATGCCACCAACTTTGATATGTACCCCGCATTACAGAGTGAGACCATGAAGAGCCTCACGGGCGTTGTTCCCTGGCCGTTCTTCAATGCACAAGGCCAGGGCATCAAGGCATGCATGTGGGCAGGCGCCGCAAAGGACGCCGTTCCTACCTCTATGGTATTCGACCGTGGCATTATGCGTCCTGACCAGGAAATTGGTAATCCCTTTGCCTTTGACTTTGACTACTTCCATGCTGCAACTCAGCCATTCCTCAAGGTTGACTCAACCGGCAAGCGTATCACCAACGAGTCAAGCCCTTACGACTTCCTCATTCACGCTGCAGCAAACCGCGGTAATCGCGCATGGTATAACATTTGGGATGCCAACTGGCCAACCGACATTGACCGCTTCCACACCATTGGATGCTCAACGCTCATCAAGCGCGAAGGCACCAACCAGATGGATCCGGAAGGCATCGAAGGAACCGCTGCTATCATTGACGATTTTGTTGCCCGCGGCTACATTGTTAAGACCGATACCCTCGAGGAACTCGCGGATGCTTTTGGTTTCGATAAGGAAACCTTCCTTGCCACCGTCGAACAGTACAACGGATTCTATGATGCTCAGTTTGACGCCCAGTACGGCAAAGAGCCGTTCCGTCTTTCTGAGATCCGCACTGCTCCGTTCTATGGCGTAAAGCTTGGCGGTCTTTTGCTCTGCACACTCGACGGCATTAAGATCAACACCAAGTTCCAGGCTCTGAAGGCAGACGGCACTCCCATTGAGGGTCTCTATGTCATTGGTAACGACTCCGGCAACTACTACTGCGGCACCTATCCCAACCTTGCCGCAGGCGCTAACGCAGGCCGTTGCGTAACCTTTGGCATGCTCTGCGGCCGCCAGGTAGCCAATCTCTAATACAATCAGGTAAATAACAGGGAGGTAACAGGGGACATGTCCCTGTTACCTCTTTTTATTACCTCAAATATAAAATAGCAACTAAAGAAAGAGGTAACAGGGATATGTCCCCTGTTACCTCCCTGTTACCAGTACCGGGATATGTCCCTTGTTACCTCCATTTATTATTCTGCAGTTATCTCCATGCGCACGCTCATGTCGATGGGTTTGGCGGTAAAGGGTGCGGTTGTGGCTATGCCGTCAATGCCTGTTGCGGCATATGAGGCAGCGTTTGTGGGATTAATGCCACCGGCAGCTATGAGTGTCAGTAGCGGGTCAATACTCCGGATCTTTTTGACGAGCCCGCTCATCTCTTCTGCGGGGATTTTTTCGAATTGGATGCCGTCAAGACGGGCATGGGGGTTCTCGGCACCAAATTGAGCCAAACGCAGAGCATCTTCTACTCCGGTTTCTACAAACAGCTTCTTTTCTATACAGTGTGATTTGATAGTTGGGAGCTTCTCGATAAGCCCGTCAATACCGCCCATAAAGGCAAGATGGTTATCAAAGATAAGCACTGTTTCCGAGAGACCAAGCCGGTGCGGGTACGCGCCGCCCGCCATCACGGCCAGCGTCAGTAAATCTTTGGCACCGGGCATACTTTTGCGCGTTGTGAGAATCTCGCAGTGCGGGTTCACCGCATGGACAGCGTCAACCATGGTACGCGTCTTGGTTGCTACGGCTGAGAGATGATCAAACGTATTCAGCCCAACCTTCCAGAGTTGATGAAGCTGAGCCGCGGAACCTTTGACTTCAAAAAAATCATCATCTTTTGCAAGGCAAACACCCGAGGGTTTATATGACCCTATACTGAGTCCCAAATCAGAAGCCATACTCATTACTACCTCAGTACCGGCAAGCACACAGTCTTCGCGCGTATAGTACGTCATGATACCGGGGCAATCACCAATTCCCAGCACCTCCGTTGTAAGATCAACGTAAGGCACATCTTCAGCAATGAGCTGTTCAATACGTGCCAATGGTATGCGTACCATAAATAACCTCCCAAAAAGACATTGTTGTTTCTTCAGGTTACTCTTTCTTGGTCAAGAATACAACCCTTAATGAAATAAGACTGATTCTTTTGAGATCAAAATTTTCAGGATTATCTCCGGGTCTTGCACGTATAATAAGCAACGTATTTTATACTGCCAAGACAGGTGGGCCTGCCGTTGCGTACTTTTCCTGTCTTCCGAGAAGGTCAGGTGAAATCATGAGTATGTGCAAGAAAACCCGGCATACGAGACGTGCGGTTATAGCGCTTCTCGTATCAGCGACGCTTGCGGTTGCGCTCCTGTGTGCCGCCGCGCTCGCAAATCCCGCGTCTTCGCAGCAGCCAACGCTCACCTCAGAGCAGATTCAGCAGCTGCTCCAAGCGCATGACTACACACCCGGCGAAGCCATTGTTGTAGCTGAGGAAGATATGGATCTGAGCGCTTACCGGACAGAACAGCTTGCCCAAGTAAGCCGCAATGCTCTTGGCCTCACCGCTGAAGCGGCCCAAGAAAGCAGCGAGCCCCTCTGCCTTGTGGCTGCCGGGCGTGCGCAAGCCTCGAATGCAAGCGCATACACGGTTTTTCTCATCAGCTCTGATACACAAACCACAGAAGCGCTCATTGCCGAACTGTATGCCAACCCCAAGGTGATCTCGGCCGAGCCAAACTACATTTCTTATAACAGCACAAGTTTCACAGAAGAAGATGCTCAGACTGAGGAAGAGGCCGGTTTGGATTCTGACATATCATATGATGACTCTTATGACGTAACCCCTGTTGAACGCCCCAACTACCACAGCGAAGTGGGCGACCTGACCGGCATGCAATGGAGCATGAACAATAACGGCACCATCAACACCCCCGAGGGCGCCGCACAGGTGGGTGTCGATATGGACATACCTGGCTGGGATGAGTATCACAACAATGGTGCTGACCCAAATGCTGTCAATTCCTCAGGTGTTATAGCAATTACAGACAGCGGTTTTGATCTGAACCACCCCGACCTCAAAGATGTATTTATTACGCTCACTGAAGAACAGCAGGAAAAATATGGTTGCGGCCCCCACGGCCTGAACGCATCAGCAGATCCCGAGGATCCTGATTATCTCGAAAAACGCGGTGACCTTACCGACCCTATTAACCATGGCACGCATTGTGCAGGCATTATGGCAGCTGCCTGGAACGGCGACGGTGTCTCTGGCGTAGCAAACGGTGCCAAAATCCTTGGTGTACGCCTCTCGGCTCTGGATGGTTCTCAGGGTGCAGCAAGCAATATTCGTGCATTCGAGTTTCTCACCAGCATCGCAAAAGAAATCAACCTCAAGGCTGTTAACTGCTCATGGGGTTCTGAACTGGGTGTTATTGAGTTCTCATTCACACTGCTTGTAAACAAGCTTGGTGAGCAAGGTGTTATTACCGTATTCGCAGCTGCCAACGACGCCGCTGACCTTTCTGGCTCTATTTCCACGGGCGCCTATATTGACAGTCCCTATCTCATTGTGGTTGATGCTCTGAACCCGGCCGGCCAGAACGTTATCTTTAGCAATTACAGCGCCACTTCAACCGACGTATATGCACCGGGTTCTAATATTATCTCCACCGTCCCTGACGTTGTTTTTGATAATTTAAATAACAGATACATGGGATACCGGTATTTCTTTGCAGAAAACGACACGGGTATTTTGAACTACATCGACTTCAGTAATGAAGGCAGCGCGAGTTCAAACGGAGTAGAAGTCTTTGCTACCAATCCGGTTGATGACAGTAATGCCCAGACCATTGGCGAGATAGTTGAGGGCATTGGCGTAAATGACGGCTTCCTCTATGAGATTGGCCTCGATGAGTTTACAAGCACGGCATTTGTATATCCTGACGATGAAGAATCTGATGACGGCATAAAAACCTACCAGGGTGAAGCATATATAGCATTGCCGGTAAAAACAGCAGCCGAGAATATCGCGTACGTCTCCGCACGCTTTGCCACACAAGAAGAAACCCTGCAAAGCGCAGACCTGTACCTTATGGGCTTTGTTGCCAATACAGTTGATGGCGGTACCAAGGTTGTTGAGTTCGCTTGGGAAGACGCTTCCGGCCTCAGGAATTCAGTATATAACCGTGCGACCTACCACGCATGGATGCCCGCCACTCTTGACGTCCGGTATCTGCTGGAAGCTGATGAAGAAGCTACGAGCGTTTATCTCGACAGCGAGGGCCGCATGATTGTGCGTCTGGACATGGGCGCTTTTAACCCGTCGTTCAGTACGGTTTGCATCGACAGCATTGCGGTAGCCGGCGCTGATGCAAAAGCAGGCGCTTATACTATTTTCAGCGGAACATCAATGGCTGCTCCTGCCGTTACGGCAGCGCTTGCCGTTATTGCAAAGGACGAGCCACAAAACAGTGAGGTAGAAGATGCCGGCATGCTCGCACTCAAACGCGCTGCGCGTCTGCGTGCGGCTGTAATACAGACCCCTGAGCTCGAAAATATGTGCGCAACAGGCGGTTATGTTAATCTTGCGGCTTACAAAGATCTCGCCAGCACAGAAGACGGACCTTTAGCTCCCATTATTACCGAGGCAATCCCGGATCAGTCAGAAAAAACACTGCAAGTCAACGGTTACTTCTTTGGCGATACTGTTGGTACGCTAACCGTTGACGGCATAGCCGTAACAGCAAATACCTGGAGCGATACCACCATCATGGTCTCACTGCCCGAGGATCTGAACAACGGCGCACACGTGGTGGCAGTTTCCACAACCGGCTCAGAATTCAACGGCCTCAACCTCAAGGGTACCGACAAAGCGGCATTCTCATCTTCATATAACAATTCCGAACTGCGTCTTTATGAGAATAACCTTGCGATTCCCAATATGAACGAGGGACTGACACTTGCCGGTACCGGCGGTCCTGAGGGAGCGCTTATTGCTTCCGGCGACTATATCTACGTAGTACAAAGGGATCTCGACAAATACATTCGTTGTCTGTGGCGCTACCAAATCTCTACAGACACATGGTCAATGTGCGCAGCATTCCCCTCCGTTATACACTCTGCCAACAGGGGCTCCCTGACAGCTACTGAAGACGGCATTCTCTACTATGTACAATACATTGAACGTGATGAAAATTGGAATACTACCTCCTATCATGATCTTTATGATTACAACCCAAAGACCGATACCTGGACCAAACGTGATGCTCCCAGTGACTTACCGGATTCTGCGCATCTCTTTGTCAAAGGCGATAACGTGTACTTTATTGGAGGCGCTTTGCCAACCGAATTCCTATACAAGGGTAAAGTCTATACGTATTCATACGAAGAAGACGCAGATAACTCAATATTTGACAACCTCTTGTTAGTAAGTGTCCTCAGGCCCGGTGCAGATTTGGTTGAGGTTTTGAGCATTTCTTCTGAGCTAGAGGGCGATATTCTCGACAATCTCAAGGACCACTCATCATATTTATTCCCTGATGGAATCGCTATCACCAATGACTACGTCTACTTCTGTGGACAGGAACCGCTTGGAGGTATGTATGACCTGCCGCGCGGACTCTATCGCATGCAACTTGATGAGGACGGCTATGTGACCGAGATTGTGAACCTGACATATGAAATGCGGGATGCCGGTATTGTCCAGGCAAAAGTATACAATCAGATAGCTATTGCAGCCATGCCGGGTGGTATTGCGGTTTTGGGCAATGCACTTGAGGAGGGTACAGACACCCATGTAATTGCCGGAGACTCAACCACGCCGGAGCCGCTTGATATTACAAGCAGCTATTATGAAGGCAATCATCAATTGGTAACCTGGCACGACGGAAAACTCTATGCTCTTGGCTTTAGCCCAAGCGAACCGCATCATATGTACTTCCGTTCGACCGAGTACAGCATTTAGGCTATAATTGTTGTGAGCAACAAGGCAGGACCTACGGGCTGATAACAAACATAGGAGGTTATCTCATGCTTCAGGAATCAATAGACAGAAGATCAGCGGTTAAGATGCTTGCATTATCGGCAGTACCCGGGCTCGCAGCATCCGCGTCGTTGGTGCTCGCAGACGAGCCCGGCAAAAGCGATGTCGAAGCAATAACAATCGATAACATTCGCGACTACGTTGTGGGCGTCCATGAGGAAATCGAACTCGCAGACGGGTCAAAACGCCCGGCAATTGCCTTTGACAACGCAGCCACAACCCCGGCTTTGCAACCTGTTTTGGATGAAGTAACTGCTCAGCTGTCCATGTACGGATCCATTGGACGCGGCTTCTCTCAAAAGTCCGACCACTCAACCGACCTCTACAACGACACGCGCCAAAAAGTACTGTCTTTTGTAGGCGCAGATCCCGGTACTTACTCTTGCGCTTATGTTAACACCGCTACCGACGGCCTCAATAAGCTCGCCTCAGCCCTTGTCCAGGACGAGAATACCGTTGTGCTTGCAACAAGAGCCGAGCATCATGCCAATGACCTGCCCTGGCGTGAACGCTGCCAGGTTCTCCATGCCGAGGTAGACGAGAAGGGCCGCATTATCTATGATGACATTGAGCGCCTGCTTGAGGAAAATAAAGTAGATTATGTTACCGTAACGGCAGCCTCCAATGTGACCGGCTATGTTACCGATGTCCACCGTGTAGCACGTCTCGCTCATGCGCACGGCGCAAAGATCATTGTTGACGGAGCGCAAATTGTCGCGCACCGCAAGTTCTCAATGCTTGGTGATACGCCCGAGGAAAACATTGACTTCATGACCTTCTCGGCACATAAAATGTACTCGCCTTTTGGAGGAGGCGCCCTGATAGGTTTTACCGACGTCTTAAATGAGCACATGCCCCAGTTCTATGGCGGCGGCATCGTGCGCGTTGTAGGAGATGACTGGGTAGTCTATAAAGACGCACCTGCAAAGTATGAGGCCGGCTCGCCCAACTACCCGGGTGTTGTAGGTCTGGGCAAGGCCATCGATGTGCTTGAACAGGTAGGCTTTGATGCTATTCAGGAACATGAGCAGGTTCTTATAAAGAAAATGATAGATGGTCTTCTGAGCATCGACAAAATGATTGTTTACGGAGACACTGATGACATAAGCGACCGCGTGGGTGTAGTAACCTTTAACCATCCCGAGGTAAACACCTATGTTTTGGCCAAACGTCTCGCCGCCTCCTTTGGTGTAGCCACACGCAGAGGCGCCTTCTGCGCACATCCATACGTATGGCGCCTTATGGGAATCCCCAACAACATTGTAGAAGGCTTTTTGGACTGCGTAGATGTAAACACCGCCGGCATGCTCCGCGTAAGCTTTGGCATCTACAATACCCCTGAAGAAGTTGACGAGTTCATAAGCATCCTCCCCAAAGCAATGGAAATGGCACTCGACGACGCAAACCACTACTCCCGCGCTGAACCGGAGTACTAATCAGGATGACACGGGGTCGTGCTCTTTGTTATCTTTATTGAGTGATCAACACGGTAAGAGGCCATTTCAAAATGGCCTCTTACCGTGTTGATCACTCAATAAAGATAA
>JAFWFL010000128.1 GCA_017515595.1 Coriobacteriales bacterium
CAGCACTTTTGGCAGCTCATGCATGCAGATAGCTCGCCGGACATCGCGAGCAAACAGGCCACCGACTGGTTTTACAAGCTCAGCTGCGACTGCGATTATGTGAGGCTCAATGCAATCCGGCGCGATGTCAAATGGACGGTTCCCACACAATGGGGCGACCTCGAAATTACCATTAACCGCTCCAAGCCCGAGAAGGACCCAAGGGCAATAGCTGCAGCTTTAAAGAATCCTCGACCAAAAGAAAACGAACCGTACCCGGCATGCCAGCTTTGTTTTGAGAACGAGGGCTACTGGGGGAGAAGCGTTGACTCTGCCAATGGGAGCCACCCCGCCCGCCACAACCTGCGCGTTGTGCCCATTACCCTCAACCACGAGGACTGGGGGCTTCAGTATTCTCCCTATGCCTATTACCGGGAGCACTGCATCGTGATGAATCGGCAGCATATTCCCATGCACGTTGACGTGGAGAATATCACGCGCCTGCTCGACTTTGTAGATATGTTCCCGCACTATTTTGTGGGTTCAAACGCCGGCCTGCCCATTGTGGGAGGCTCGATACTCACCCATGATCACTTCCAGGGCGGCAGATACGAGTTCCCGCTGGATAAAGCTCCTGTTATTGAGAAGATCGAGCTTTCAAAGAATGATTTTGCCGAGGTAGAAGCAGGTATAGTGCGCTGGCCTCTCACGGTGATCCGCCTTAAGAGCCGCTCAAGGGAGCAGCTGCTCAAAGCCGCAGGTCATATTTTGGGCAAGTGGCAGGATTTCTCAGATGCTGAGGCAGGCCTCATAGCACATGAGCCTGACGGAACCTCACACAACGCCGTTACACCCTATGCCCACAAAGAGGACGGTGTCTACCGGCTTGACCTCGCCCTTCGCAACAACCAAACCTCTCCCGAGCGTCCCATGGGCATCTTCCACCCCCGCGAAGAGCTCCATCACATCAAGCGAGAAAACATAGGTCTTATAGAAGTAGCCGGCATGGCCATCCTCCCCGGCAGATTAATTGCCGAGATGGACGCCCTCCAAAAAGCCATCCAAGAAGACCCAACTCTCATGCGCGACTACGCCGAGACCCCCATCCAAAAGCACATTCTCTGGGCCCAAGAACTCATGCGAGCCTACGAATCATCCCACGGCGCCACGCCCACGGGAGAAGACCTCCACGACCTTCTCTACCAGGGCATAGGCGAGGTCTTTGCCCAAGTCCTGGAAGACTGCGCCGTTTTCTCCCAAACTCCCACCGGCCAAGTATCCCTCAAACGATTCCTAACCACCCTCTAATCAGACAATAAACCTGACAAAAAGAAGTTATTTCCAGGTTTAAAACTATCACGTGTAGAGAATTTGCCAATTCATGACAACTCAAACGCATTTGAGTTGTCTACCCACAAGCTTATAAATAAGTGGCCGAGAAAAACCGCAGGTAAAAAGCGCGGGGTTTCTCGGACATGAGAGCCAAGGGTAGAAAAATGACAACTCAAACGCATTTGAGTTGTCATGAAACAGTAAATTCTCTACGTGAGATTTTTTGATCTTCCAAAAGCGATTGATGAGGTACAAAAAAAGGCGCCGGTTCGCTCATCTTGCGAACCGGCGCCCCGCTTGGTGCTTTATGTCTGCTCTTTTTACTCCGTTGGCTTAAATAGCTCTCCCGCGGTGGTGGCGAGGCCGGCGAGGCCTTGGAGTTCACTCGGGATAATGATCTTTGTGGACTGGCCGTTGGCAACCTGTGCAAGGGCTTCGAGGCTCTTGATGGTCAAGACTGCCTTGTCGGCGCCGGCTTCTTTGATCATTTGGATACCCTGGGCGGTAGCTTGCTGTACCTGGAGAATTGCCTGGGCTTCGCCCTCGGCGGCAAGAATCTGAGCTTGCTTCTCGGCCTCAGCGCCAAGGATTTTAGCTTGCTTCTCGGCCTCTGCCTTAAGAACTGCAGACTGCTTTTGACCCTCGGCCACAAGAATGGCGCTCTGCTTTTCGCCCTCTGCCTGGAGAATTGCTTCGCGGCGCTCTCGCTCTGCACGCATCTGCTTTTCCATTGCCTGGCGGATTGCCTGCGGAGGAGTGATGTCCTTAAGCTCAACACGGTTGATCTTGATGCCCCAGGCGTCGGTTGCGTCATCAAGGGCAACACTCATGCGGGAGTTAATGCTCTCGCGGCTGGTCAGAGTCTGGTCAAGCTCGAGGTCGCCAATGATGTTACGCAGGGTGGTAGCGGTGAGGTTCTCGATAGCCGCAATGGGGTTGTTAACGCCATAGGCGTAACGTGCGGGGTCGGTTACCTGGTAAAATACAACGGTGTCAATCTGTACGGTAACGTTGTCTCGGGTAATAACAGTCTGAGGAGCAAAATCAATGACGTTCTCCTTAAGACTAATCTTCGCGACGACCTTCTCCACAAACGGGAGCTTCAAATGAAGGCCAGCCTTCCAGGTGGTGCGGTATGAGCCGAGGAACTCGATAATCCAGGCATCAGTTTGCTGGACCATACGGATGCAGCGCGAGATCGCATAAATAAGAATGAGGACCGCAACCGCGATAATCATGGGACCAAAGAAATCGGATCTTTCCCAAGGCATAAAAGTCTCCTTTCAGTGAGGCAGTTGAGATAAAGGGTTTTTACTCGGCTGCTTTAACAACAAGTACAGTGCCGTCTACAGATGCGACAATGGCGTGGCTGCCGGTAGCGAGGGCGCTCCCGTCTTGGGTGGTTGCGATCCAAGAGACATCGCCAAGGCGTACGCGGCCTTTTTGGCCTTCAGGGATGGCCTGGGTTACCACAACGTCTTTGCCCACGTAGGCGTCAGAGTTGGTAGCGGCTTCTCCCTTAACGTTGACGCGCTTTTTCATGAACGGACGCAGAGCGGCAAGCATGATGAGCGATGCAACGGTAAAAATGATAAACTGGATCCAAAACTCCGTAACAAAGAAGCTCGCAATAAAGGTAATGACTGCACCGAGGCAAAACCAGAGGCACACCAAGGCAGGCGCCGCAGCCTCGATGAGGCCTAAGACAATTGCTGCACCCAGCCATAAAAGTGTTAATACCATAGTTGACCTTTCATCCGTATGAGGTTATTGCAAAAGCGCGCGTGCTGCGTCTTCAAGCGTATGCTTTAAGGCTTCGGCTTCTTCTGCAGAAGGCGCGGTAGCAAACGAGTACGCCTTTATCTTGGGCTCGGTACCCGAGGGGCGAATGATGAGCTTATTGCCACCCTCGAGATCAAGCTCAAAGACGTCAGCGCAGGGAAGTGTTTGCTTAGCATTATCATTCCCATTTATGGTTGGCATAAACGCACTTGTTGCATAATCTATAACGTTTATAACCTTGAGGCCCGCAACCTCTGCCGGCGGGTTGCTGCGCAGGCCCTGCATGAGTGTCTTCATGGTCTGGGCGCCTTGCGCACCGGGGTAAGCAAACGAGAGCGTGCTGTTCTTATAATACCCGTACGTGTCATAGAGCTGCTCGATTGCCTCAACAAGGTCCATGCCGCGGGCTTTGTAATCGCGCGCCATCTCGCAAATAAGCATGGTAGCAACAATCGCGTCTTTGTCGCGCACATGGGTTCCTGCCAGGTAACCATAGCTTTCTTCGAATCCAAACAAGAAGCGCCCGGGTTCTCCGGCGGCTTCAAGCTGCCCAATCTGCTCACCGATATACTTAAATCCGGTAAGCGTGCGGCGCAGTTCAAACCCTTGTTTCTGGGCGAGAATATCGATCATGCTCGAAGATACAATGGTGGTTACTACAATCTTAGAGGCGATGTCGCCACCCTGCTCAATGCAGCGCTGTGCGAGCCAGTGGGTGAGAAGGATGCCCACTTCGTTGCCGGTCATAAGCACATAAGAACCGTTGTGCGGCACGGCAATGCCCGCACGGTCAGCGTCGGGGTCGGTAGCGACAAGGAGATCAGCCTGCTGGCGCGCAACTTCCTCAAGACCAAGCGCCAAGGCTTCTTTGGTCTCGGGGTTGGGGTATGTGCAGGTGGGGAAGTCGCCGTCAGGCTGGGCCTGCTCTTTGACGAGGGTAACGTCATTAATACCAATGCATTTCAAAATGCGTTCAACGCACTCAAGACCGGTGCCATTCAGAGGTGTATACACAAGCTTGAGATCGCTGCCATCCTGAGGAGCTTCTATACCTGCCCTTTGCTCCAGAACAGCGCCAATAAAGCCGTCGAGAACTTCTTCGCCAATATAAGAGGCCATGCCGCTTGCGAGAGCTTCCTCAAACGGGATGGTTTTGACGTCAGTAAACATATCTACAGATGCGATGGCTGCCTGAATTTCTTTTACAGCAGCGCTTGTTATTTGACAACCGTCGCTCCCATATACCTTGTAGCCGTTATACTCGGCAGGGTTATGGCTTGCGGTAATATTAATACCGGCGCTGCAGCCTAAAGCGCGCGTGGCGTAGGAGAGGGCGGGCGTTGGCTCAAGGCGGGGGTAGAGGTACGCTTTAATGCCGTTAGCAGCAAGAACCTCAGCGATCTTCTCGCAAAAGAGCACGCCTTTATGACGGGAGTCGTGAGCAATTGCTACGCTCGGATTCTCAAAATGGTTGTTGAGATAAATGGCGAGACCCTGCGTCGCCTGGCCTACGGTATATATATTCATGCGGTTTGACCCAGCACCGAGTATGCCGCGCAAACCTGCCGTACCAAATTCAAGAACCTGGAAGAAGGCGTTCTCCACAACAGACTCGTCCTCGGCAAGACATGCGCGCATATGCTGCAAATCTTCCCGGAGTTCCGGGTCTGTAACGCAAGCTTCCCAACGCTCAAAGCTCTGTAAAATATGATTATCCATAGCGTTCCTCTCTGCTTACCCAACAAAAAGCTTTATCGATTACCGGGTTTTTGTATGTAACCTCCACCAGGCTGCCCAAAACTATCTTCGTGCACGGAAATCTCCTTTTCATGACAACTCAAATGCGTTTAAGTTGTCAATCATCAACCCTTTTTACGCAAGGTCAAAAGGACCCATCCTTCTGACCTGCAGGTTCTTCTCGGCCTTCTCCCTTTGCCTTTCTCAACAAACAACTCAAATGCATTTAAGTTGTCATGAAAAGGAGATTTCCGTGCACAGATC
>JAFWFL010000129.1 GCA_017515595.1 Coriobacteriales bacterium
GCTGACTACTCAAATGCGTTTGAGTAGTCATGAATAGGCAATTTCTCTGCACGAGGTAGTTATGGACTGTTTATCTACCTGTACTTCCCCGTGGACAGAAATGTAAAACATGTATGTTGCGCGAAATTATTATTTGGGGCTTGCATTGGTGAGGATTCTGTCTTAATATTCTCTGTTACGCGCTGTTAGCTCAGCTGGCCAGAGCAGGGGACTCTTAATCCCAAGGTCCAGGGTTCGAATCCCTGACGGCGCACCATTTGAATTAGTATAAAGGGAGCTTTTATAGCTCCCTTTTTTAGTACAGATTTTTAAAAATCAGCTCATTGTGCTTAAGGCGCGTGTCTACATTATCCCCTGCTTGCGCATTACGGTGCTGCCGCGTTCCAGGGAGACTACACCGGTGCGGCAGATTTCCAGGATGTCGAAGTCGCGCATGAGGTCTATGAAGTTGTCTATACGGCGGCTGTCATCGGTCATACGCATGACTATTGAGTGGCGGCTGTAATCAACTACCTGGACGCCAAATACGCGGGCGGCGTCGAGAATCTCATCGCGCGTCTCGGGATTATTTTCCATTTTGATAAGTAACAGCTCGGCGCTGATAGCTTGGTCGGGCTCAAACTCTTTAATCGAGACAACATCGGGAAGTTTGCCGAGCTGGGCAACAAGCTGCTGCTTGGCTCTGTCGTCTCCGTCAAACAAAACGGTAATGCGGCTTGTCTCGGGCGACTCGGTTTCGCTCACCGTAAGACAGGCGATGTTAAACTGCCTGCGACGGAACATGCTGGTAACCCGGTTCAAAACACCAAATTGATTGTGTACTAAAATCGCGATTGTATAACGCTGCATGGGTTAATCACCGGCCTTTACAATCAAATCATTCATTGAACCGCCGGGCACCATCATGGGAAGCACCAGCTCTTCTTTGTTGATCATACACTCTATAAGATATGGACCTTGAGCTGCAAAAGCGTGCTCCAGTGCCTCATTAAGATCATCAATGCCGGAAACGCGCATACCATCAGCACCAAAAGCCTTTGCGACAGCGACGATGTCAGTTTTACGGTTAAGCTCGACTCCGCTGTAGCGCTTATCACACATAAAGCGCTGCTGCTGCCGTACCATTCCCAATACCCCGTTATTGAAGACAAGGATCACAAGGGGCAGCTCATGAGTTACGGCAGTTGCGAGTTCATTCATGCACATACCAAACCCACCGTCGCCCATAACAGTTACCACGCGCTTGCCTGTAGCAATGGCTGCGCCAACTGATGCACCTAAGCTAAAGCCCATAGTCCCCAAACCGCCGTTTGAGATAAACGTGCGTGGTTGCTCGAATTTAAGCATTTGTGCGGCCCACATCTGATGCTGGCCAACGTCGGTAACAACAGGTGTTCCGGGTGTTAAGAAACCTTGCAGAATTTGGAAGATATTCTTGGGCGTCAGCCCTTCTCGGACATCCTCAAGCTTATGCTCCTCCTCAAGATACTCGTTTATCTCGGCTTGCCAGTGAATATGTTCAGCTTTATTTATCAGGGGTATGAGTTTTTGGAGTGTGAGCTTTAAGTCGCCCAAAAGCGGGTGATCATCCGGCAGATTCTTAGAGAGCTCCGAGGCATCAATATCTATATGAACAATACGCGCTCCGGGAGCAAATGTTGCCCGGTCGCCGGTAGAACGGTCATTAAAGCGTACGCCGAGCGCGATGATGCAGTCTGCATGCGCCATAGCCATAGAGCTTGCATAGTGTCCGTGCATGCCCTCCATACCCAAGAATCTCATCTCATTTGATTGAGAAACTTCTGCATTGGCTTGCGGAACCGCACTGATACCCATAAGCGAGCATCCCATGGGAGCGTTGATTTTGCGGGCAAGCTCTACTACCTCCTGAGCGGCACCGCTCGCGGTAACTCCGCCACCATAGTAAATAAACGGGCAACGCGCCCTATTGATGCAAGCTGCCGCTGCTTTTATTGCCTCAGAAGGGGCCGCAAAAAGCTCCTGCGGCTCAACGGGCTTCTCGGGTTCAAACTCGGCATATGATTCCTGAGCGTCACGGGCAATATCTATAAGTACAGGGCCCGGACGGCCAGATTTTGCAAGCTTAAATGCCTCGCGCATAACCGGAGCAATCTCTCTCGCCGCGCTGATAAAATAATTATGTTTGGTAATAGGGAGCGTTACGCCGGTAATGTCAAGCTCTTGAAAGCTATCAGTACCAATTTGCCTGGTGCTGACGTTGCCGGTGATGGCAATGAGGGGTATTGAATCCAAAAATGCTGTTGCAATGCCGGTGACAAGGTTCGTAGACCCAGGTCCCGAGGTGGCAAGACAAACTCCCACCTTGCCCAAGGCTCTTGCATAACCGTCTGCCGCATGCGCTGCCTGCTGCTCATGAGTTACCAGAACATGCTCAATTTGGTCAGCATACTTGAACAGGGAGTCATATATGTCAATGACGGTTCCTCCGGGATATCCAAACACCGTTGTACAGCCCTGTACAATAAGCGTCTTTACAACAATGTCAGACCCTTTGAGCTCCATGGCCCCTCCTTGCACGCATCGTTCTTAATACAAACCGTTAAAGCTCGGTCTCTTTATTCAGAATGCTCACCATGCGTTCAATCACGGCAGCGCATTGCTGAGCAGCTTTGGCTTCGAACTCGTTGTATATTATGGTAGCCGAACCATCAGCGTTATCAGAAATTGCACGCACAATTACAAAAGGAATTTTGTTCATAAAACAGGTCTGGGCAATAGAAGCGCCTTCCATTTCGCAGCAGAGAGCGCCGGTGAGCTCAGAAATATGTTTACGGTCTTGAGCCTTGGCAATAAACTGGTCTCCTGATGCGGTTCGGCCAACGTGGATGTTTATTTGTGCATCTGTTTGTTTACATGCTTCTACAGCCGCCTCACGCAAGACCGGATCTGCCTTAAACGTAATGGAGTGAAGACCGGGCACTTCGCAAAGCGCATAGCCGAGCGCAGTTACGTCTACATCATGGTGAATAACCTCTGTCGATACAACCATATCCTCAATGCCTACCTCATTGTCCACAGAACCTGCGACTCCGGTATTGATGATATGGGTAACTCCGTAGAGGTCAACCAGTATTTGTGCACAGGTTGCCGCACAGATTTTGCCAATTCCGCAGCGAACAACAACCACGTTGCATCCATGAAGAGTTCCCTCGCAAAAGTCCATGCCTGCATGCTTTGTAAAAACGCCATCTTCGAGCGATGCACAAAGATGCTTTACTTCGCTTTCCATTGCACCAATAATACCGAGTTTCATGAAACTGTGTCCTTTCGTTGCTTGCATAATGCTTGCATGTGTAAACGCTTATGTTAAGCTCTCCGGCAAAACTCTCTGCATAAAACAGAGCGAAAAACTATTTCTCTATGATATGGCACAAAAACGTCATGTGTAACGCTAGTGTGCGATTCCATGCAATGTCTGTTTTGGCGTGAATCCGGATTACTCGTCAGCGCCTCCTAAATCTTCGAGCATACCCAAGACAACCTTTAAAAGACCCTCTTCTTTGCGTTTTGCCGGATAGTTAACCTTGTGCGAAACGGCAAATATCTGGGCTCCTTTTGACCGCCAGGCATCGCTCACTATACGTGGAACATCAACGCCTGTTACCTGTATCTTGCTTGTAGCAAATCCAATGGACTCAATGCCCAAACGGTCGCCCCTAATACGAATACGTGCCCGGTCAAAGAGGTTTTGCGCAGGTGTAGGCAGGTCTCCGTACAGTTTTTTGGTATCTTCTTCAAGCGCATCAATTGCTGCAAGATCTGCAGCCGCCGCCAGTTTGCGGTATACCAAAACACGCCGGTCAACATCAGGAATGTACGTCTCGTCAAGATAATAATCTGCAGGCAGGTTAATAGATACCGTAACGTCTGCCGCTTCATCAGGGGCTTCTCCGCGAGCTTCAGCAATAGCGGCCCCGAGCATTTGGGTATAGAGATCAAAGCCTACGCTGCTGAGGTTTCCGCTTTGCTCGGCACCCATAAGAGAACCGGCACCACGTATCTCAAGATCGCGGAGGGCTATTTGAGTACCGCTGCCAAGATCAGTAAACTCACCAATTGCCTGCAAACGGTCTGTTGCTTCCTCTGAAAGCTGCATCTCGGGCGGGAACATAAAGTATGCGTACGCTTGGTGCGACCCACGGCCCACACGACCTTTGAGCTGGTAAAGCTGGGCCAAGCCAAGGCGCTGGGAGTCTTCGATAATGAGTGTATTGGTATGTGGGTTATCAATACCGCTCTCAATAATGGTCGTAGCAACCAAAACATCGTATTCATGGGCCGAGAAACGCTCCATCACGTCTTCGAGGGCCTTCTCGGACATTTTACCGTGGGCTACACCAACTCGGGCTTCCGGCGCAACGCTCAGCACGCGCATAACGGCTTCGTCTATAGTCCGTACGCGGTTGCTCACATAATATACCTGCCCACCGCGGCCAAGTTCAAGTCTGATAGCCGCAGAAACAATGTCTTCGTCCCACTCTCCCACATGCACCTTGACCGCACGTCTGCCGCTTGGCGGCGTTTTAATAAGACTCATATCACGTACACCCGAGAGCGCCATTTGCATGGTACGCGGAATAGGCGTTGCGCTTAAGGTAAGCACGTCAACCTGCTCGCGCATATTCTTGAGCTGCTCTTTATGCTGAACACCAAAACGCTGCTCCTCGTCAACTATCACAAGACCAAGATCACGCGGGTTTACGTCATGCGAAAGCAGCCGGTGTGTTCCAATAAGCACTTGTACGTCGCCCTTTGAGAAACCCTCGAGCGATTTCTTTTGCTGTGCGGTTGTCCTAAAACGGCTGAGCACATCAACACGCACACCAAAATCATCAAAACGCTCACGGAAAGTCTCGTAATGCTGCTGGGCTAAAATTGTGGTGGGGCACAAGACCATGACCTGCTTGTTATCCTGTGTTGCTTTAAAAGCTGCCCGTAACGCAACCTCGGTTTTACCAAACCCAACATCTCCGCAGAGGAGGCGGTCCATGGGTTTTGCGGCCTCCATGTCAGCCTTGATGTCGGTGATAGCGGCTTCCTGGTCTGAGGTCAGCTCATAGGGGAAGCTCTCTTCCATCTGAAGCTGCCAGGGAGTATCTGGGCCAAAGGCAAAACCTTGGGCAGAAGCTCTGCGTGTATAAAGGTCTACCAGGTCAAATGCGAGCTTCTTCGCAGCCGAGCGAGCTTTGGCTGTAGCACGCGACCAGTCTGCCGTATGCAAGCGTGTAAGCCGGGGGTTCTCACCGTTGGGTCCCACATAACGGGTAATACGGTCTGCCTGTTCAAAGGGAATATAGAGCTTGTCTCCCGCTGCATATTCAAGCAAAAAGTAGTCGCGCTCACGCCCGCCCACTTCTTTGCGAAGTATCTGCGAAAAGTATACAACACCGTGAACCGCGTGCACCACATAATCGCCAGGTTTAAACGGGAAGGTAATATCAGTCACATCAATGTTCTTGCGCTTGCCATGTTTGGCCATACGGCTGCGCAAGTCATCAACGCTGATGACCGCAAGCCTTGCATCAGGCAAAACAACGCCTGCTGCAATGGGAGCATCTGCTATACAGACCACACTCTGTGGCAGTGGCTCTACCGGCTGTAACGCACCTGCAGGCGTGCAGGGAGCGCGGTTCTCGGGCGATGACGAGATTGTCTCGACAAAAGGAATATGCTCATCAGTAAGGGCATAGAGCATCGAGCGGCGCGCATCACTGTTAGGGATCGAGAAAACCAGGCTATAACCCATGTGCCGCAAAGAATCAAGACGGCGGTAGAGCTTTTGCCCATCAGCAACATCAGGCTGCTGAACACGCAAATCTGCCGTAACGGTTCCGGCTCCTGCCCTCATGAGCGATACAAGTGTTAGGCGCTGCTGTTCGCCAAAATCTATCTTAGCCGGCAAACAGTAAAGACCGGTCAGGTCAACGCGCTTTTCCTGTGCTTTCGCATGCACTTCATCATAGAGGCGCGTAGCGTCATCTACGAGTGATCTGGGCTCAGCCAATACAAAGAGCGCTTTTTTATGAATATGCGCCAACGGAAGCACCGTTTTTGTATAGAGAGCGCTTATATAGCGGTCTATCTCCGGGAAAATAATCCCCTCGCTCAGCAGGCTGTAGTGTCGGGCAGTTTCCTGGTCATCCTGGGCTTTTGTATACATTGAACGCCTAAAACGCTCGATTGCCTCAGGCGTAAGTGCAAGTTCCCGGCAGGGATAAATTTCTACATCAGTCTGCTCTCCAATGGTTTGCCCGGTAGAAGCCACCATACGTCTGATCGAGTCAATCTCGTCACCAAAGAATTCAAGCCGCACGGGAGATGCTGCCTGTGCCGGCCAAACATCTACCGCATCTCCATGTACGTAAAAAGTTCCCGGCTCCGTAACCGCTCCGGCATTGGAGTAGCCCAAAAACAGCAGACGCTTTGGAACATCCTCAAAAGGCATCACATCTGCAATAGCCAAGGTCAGAGGCTTATAGTATTCACTTCCCACCGGAGGAACCATGCGGAGAAGCGCTCTCATTGAAGCAACCATGATGAAGGGCTCACCCGCTGCAAGCTTTGCAAGAGCTTTGCTGCGCATACCAATTACATGACCGTCAGGATTCTTGTCTGACCACGGCAGGTCAGTGCGCTCAACAAACCGCTCAACCATATCTGCGCCTACATATGATGCAAGAGCCCGCCCCATGCGGTCAGCCGCATCTTCACCGGCCACTATCACCACATATGGCGCCGGATTCCGCGCAAAAAGCGACGCTATCACCAAAGGACGCGCACTCTGCGGCACGCCAAACGTAGCATCGCTTTCATTCTTGATTGTACGTTCAACCTCACGAAATTCCGGGGCGGTCGCAAGCTGTGCAGCAATACGATGGATAAGCATAACAAAAACTCCTCACAATAAACTCGGAAGCATATTGTACTCCAATATTCCTATTTTCAAAGACATCGGGTGTTTCTGATCACGGTGGTCTCAAACTCTGTATCTGTTTACAGATAGTGAACTCTTTAACAAAAATGAGTTCAATGTGTTGACACAGTTTGCCGTTTGAGTAAGAAATGGTAGATAAGAACCCCATTTTTGTGAGGCACTCTGGCATAGATCGTTATTTGGAAGAGGATTTTGAAGTGCGGACTTTTCTCAACACCGATATCAGAAGAATCCGAATTATACAAAAGTTTTATTACACCAAATATTTCTAAATCAGCTGATATTCGTATACGCTGAAGTAAAATCTCCGGCATAATTATCAGAATTGCAATAGCAGAAAAGAAACGATAGAGAGTCACTAAGATCTCATGAGGGCTTCTCGGCAAGAGCAGGATGGCAGAGAAGAGACGTTGGAGAATCTCAAGACCTTCAAAAAACCTCTAAGCCACAAAAAATGGCAGGAAGGAAACGATGAAGAGTCAGGTATCAGCCCTAATCCAGATATGTTTCTGACATACATTAGCATAATACTTAGTAAGAACATATTACAGTATTAAATCATATAATAATGAATCGATTATTGACTCTCCATCGTCTCTTCTAAGCCATCCCATCCCTGCTGAGAAACCCTGCGGACCTATCTCGGACAACCATCTTTTTCTTACCATACATATCCCCATGAATACAGTGATTACATTACAATGTTGATTAACATCAGGCAACTCCAGCTTTAGTGCCGGACGTTCTTTCCGGCAAGAAAACCTGATGTAGTCAATTAATCATGATGAATGGTTATATTTGGCACGAAAAGGGTGATTCCTGTGAGATTAATCGAAACGGGGTATTAACGGCGGATAGCATGCCGGACTAGGTTATTATCTTTATAACTGGAATAAACAGTTGAAAGGGGCTGCTATGGCATCGGGCAGTACACAGAAACTCAAGATTTTGTACTTGATGGACATACTGAGGGCGGAGACAGATCCAGATCATGGCCTCACCATGCCCCAACTCATTGAACGCCTGGCAGTAAGAGGCATTAATGCTGAACGTAAGGGACTTTACCGTGATATAGAAACACTGCGACAGTTTGGACTGGATATCCGGCCACTTAAACACCAGCCTGTGCAATATGCGCTAGTTGAGCGGGATTTCGAGCTGTCTCAGCTCATGTTACTTGTCGATGCTGTTCAGTCAAGCAAATTTCTCTCTAACGGTGCGTCGAACGCTTTGGTAAAGTCAATACGGCAATTAGCTTCAGCAGAGGAACGCAAGGCACTTAACAAACAAGTGCATGTACACGGCCGCCCCAAAAGACAAGATCAATCGGACTTTGTGGCAGTGGATTTGTTACAAGAAGCAATTGTCCGGAAGAGTAAGGTATCATTCCGCTATTACAAATATGGAGCCACTAAGGAGCGCGTTGCAAGAAAAGGAGGCGCGGTTCATGTAGCTACACCCATCAATCTAACCTACTCTGATGGTAACTATTATCTCGTAGCGTATAGTGCTTCAGATGGCGGGATTAGAAACTACCGTGTTGATCGTATGGGACAGATTGTAATTACTGGAAAAAACGCTGACCACAATGAGGTTATCGCGTCCTATGACCCTGAAGAAGCTGAGTTGACCGCTTTTGGAATGTACGATGGAGAACGTGTGGTCACAA
This sequence comes from Coriobacteriales bacterium, assembly GCA_017515595.1. Lineage (GTDB taxonomy): Bacteria > Actinomycetota > Coriobacteriia > Coriobacteriales > UMGS124 > RGIG5691. The sequence continues at coordinate 8,646 of JAFWFL010000129.1, forward strand.
CAGTCAAGATTGATTCAGACCTCATGAATGTCATTGTAGACCGCTTTGGACAAGACGTGGATGTTACACCCTCCGATGACGGGGAAACCGCAATTGTCACTGTTCCTGTCCGTAAAAGCCCTGTCTTTTTTGGCTGGCTTGCCACACTTGGCAATGGTGCAGAAATCTTACGCCCAAAAGCCCTACGCGTTGATTACGCCAATTGGCTCAGACAGATTCTGGGCAAGTATGAAGAGCAGCAATAGAATTATAATTCCAAAAACTATCCGCTCATCCATTCTAAACACACATCTAAGTATTCAAAACAACATCAAATAGGCATCATTACAACAGTTAAACAATGTGATTTGAATAATTAGACAATGAGGGGGGGGATGAATGGTCTTTTTTGAAAGCGACACTACAGCTGTCCCTGGTTAGGAACACGTGAGATACCTTCTTTGTATGACAATAGTGCTGCTTATAACAGAGTTGTTGTCTAAGGAAGGTGGCATGTAATGGCAAGCTATAAAAAATACCTACATGTAGAACGTCTCAACACCGAGGAGTGCGAAGGCCTGCTTGACAACGAGGCTGTATTTATCACAGCCAAGGTAGACGGATCCAACGGATGTGTATTCTGGAATGATGAAATAAGAGAAGTCTGCGCGGGATCACGCAACTATATTCTGACGGATGAAGAAGATAATGCATATTTCCACGAATGGCTCAAAAACGATTCAGAGGAAGCACGCTTGCTCAGGTTGTATTGTAAGCAGAATCCCGAGCGCATTGTGTACGGCGAATGGATGGGCCGTGACGTGTTTATTGGAGCATTTAAGGGTTATAGCAAAGCAGCGAAAGGCACATTGATCATCTTTGACGTGTTCGATCAAGAGTCTGGCGAGTATATCCCTGAAGAGCAGTGGCGTTCAGAACTCGCAGATGCAGGACTCAGTCCGTACTTCGTAAAACTCCTCGCAGTGCTCGATCATCCATCAGAAACAGATGTTCTGACAGTTGCTGAGCATAATGATTACCTCCTCGAAGAAACTGGAATGGTAGGTGAGGGCGTAGTCTGTAAGGTCCCGGGCTGGAAAAATAAGTTTGGCCGTACAGTGTACGGTAAGATTGTGCTTGATGAGTTCAAGAAACAGCATAAATCAGCAAAAGAAAGCACAGCCGTCGAACCCGAAATCATCGCGGAGTTTGTCACCGATGCCGAGATCAAAAAGACGATGGCAAAAGTATGTACAATGACAGGAGCTGATGCCTTCGATGTAAATAACCGTAAGATGATGGGGATGCTTTTGTCTTTCTGTTGGAAGGATCTTCTTGACGAATGTCCAAACTGGGTTAAGAAGTTCAAGAACCCGAAGGTTGACTTTGCTGCACTCTCTGGTCTCTGTATCAAGCGTGCAAAAGAATTTGCTGAAAGCATCAGTTAGGAAGTTGTATTACAAAATTTACAAAACACAAACATTACCTATACTACAACGCTAACTCTAAAACGCTCTAAGAATAACATAATGGAGAGCAACACAATGACTTGTAGTGTGCTATAATTTTTATCAATTAGAGAGGATGAAAATGCAACTCAAGTCAATTGAAATATGTGCTGGAGCTGGAGGGCAAGCATTAGGTCTTGAACAAGCAGGATTTAGCCATGTCGCATTAGTTGAAATTGAACCAGCAGCATGCGAAACGCTTAAACTTAACCGGCCAGAATGGAATGTCATAGAGGCAGATATCCACAACTTCACAGCTGTTGATTATTTGGGTAAAATCGATTTGCTAGCAGGAGGTGTACCCTGTCCGCCATTTTCAGTTGCTGGCAAACAGCTAGGTGCAAGCGATGACCGTGATTTATTTCATGAAGCTCTACGGCTTACTACAGAATGCAAACCGCGTGCTGTTATGTTGGAGAATGTAAAAGGGATATTTTATCCAAA
>JAFWFL010000130.1 GCA_017515595.1 Coriobacteriales bacterium
AACCACACACAACCCCCGTCCCTCTGTGTTATTCCCATTCCAAAACCACAAACCACACACAACCCCCGTCCCTCTGTGTTATTCCGAACTATTTTGGCTCATGGGTATATGCTGTACTTGAGTAATGCAGGGCTTTGTTGATAGTATTTGGAGCTAAAATAAGAGGTTAGCAATTTTGACACCATGCTTGTGTCGAGAATATTCGCTTTAAATGGATGGGAGACTTAGCTTATGGCTACACAAATTATTCGTCCGGATTCACAGGGCAAAGTGCGTGATATTTACGATCTCGGCGATTCATTGCTGATTGTCGCAACAGACCGCATCAGCGCTTTTGATTATATTCTCCCTGACGAGATCCCCTTTAAAGGCGAGGTCTTAACCCGCATTTCTAAGTTCTGGTTCGAGAAGTTCGCTGATCTTGTGCCTAACCATATGCTCAGCTGCAATGTTAGCGACTTCCCCGAGCGCTTTGCCCCGTTTGCAACATACCTTGCAGGCCGCAGTATGCTCGTTAAAAAAGCAAAGCCCGTGCTTGTTGAGTGCATTGTGCGCGGTTACTTAACGGGATCAGGCAAAAAGACCTATGATGCAGACGGTACCGTATGCGGAATCAAACTTCCCACCGGTCTCACTGAGGCTTCAAAGCTCGAAGAACCCATTTTCACTCCTTCAACCAAAGCCGCTCTTGGCGATCATGATGAGAACATCAGCTTTGAGCAGCTCGTAAACCTCCAGGGAGCCGAGCTTGCCCAAAAGCTCAAGGACCTCTCGCTCACGCTTTATACCGCTGCCGCTGATTACGCAGCTTCACGCGGCATCATTATTGCCGATACCAAGTTTGAGTTTGGTATGCTCGGTGACGAGCTCATTCTCATTGATGAGTGCATAACCCCTGACTCGAGCCGTTTCTGGCCTGCAGCAACCTACGAGTCCGGCAAGGTTCAGCCCAGCTACGACAAGCAGTTTGTGCGCGACTGGCTCAACGCCAATTGGGACCGCACCGGCGAGCCGCCCGCTCTCCCTCAAGATATTATTGAGAAGACCTCTCAAAAATACCGCGAGGCCTTTAGCATCCTTACCGGTTTGGAATTTGTGCATGAGGAGGCACGATAAATGTCACGTCGCAGCCCTACCAACGACCGCTACGTAGCCGAGAAAAACGATAAACCCGCAGGCGCTACCAAACGCAGTGCATCCTCGGCAAAGCCCAGCAGACCCGCCGCAGCATCAGTGCGTATGGAAACCAATAAGGCCCGCCAAACGCGCAGACAAAAAGCTGTGGCCGAGAGTACCATGACCAAAGAGGAGCGCAAGGCCCAGCGTGCCAAAGAACGTGAGAAGGAAAACCTCCTCTATACGGCAACCACCATCCTTTTAGGCGAAGACGAGAAGTACAAGCTTTATAAACGCATTTGGTGGGGGCTCCTCATTGGCGCCGTTGTGTTTACCGCTCTCTCGTGGGCCACGCTTGCAAACGAAACGGCAGGCCCCGTATTGAGCGTTGTTGTTCTTGTTTTGGCATACGGCTGTATTATTGGCGCTTTAATACTTGACCTCACGGTTATCCGTAAGCGCCGCAATCTGTACAGAGACAAGGTCGCCTCAATGACCGACAAGCAGGTCAACCGCCTGGTAGAAGCTTCATATGCTCAAAAGAATGCAGAAGAAGCCGCAAAGAAGGCTAAAAAAGAAGCCAAAAAGGCCGGCAAAACCGCTGCCGAGCAGCAGGCTGCATATGACGCAGCTCTTGCAGACGGCATGAAAGGCGTCGACAAAAAGACAAGCGAACTCATTGCGAGCGAAATCGATGCCGCCAACAAGGGTAAAAATGCCGTTCAAAACGCAGCAGCCGAAGTTGAGGAGCAGCTCTCTGAAGAAGAGCTTAAGGCTCGCGAAGAAGAGGCCCGTCTTGAAGCCGCCCGCAAAGCAGCCCGCGATTTTGCCGCCTCAAGGCGCTCTGGACAAAAATAAAACATCCGGTTTGACTGTCCTGCTTATCTATTTGACAGAATTGTTATGAAATTACGGTCTTGATTTGATGTAAGAGGGGTACACTGTCGCAAGTCCTGTTTCACGGATAGACGGTGTTTACTACGAGTTCTACTGTTTTGATCGAAAGGATTATTATGGATGCTCTTGATTTCCTTGCTATTCAGCAAGCCATTGCAGAAGAAAGCACTACCGCTCCTGCAGAAACTGAAACCGTTGCCACAACCGAGCCTGCTCCTGCCGCTACTGAGGATCAGGGCTTTCTCCAGGGAATCTTTGGTGACTTCTTCCCGGTAATCATTGCAATAGTTGTTGTCGCCATTCTTGCAGCTGTTGGCTATCCCATTTTTAAGGGCTACAAAGACGAGATGGCCAAGAAAACCAAGAAAAAGACTTCTTCTTCCACCGCTAAAAAGACCACTACAAGCTCCAAAAAGAAGTAATTTTTGCAATAAACCGGTATTATCCAGCCACAAAAGCCTCTCTTTACGAGAGGCTTTTTCTTTTATACAACGTCAAGAGATATATTTTCCCTGTTCACCAATGGCATGAGATTCCCCAACAGCCACATTTTGGATTCACCGGGAGCAAGGACTAAAGGCATGCGGTTATGATAAGGACTCACGGTATCATTGGGCTCGGTCGTTACTACCGAAAAGCGCCCGTTTTTAGAAATACCGGCCATGAGCAGCATTTTGCGTGTAGGAGACATAAAAAGTGGGTCTGTTGCGCGCTTTGTGCCGTGCGGCTCATAGAACCCCCATGCAGGCACCAAGCATCTCCCCTGCATAAGCGCATCATACCAAAACCCTGAACCACGGCCTAATTGTTCAAGCGCGGTTTCTATGCGGGTATTAAAGATGCGCTTTGTCTTTTGTTCCGGAGCCATACTGCCCGGTGCGTCAAAACCCCATGTCAAACTCTTTACATCAAAGCGATCATTCTCGGCAGGTAAAAGGACGGCAACCTGCGATCCCGGCCAGGCATTGGGAAGCGGTGTTTCTTCTGTTTGAGATTCCGTAAATTCCTTTACAGATTCCGGCACATGCGAGCTCATGAGAGCAGCCGAGGCTTTACCCATATGCAAGAGTTTCTCAATTAACTCTTCTTCAGAAAGCGGCATAATCCTGTGGCACATGCTCTTCTCCCTTTACCCTGTTAAGCCTCGGCCGGCTCATCTCTTACCAATCCAATGAATGTTTTACAGTTACAACCGAAGCCTGCATCATATAACTTGTGTAACTTACATTGCAAAACTTTAAGTTGCGCACTTAATGAACATGAAAACGGTATATACTCATATTAGACTAGTTTGGGGTATAAAGCCACCGCAAGTAAAGTTCTTGCGTTGGAACCAAACAAGAAGAGAAAGGACTTGGTCTCAATGAAGATCAACAAAATGGAAGGTCGCGCATTTTTGTGCTCGGCCGCTCTGAGCCTTGCCCTTATGGGCGCTGCCGTTATGCCTGCTTTTGCTGCTCCTGCAACGTCCCACTTTGATGCCGCAAGCCCCGCAACCGCTTTTATTGCCGGTGACGAGGATGATAGCGTAGCAGAAGAGGGATTTGTAGGTAAGTGGACGCTTGCCGGTATTGAAGCCGCTGATATGGACGAAGACACCGCAGCTATGATTAACCTTATGCTCTCTATGGGTATGTCATATGACGCCGAATTCCTTGCAGACGGCACCTTTACCCTGAGCATGACCATCGACGAGTCGCTTGCCGCTCTCGTTAGCAGTGAACTTGGCGACCTTGAGTCACAGTCTGTTGAAGGCACCTGGAAAGAGACGGGTACCAATAAGGCCCGTGTTACCGTAGACGGCTCCCCGCTTGACGTGTATATTAATGATGACGGCCTTTTGGTGTTTGACATGGGCGGCGGCAATGTTATGAACTTTAGTCGTGGCGGTGCTGCAGGCGCCAAGGCCACTGAGTTCAAGTTTGTTGAGAATCCGCAGAGCTTTGAGGGCGAATGGATGCTTGTTGGCATGGACATCCCCGGTATGCAAATGGATCTTGGCGAAGATGCCTTTGCTACCCTTCAGGCTCTTGGTATGAAGGGTACTCTTAAGGTTGACGATGACGGCAAGTTTGAGATCACCATTGATTACGGCGACGTTCTTGGCGCAACCACAGGTATGGATACCATAACTATTTCCGGCACCTGGAAAGAGACCGGCAAGCTTAAGGGTGTCTTCACCGCTGCTCAGGATGGCCAGACAGTCGAGATGGACGCCGCCATTAAGGACAGCCGCCTGATTTTGAGCCAGGGCGACGAAGGCTCCATTGCTTTTGCTATGCCCGTAGCTGAAGCAGCTGATAAAGCTGAGTACGCCGGTATTTGGGTTCTCTCAGGCGTTGAGGACAACGGCTCCAAGAATACCGACTCTATGTTCAGCCAGCTTGGCGCAGGCACTGCTTCTTCTGCAATTATCATCAACGAGGACGGCGCCTTTGAGTATGCTATTGTTGATTCCGAAAAGAACGAATTCTCCGTTGAGGGCAAGTGGGCAGTAGACGAGGACGGCTACCTGACGCTCAACGCCAATGGTACAACCGAGTATGGTTTCATTGAGGACGACGTACTCTATCTCATCTATGAGGAAGACGGAGAGGACTCTGACTTCCTTGTTTACGAGGCTTTTGACCTCTAATCTTCCTGTTCAAAAGCTCACTTTTTATAGCTTTTAACGTGGGCTTTTGTACTATTTAAGCAGGTATTATGCGGTGGGATCTACCTATGTGTAGATCCCACTTTTATTTGTGCAGGGTGTGTCGTGCATGAGTGCAATAACAATGTATGTCCACAAGGACTCAGTCAACGCTAACACTCGGCTGGTACAATAAAGACTCTTATTAATTGTGAGAAGCAATGTACGTACACAGCAACTGTTACATTGCCTTCCGTCATTCTCAAAAGATTGCAACAGCTGCTTTTATGAGAGGATATTGTATGACATCAGATACAGGTATGCAGGCCGAGGCATCACATACCACAGCTGCTTCTAAGCTCCTGAGCAGGCGCGGGTTTGTTGCGCTTGCAGCAGCCGGACTGTTGGGAGCTGCATTTGACCGTATGGCCGGCACCGCCTTTGGCGCAAAAGCCTCGGATGAGACTCTTGCCGCTCTCGATTCTGCCCAGGCTGAATATGAAGCCGCAATGATTGAGCTCCAAAACATTGGCTACCAGCTCGAAATGGCTCAGTATAATCTCTCAGCCTGCGAAGCTCAGCTCGAAGAAACCAAGGGCGAAATCATTGAAACAGAAGCTAACATCGTCCAAAAACAGGCAGAGCTTGCCGAGGCCCAGGATATTCTTGCAAACCGCATCTCAGCCAACTATCGCGCCGGTAATGAATCTGCACTCCAGATGATTCTTAACGCAACTGACTTTGATGACTTCATCAGCCGCATTTACTACGCCGGAAAGATCAACGAATCAGACTCTGAAGCAATCCAGACTGTCAAAGATATCAAGGCAGATCTTGAAGCGGAGGAGGCATGGCTCCAGGAAGTCAAAGCTGAGCAGGAGCAATTACTTGCCGAGCAAATTGTGTACACCCAGCAGATTGCAGATACCCAGGCATACTACTTTAGCTATACCGCCGGTCTGAGCGATCAAGTGCTCGCTTTGATGGCACAAGCCCAGGCCGAGTATGAAGCATCACTTGCAGAAGAAATCGCGGCCGCGGAGGCAGCTGCCGCCGCTGCAGCTGCAGAAGCTGCCGCACGCGGTATGCAGATTGTCACTACAACCGAGACTCAGTATGTTGAGACGGTCAATGAAGAAACCGGTGAGGTTGAGACTGTTCCTGTTGAGGTAGAGGTCCAGGTAGAAGTTCCAGTAGACAACCCGGGTGGTAACAGCGGTGGCTCTACCTGGAACGGAGGCACCGGAAACCATGCGGGAGGCGTTGTGGGCGTCGCATATGGCTGCCTTGGCATTCCCTATGTATGGGGTGGCACCACCACTGCCGGCTTTGACTGCTCCGGCCTTACACAGTATTGTTATGCCTGCTGCGGGTACTCAATTTCGCGTACCACCTATACCCAAATCGCAGAGATTCAGGCGCTTGGCAACTGGGTAACAGACCCAAGCCTGCTCCAACCGGGCGATTTGGTATTCCCCCACGAAGGCCATGTTATGATTTACATTGGCGGCGGCCAGGTTATTCATGCTCCTTATCCAGGTGAGATTGTCCAGATAGCCGACATGTACGGGTTCTGGGGCGGCGGCAGTCCCATCTAAGCCCGCTTTCTTATATATAAAGCAAGCAATTTTTATGCTGCCGGGAAACTCATGAGGGTTTCTCGGCAGCATTTTTTTAGGTTTTATTATAATTAATAATCTCTGTATTGGATGATTGGTAAAAGGAGGTGGTCGCACATGGACGGAGGGGCAATAGCAGCGGGCATTCCCTTCTTTGGAACCCTCGATTGGGATTTTATTGCCGAGAACACCCCGGTATTTATTGAAGCAGCCGGCGTTACGCTTAATATCTCATTCTGGGGGATCGTTTTTTCGCTGCTTCTGGGTCTTGTGTGCGCCATGATATTAGAGCTGCGCATTCCCGTAGCGCGGCAAATTACGCTTGCTTATATTGAAATCAGCCGCGGTACGCCGCTCCTGATACAGTTGTTCCTCATCTTCTTTGGCCTGCCCAAGCTCGGCATCAGATGGAGCCCCGAGCTCTCGGCCATTATTGGCCTTACGTTTTTGGGCGGCAGTTATATGTGCGAGGCGATTCGTGCTGGCCTGGAATCTGTTGGCTCAATCCAGTATGAAAGTGCCCAGGTATTGGGCATGGGACGTCTGCAGACCATGCGCTTTATTGTGATTCCCCAGGCAATCTCAACCTCACTGCCCGGTATTGTCGCAAATGTCATCTTCTTAATCAAAGAATCAAGCGTTGTCAGTGGTATTGCCCTTGCTGACCTCATGTACCAGGCAAAAGACCTCATAGGTATGACCTATGACACGGCCGAGACACTCTTGCTTTTGGTTATTACCTATGCGGTCATTCTCTTGCCCATAAGTATCATTGGTACCATTCTTGAGAGGAGGTTCGACTATGCCAGGCGCTGAGATTCTCCTTGAACCGGGTAATATCACCCGTCTTTTGGGCGGCCTTTGGGTTACCTTGCAAATCGGTCTTATCTCCATTGCGTTGTCGATTCCTCTGGGTATTATTGTGGGTATGCTCATGACCCTCAAAAATATTGTTGTCAAGATTATTATGCGCATCTACCTTGACTTTATTCGCATTATGCCTCAGCTTGTGCTGCTGTACATTGTGTTCTTTGGCCTCGCTACGGGTACCGGCCTTAACTTTGACGGTATCACGAGCTCGGTCATTGTGTTTACGCTGTGGGGCGCGGCTGAACTTGGTGATCTTGTGCGCGGCTCTTTGGAAAGTATCCCTAAGTCACAATATGAAAGCGCGCAGGTGCTGGGCTTCTCAAGGTTCCAAACGTTTGCTCACGTGGTACTGCCTCAGGCCGTGCGCAGGCTTGTTCCGCCAAGCGTTAACCTCGCAACGCGCATGGTCAAAACCACCTCGCTTTGCATGCTCATAGGCGTGGTAGAGGTCATTCGCGTGGGCCAGCAAATCATTGACTTTTACCGGTTCCAGTATCCTACCGGCGCTCTTTGGATATACGGTGCGATCTTTATTCTGTACTTCCTCATATGCTTCCCGCTGTCCCTCGCCTCGCGCGGACTTGAGAAAAGGTTTGCAAAATGACAGACACTCAGCTTGATACTTCAACAAAAGATACCGCCAGCCCTAAAGAATCCGGCGTGGTTCTCGAAACCCGCGGTCTTGTAAAGCGCTTTGGCACAAACACCGTGCTTGACGGCATTGATCTCACGGTACATCGCGGAGAAGCCGTGGTTGTGGTTGGTCCCAGCGGTTGCGGAAAGTCAACTCTCTTACGCTGCATTGTGGGACTCGAACAGCTCGACGGCGGGCAGGTGCTTTTGGACGGCGAGGTTGTCTCGGGCGAAGGCGCAAGCGTACGCTCCAAAGAAACACGCCAGCGCGTTGGCATGGTCTTCCAAAGCTATGACCTCTTCCCTAACAAAACCGTTTTGGGTAACGTTATGCTCGCCCCTCTCAAGGTGCAAAAACGCGATAAAACCAAGGTTATGGCTCAGGCCGAACAGCTTCTGCGCCGCATTGGCCTCTGGGACAAACGCGACGTGTATCCGTCCACGCTTTCCGGCGGTCAAAAACAGCGTATCGCCATTGTGCGCGCCCTCATGATGAACCCCGACGTCATGTTGTTTGACGAGATAACCGCAGCTCTCGACCCCGAGATGGTGCACGAGGTACTGCAGGTAGTAGTCGAGCTCGCCGATGGCGGCCTCACCATGGTGGTTGTTACTCACGAGATGCGCTTTGCCGAGGCTCTTGCAGACCGCATTATCCTGCTTGATGCCGGCCATGTGGTAGAAGAAAGCAGCAACCCATCCCAGTTCTTTAGCAACCCCCAAACCCAGCGCGCCAAAGACTTCCTGCGCTCCTTCGAATTCGAACGCTCCCGCGAAAACGAGTAATTGGATATCAGAGACACAATCGTTCGACTTCTTTGGCACACTCCGTGCACGAAAATCTCCCTTTCATGACAACTCAAATGCATTTGTGTTGTCTATTCAGAAGGATAGGAATGTGCAACCAAGATAAACATGCAGTTCAGAAGGCTGGTACTTCTTGGATTTACGCGCAATAGGCTAAACCATGACAACTCAAATGCATGTGTGTTGTCATGGTTTGAAAATTCTCGTGCGCGAGAGTTGTCTTGAGTATCTCTATCTTATCAAATCTGTCCTTCAGAATTATTTCCAGCGCAATTCTTGTTCGGAACATATTCCTACTATTTTAGTAGGTTTATGTCATCCATTTGGTTAATAAGATTTTAATAATTTATTATGCCGGGAGTTCATTATAATGCAGAGTTATGAGACACAGGTTCTCATTATTTAGAGGGTTTTGCTTATATAAAGGAGAAGGATCTTATGCAAAACATCGCTTACAGCGGCATTTCGCGTCGTCAGTTTATTGCCGGCCTGGCTGCGGCCGCTCTTGCTACCCCTCTGGCTATGCATGCTATGAGCACACCGCTTCCTGCGCTGGCAGCAGACAACTTCCGCACCGTTGATCAGATCAAAGAGAGCGGCAAGATTATTATTGGTGTCTTTAGCGACAAGGCCCCCTTTGGCTATGTTGACGCAGACGGCGTATACCAGGGCTATGACGTTGAGTTCGCCCGCCGTTTGGCAGAGGACCTAGGAGTAGAGGTTGAGTTTGTTGCTACCGACCCCGCTAACCGCGTGCCCTTCCTTGAGTCCAATAAGGTTGATATTATTCTTGCAAACTTCACCGTAACCCCCGAGCGTGCCGAGAAGGTAGACTTTGCGCTTCCGTACATGAAGGTACAGCTTGGCGTTGTATCTCCCAACGACGCTCTTATTACCGACATCGAGCAGCTCAAGGCAAACGGTGTTCAGCTTATCATCGCTAAGGGCACCACAGCCGAGACCTACTTTGAGAAGAACTACCCCGAGATCAAACTCCAGAAGTATGATGCCTATGCGGATGCTTATAACGCTCTTATGGACGGTCGTGGCGCAGCCTTCTCAACCGACAACACCGAGGTTCTTGCCTGGGCAATGAGCGTTCCCGGTTTCACGGTTGGCATCGACGCCATCGGCGACATTGACACTATTGCTCCCGCTGTTGCCAAGGGTAATGAGACCCTTCTTAAATTCATTAATGATGAGATCGAAGCCCTTGCAGACGAGCAGTTCTTCCATGCAGATTACGAGAAGACTCTTCGCCCTGTATACGGCCCAGAAGCAGACGCCGAGGCTCTGGTTGTTGAGGGTGGCAAGCTCGAGGCAGCAGCTGCCGGCGGATTCAAGGACGGCGTCTATGAGGCAACCGGCAAGGGCATTGGCGGCAAGGTACCGCTCACCGTTACCATCGAAGGCGGCAAGATTGTAAGCGTTGAGGTTGGCGCAAACGGCGAGACCATGGGTATTGGTTCCATGGCTATCGAGAAGCTCCCGGCTCTCATTGTTGAGGCCCAGGGCATTGAAGGCGTAGACGGCGTCTCCGGCGCGTCTGTAACCTCCAAGGCCATCTTCACCGCTATGGCCGACATTCTCGAGCAGGCCAAGGCATAAAGCTCAACTTAACAAATAAGATTTCCTTAAGGACGGACCTTTTGTTATCCAACATGACAAAAGGTCCGTCCTTTTGTCATGTGTTGTAAGGTTTTGGCTTGACCGGGAGGGCTTGGGTGACTAACATGCACCTTTGCATGCGTAAATTTCTAAAGGAGGCTCCATGCCCGTCTCGAAGCAAGAATTGCACCAAATGGTGCTTGATCACAAAAGTGAATTACTTGAACTTTGTTCCCAACTCATCCAAATCAAGAATCAAAGCCCTATTGATGACCAGCTTCCCGGCATCAACTTTGTAAAAGATTGGCTTGCAGCCAAGGGAATCGAATCTCAGCTCATTGGAGATGACCCCAAGTATCCGTGCCTTTTTGCCCGCATTGGCAAAGACGAAGGCTTTAGGGTAGTACTCAACGGCCATGTTGACGTAGTGCCGGTTGGCGACCTTTCGGGCTGGAAGTACGATCCCTTCTGCGGGACCATTACCGAGGATAAAATCCTTGGCCGCGGTTCAAGCGATATGAAATGCGGTTTGGCAGTTCTCATGTTTACCATGGGCCTTCTCAACACAACCGGAGCAAACCTTAAGGGTGATATTCGTTTTCATGTTGTCTGCGATGAAGAAATTGCAGGTAACGGTACCAGGTGGTTCTGCCAAAACGGGTACGCTGACGGCGCTGACGCCGTTATTGTTGGCGAGCCTACCGGACACGATACCATTGAGATTGGTCAAAAGGGCATTCTCCACGTAACTCTGCATGCAAGCGGTATCCCCGGACACGGGAGCACCGGCAACTACAAGGGCGAAAATGCAATTCTCAAGCTCGCACGCGTTCTGCCGTATGTCTCGGAACTTACCAAAGTTCCCGGCCATTTCCTGCCTGAACAGGCACAGGCTGTCGCCAATTCACGTCTCATTGCCGAGCGCACCATCCCGGTAGAAGGAGTAGGCAATGTCATTGACCATGTCGCAGCAAACGTGGGCATTATTGAGGGCGGCAACAAAATCAACATGGTACCTGATCATGCAAGCGCCCAAATTGACGTACGCCTTCCCTGCGGAGCAGACCATGATGAAATCATAGCCGCGGTAGATGCTTTGATCGAGAAGTCCGGCGAACAGGGTATTACTCCGGTATACGAGTGGATTGCCGAGGGCAACTACACGAGCGATACCTGCCTTTTGGTTACAAGCTTCAAAAAGAATATTGAGGCCATTTGGCAAGAAGAATGCCTCCCCGCCTACCAGTGGGCCTCAAGCGACGCCAAACACTACCGTGAACTCGGCTGCCCCACCATCCAATTTGGACCTGCCAACAACGCCGGCATTCACGGCTACAATGAAGACGTCGATATCATTGACGTAGTCCACGCCGCTGAAATTTATATGCTTTCCCTCTGTGAGATGTTGGGAATCGAATAAGTCGCTTATCGAAGGGATTCTAGGTTTTAATGTAAGGCCAGAAAAGGGGCCGGTACACATAAAGATCGTCGCTTTCACCTCATAAAAACGCTCCGAACTTTATGTGTACCGGCCCCTTTTCTGGCCTTACATTAAAACCTAGAATCCCATAAGATTTGGCCAACTTATTCTTGGGGTAATAAAACTGCTTTAGAGTGCATCGGGAGAATAACGGAGGTTTATCTCTAATAGTCAAGATATGGTTCTATATCTGGGATAATTGCGTCGGCGGGGCGGTCTACGTAGCCGGCTGAGATCCAGGGCATTGCATCATATGCTGAATCTGCGGCAATCATTTCGTTCACGGTTACCAGCTCATAGCCTAATGCCTGAAAGCGCTCAATAATGATGGGGAGCGCCTGGATATCCTGATCACGGTTTCCTCCGCCGTCGTGCATAAGAATGATGGCGCCATTGTAATTCTCGGCCTGAAGGTTTTTGGTGCTGTTTTCTACAATGACATCCGCTCCGGGAAGTTCCCAGTCACACGAGTCTACGGTCCAGTACACCGAGCAGGCAATATCTCCCACATGAGCAACATACTGTAAGAATCCCCAGCCCCTGAACTCTCCGTACGGCGGGCGCATAACCTGGGTTTTTGTTCCGGTGACATCCTCAATGGTTTGGAACGTACGCCTGATCTCTTCATTGCGCCAATACTCATCCATACCGCTCAGCGTAATGTCATTATGCGACCACGTGTGGCTGGCTAGCTGGTGACCCTCAGCCACAATGCGCCGGCAAAGCTCGCGGTATTCCTCGCCCTCCACGATATTCTCGCCAAGGTTAAAGAAGGTCGCCCGGACTCCGTAACGGGCTAAAATATCCAGATACGTGGCGGTGTAATGCACACTCGGTCCGTCATCAAAGGTAAGCGCCACATACTTATGGCCATTATCAGGGTTAATGTGTCCGCATTCAATAATAAGATCCTGCGGCTCAAGAATTGTGCCCCGTTCTATAACCCTGCCTGAGACCGTTCCCGTCTCTATACGGGAAACCCCGTTTTTGCCCCATTGCTTTACATAACCAATAGGCGCCAAAAGCGTATATCTATCAGGCATTTGGACTCCACAGGGTATCTCGGTATCCTGCTTTACCGTTTCTTCTACACGGTCAAGACCGTCAAAGAACTCAAGCACGTCATTCTCGGCAAGGCGGTAGGTGTCAACGTTTACTTCCTGGCCATTCACTTTGAGTGTATAGCCAAAACCGGCTCCTTTTTCGAGAATCTGAGGGGTTTCTGAGTCATTGGCTACAATTGACACGAGATTACCCGGCCTCGGAGTAACAAATCTGTGACGCTCAACCAAATCACGGGCGCTCGAATTAATAGGGGCTTCCCGGCGGGCTCCGTTAATGGTGCAGGGCACCGCCCTGTGTGTCCACCAGGCCAAACCGGCAATACCCAAAGCGCCTACTCCAATTGCTGCAGACGCACCTGCGACAATCATTTGGCGGCGTGTCATTTTGCGCGTTTGAACCTGCTCAAGATACTCGCGCGAAGAAACCGGCGTTACGCCTGCCGCACGGTTGGCGCGATTTCCGGCCTGACTGCCATGGTTTACCCGCGAAGACGTGTATGCCTTGCCGCGGCCAATCTCGTATGCAGGCTGCTGGCGCTCCCGCCTTTCTTGAACCTGGCTGCGCTGCTGTGACTGCGCGCTTTTGTCTGAAGGCTGGCCCCCCTGAGCATAGGCTCCTCGTGAGGGTCTGTTGGTGGCTGATGATCTGTAACCCTGCGCATGCCCGCTGTTGCCGTAATTGCCATATGCACTTCTGCGAGGTGTTTTGCCATTTTGCGCTTGAGAACGGTTTGCATTACCGCTTAATGCTTCAGGGATTGGTATACTCTGCTGCGCCGGCCGTTTGGACTCTGCAGATGAAGATGAACTTTTGTTGTTATTCTTGGAAGCATAGCCTCCGCTCGCATATGAGCGCGAAACATTGCTGAATTCCATACTGTAAGGAGAAAAGTCCCTGTTGTTTCGCGATGCGGCATCTTCTGAATAATAACGGTCATCTTCAGAACGACTGTCATGATTCTGCCTCGCCATGGTACTGACTCTCCTTTCAAAAACAATGCGTTACGAGTGTGATTATGGTATGAAATAACGCATGGTGTACATAATAAAGTGTAGCAACCCCTTTGAGAAGCAAAACAAATATCTTCAAACAAAACCTAGCCATAATCCGGAACACAAAAGGACAGAGGCGTCTGTTAACAAATACCTCCATCGCTTTGTGTTCCCAAAATTTTAAATTTAGTGTTTATTCGAGGGCGGTTAAGCGCTACAATATATGAACTTGATTATTGGAGTCGAATCGCACCAGAAAGGGTTGCCCCAGATATGTCTAATACAAGCGACACATTCTCGGCCGCCGCGGCTCACAATAATGATAGCTCCACTTCATCCCGTCTTATAGATACTTTGGGCTTGTCTTTAGACGACGTTGTTGTTATTTTTGCCTGCAATGATTTGTATGTGCCGTTTCTCTCGGTAGTTCTTCAATCTATTGGTGAACACATAAATCCCAACCGTCACTATGATGTGGTTGTCCTGGCAAACCAAATTACACCCCAAAATATGGAGATATTGCGTAACCAAGTCGCCGAGTTTGGTATTGGAATAGGCTTCTTGGATGTATCAAAGGCATTCGAAAGCTATAAGCTCCCTATTCATGGCCATTTTAAACGTGAAACATATTTCAGGCTCTTGGCCCCCGAGATGCTGGCTCCGCTCAAAAAGTCGCTCTACCTCGACTGCGATCTTGTTGTTCTGCGTGATATTGCCGAGCTCTTTGATACCCCGGTTAAGGGCAAACTGCTTGCTGCAGCCCGCGATGCTGATACCGTTGGCCAGGCATACGGTTATTATGAGCACGCAAAAGAATACCTGGCATCCAATGTTGATATAGATAACCCGCTCGATTACTTCCAGGCTGGCGTGCTGGTACTGAATCTTGAAGAATTCCGTTCGAGCTTTTCTACGGCCGAGCTTTTTGAACTTGCAGCTTCACGGCACTGGCAATGGCTTGACCAGGATGTTTTAAATTATCTCGCGCATGACCGTTATACTCAAATTAATATGTCCTGGAATACCCTTATGGACTGGGAGCATATTCGCAGAGAGCGCATTATTGCCCAGGCTCCGCAGTTTGTGCAAGACGAGTATGAAGCGGCACGTAAGAACCCCTCGATTGTGCACTATGCCGGTCCTGATGACCGTCCGTGGTTATATCCCAAAGCAGATATGGCAGAGTATTTTTGGGATTATGCCTCAAGGTCGCCGTATTACCAAGAGATCAAACACCGTCTTCATGCATCAAGAACCACACCAAAAGGCATCTTAAAGCGCGCCCAGGTTTTTATCCTCTACCGCATAGGCATGGACCTGTTTGACGTCCTCTTTAAGCCAAAAACCAAGCGCCGCCGCTTCATGATCAGCGCCTTCAGGGTAGTAGGCGGCCACCTCATTTAACACATATCAATTACAGAGATACCTCCGTTACCGGTAACACACTACCTCTGTCCAAAAACAAACTTTGGGGGTTGCGCACAGGAATTCATCTAGATGTGCCTAATTAATCCAATTAATTAGGCGATACTGTTGCATATTTGATTGCTGATGAGAAGCTCATGATCTCTGACCTGGGCATCCTTCTCGGCAAAAAACACCAACCCGGTCCAGGAACCCAATTAATTGGATTAATTAGGCACGTTTAGATGAATTCCTGTGCGCAGGGGTAGTTTTTTGGACAGTCTTTGTTCTCTTTGTGTTACGGTTTTACCGACGTCCCAAATAGGGCGAGACCCCGGCGGGAACCGGGGTCTCTAAGGAGAGGGAGGCTATGAAGATTCGCCTGCGGAGAAACCCGCGGCTCTGAAAATACCTTATATGGGGATTCCGGGGGAAGCCGGAATCCCGGGAGAGGGAGGACAAAGGAGGGGGGTTCCGGACAAAACCGGAATCCCGGTAGAGGGAGGACAAGGTAAGGAATTCCGGAGGAAGCCGGAATTCCAGGAGAGGGAGGACAAGAGAGGGGTTCCGGTAACCGGAACCGGGAGGAATGGGTGTCTTACGCATGTTAGAAATGACTAACTTCTGACAATGCATACAATAGCAGACTCGTATAATATGTCAACTATGGTTAACTATTTTCTTTGAAATTGCTTGTATCTCCATGTCTCAAACACATTCATCTTGTTTTGGTATATAGTTTGTACCATACATACCGGCTTTGTCTTTGGTTAAGGGTGTTCTATGGGAATCGTTGAATTTCATGACGTGAGCTTCTCCTATGACGGAGAAAACGATGTCCTTAACCACCTGACGCTTGGCATAGAACAAGGCGATTACGTAGCGGTTCTTGGCCCAAACGGAAGCGGAAAGTCAACATTTGCGCGCTGCATAGACGCGCTTTTGATACCTGACTTTGGAAGCGTAACCGTTATGGGGCTTGATACGAGCGACACAGCGAACCATGTTGCCATACGCCGTAGCGTAGGCATGGTATTCCAGAATCCGGACAACCAGATGGTTACCAGTGTTGTGGCCGACGATGTCGCTTTTGGTCCCGAGAACCTTGGCAATCCCCAGCCGGAGATAGCTCAGCGAGTCACAGAAGCCTTAGATAGCATAGGGATGTTAGACTACGCGCAGGCAGACCCACAAGAACTGAGTGGCGGCCAAAAACAGCGTGTAAGTCTCGCCGGTATCCTCGCCATGAAGCCCTCGGTGATAGTTTTGGACGAAAGCACTTCTATGCTTGACCCGCAAGGCCGGGCAGATGTACTCGGCATCATGAAAGAGCTCCATAGCCGTGGGATAACTATTATCCATATCACACACTCCATGGAAGAAGCACTCGAAGCTAACCGGGTCGTAGTGCTCAACAACGGTTCTGTGATTCTGGACGGCCCTCCCAAGCAGGTATTCTCTCATGAAGATGAATTACAAGCATTAGGCCTCGAGCTGCCGTTTGCTCTGCGCCTTTCTGCCCGTTTGCACAGCTTGGGTATAGAGACATCATGCTCTCCGTACATAAATAATCTCGCAGACACCTTAATCAAACAACTTGGGCCGCAACGAGACCTCAGTACACCTGAGAGTATCAAGGAATCCCCGGATCTTCTTGACCATGAGAGCACTGCCGTACCTTACACCTCTGTGCCTTCGAACACTACCTCACCTGCAAAGCACAAACGCTCCGGCACAAAGAGAATCGCTCTGGGCCAGTACTACCATACCAACTCGTTTTTGCATACATTGGACCCCCGCGTAAAACTGGTACTCGTTGCGATATTTATGGTAAGCGTCATGTTTGCCAAACTCCCCTGGGGGCTTATCCCTATCTTTATTTTCTTGGCTGTCTCAGTTTTATGCAGCCACGTACCTGCTGCTATCATCGCACACCTCTGCCGGCCTTTACTGATTTTTGTGCTGCTTACCTTTATATCAAACGCCTTGTACATAAGAACAGGTAGTGTACTGTTCTCCGTCTTTGGCTTGCCTATCACCTCTGACGGCATAATAACCGCAGGTCTTTTAAGCCTGAGAATCTTTGCTCTCATGCTCGGCGGCGTACTTTTTGCGCTCACCACCACGCCGGTCGCCATTACCGATGCAACCGAGAAGCTCTTCTCGCCTCTTGCACGCCTGGGCCTCCCAGTGCAGGAATTTGGTATGATGACAAGCATTGCAATCCGTTTTGTTCCCATTCTATCGCACGAGATGCACAATATCGTGAACGCCCAAGCTTCGAGAGGAGCCGCGCTTGGCGATGGCAGCCTTATTAAATATCCAAAAGCCCTTGTAAGCATGATAGTTCCTCTTTTTGCAAGCGCACTACGCCATGCCAATGAACTCGGCCAGGCCATGGACGCCCGCTGCTACAATGGGGGCGAAGGCAGAACCCATTACCACGTTCTCAAAATAGAAAAAGGCGACTACATTGCTATAGCCGCCTTTTGCATGTATCTTATTGTTCTTATGATACTCTCGCTTGCCTTATAACTCGATCTCACGCCTGCTGCCGTCAATATCGTCAATGCGGGCATGCATGTTCTTGAGATAGAAGTATACAAGCTGGGGGTCATTGGGGCCGTCATGGTCCTCGCCAATGCTTACCAGGTGGTCATATCCTGCCTGGCGCATTTCCTGGCTCACGGGAGCAAATACGGCTTCTCCGTTGAACACGAGCCAGCCGTGTCCTACCCACCAGCTGCAGCCTTCGCACTTAGGGTTTGCGACAAGCTCCTGATAAACGTCCTTATAGCTTCCGGTCACAAACCAAATCTTACCGTCCTCTTTTGCCGCAAACGAGAACGGTCGCACATGAGGCTGCCCGTTTTCACTCGTAGCAAAATACCAAGCAGGAACATGCGTTAAATAATCAAGAATCTCATCCATAAGATAGCTCCTTTGTTATAAGTCTTTACGCGGGATGTCCAACATCGCCGGTAATTTGTAAGCGGACAATAATCAGCAGGATAACCATGACGCTAATAATTGCGAAGGCAATATAATCATTCCGTCCCATCTTAAGCGCATGGGTTTTGGTGCGTCCTTCGCTTCCGTGGTAGCAGCGGCTTTCCATTGCCATGCTGAGTTCATCAGCATGCCTGAATGCCGAGGCAAAAAGCGGAGACAAGAGTGGAACGAGCATTTTGGTGCGCTGAATGATGCTGCCCTCGTCAAACGTGGCGCCGCGGCTTTCCTGCGCACGTTTGATTTTTATACCTTCGTCTAAAAAGGTTGGCAAAAAGCGTAGTGCAATGCTCGTCATCATGGCAATCTCATGTGACGGGAAGCCAATGCGTGATAACGGAGCAAGCAGGCTTTCTATGCCGTCAGTCAGTTCCAGTGTGGTTGTGGTAAGCGTAAGCAGCGATGCACCAAAAAGCATGAGGCCAACACGCAGCGTAAAAATAACCGCGTGCCTAAAGCCACCCGAGCTAATGGTAAAGGTACCCCAATGCCAATAAACCGTGCCTTCATTCACGGTAAACACATTGAGAATAATGGTAAAGATCAAAATGAACAACAAGGGTTTAATAGAGTTATACACCTCGCGCAGAGGAATGTGCGAAGCGCGAATTGCGATGAGTGTGAATACCGCAAGAATTGCGACGCCTACCATGTCAACAGCAAGTACGGCAGAAACCATGTAGATAAGCGCTACAATAAGCTTTGCGCGCGGGTCCATGCGATGCACCGGTGAGTCGGCAGCGTAATAGCGGCCAAAAATAGTAGCGCCTAGTTTCATGACACCTCACCCGCTTCAAGGGTTAAAGCATCAAAGGCCGAGTAATTCTTAAAGTTCTTCTGAGCCTCCGGGTCTGCCTGTGCTGTTTCATTTTGTTCCGCAGAAACCTGTGCTGCTTTTGCCAAGTACTCCTCTTTGGTACGCTTTCCAAGCTTCAAAGCAATCGCGTTGGCCAAATCATCAAGTGTATGAACAGGCTCTTTAAACTCAAAGCCCTTCTTGGCAAGCAGGTTTTGGAATTTGGTTGCCTGGGGAATGCCGAGTCCCATTTCGCGCAGTTCCTCGGCATGAGAAAATACCTCGTCAGGCTTCCCATCCATAGCAATGGTTCCGTGTTCAAGCACAAGAACGCGCTCGGCATTCTCGGCAACATCTTCCATTGAATGTGAAACCATGACAACCGTAAGGCCCTCGGCATGTAAGCGATGTACCAAAGCTAAGGTATCTGCTCGTCCTTTGGGGTCAAGTCCTGCCATAGGCTCGTCGAGTACCAGGGTTTTTGGCTCCATTGCGAGAATTCCCGCAAGCGCTACACGTCGTTGCTGTCCACCCGACAAGTGAAACGGGCTTTTTGCGGCAACCAGATCATACTCAAGACCCACACGCTCGAGCGCATTCCGTACACGACGGTCAACCTCGGCGCTGTCCAAACCAAGGTTACGCGGACCAAAAGACACATCCTCTTCTACCGTTGTTGCAAAGAGCTGGTACTCCGGATACTGGAACGCAATACCTACGTGCTTGCGCACCAAACGGCGGTTTGCACGCTCGGCAAGGTCAAGACCTTCAACAATAACGCGGCCCTCCGTGGGTTGGAGAAGCCCGTTGATATGCTGGATGAGTGTGGATTTACCGCTGCCCGTATGGCCAATGATACCCACAAACTGTCCGTCAGGGATTTCTATGCAAATATCATTGAGCGCCTGTGGTGTGCGCAAAGCCTGAGCAGATGTATTTGTATCGCCGTCAGTCTGTTTGCTGCCGCGCTTTTTTTCTTTTGGCGAAACATAATTATAGTCATACGAGACATGCTCAAAAACTATAGGCATAATGCCTCCATCAGCTTGTTCTCATTGATGGTATAGGGAACATACACACCACGTTCACGTAGAGCAGCCGTAAGCCTCACCGCAAACGGCTCATCGAGCTGCAACTCTTTAAGCCGCTCATGCTGTACAAATACCTCAGCAGGAGTGCCGTCCATTGCAATTTTGCCGTGATCAACAACAACTACGCGGTCTGCGAGGAGGGCTTCGTCCATAAAGTGCGTAATCAAAACTACCGTAACACCGGCTTTATTGAGTTCATGGCTTACGCGAATAATCCCGCGGCGTCCACGCGGGTCAAGCATCGCACCCGGCTCGTCAAGCACAATTAAATCTGGGTTCATAGCAAGAATGCCTGCAATTGCGACACGCTGCTTTTGGCCGCCCGAGAGGTTATAGGTTTCCCGGCGTTCAAACCCGTCCATGCCAACTTCATGCAGCGATTGCGCTGCTCTTTCTTTAATTGTCTCAACGGGCAAACCCAGGTTCTCGGGACCAAACGAAACATCGTCAATAACAAGCGATGTAATCATCTGGTCATCAGGATTTTGAAATACCAATCCCGCCCGGCGCCTGATCTCAAATACACTGTCTTCATTTGATGTCGTAAGACCCATAACGGTAACCGTCCCGGAATCAGGTAAATAGAGAGCATTTACCAGCTTTCCCAGTGTCGATTTACCGCTGCCGTTGCCACCTACAATAGCGACATATTGCCCACGCTCCACAGTGAGTGAAATATCTTCGAGCGCATTGGTTTTATTGTCATAGGAATAGGTCACACAATTAAAGATAACAGGGTCTCCCTCATAAGAGGCCCCGTTATCTTCATGTACAAATGCAACAGCAGAGCCTTCGGTTGCTTTGGTTTCGCAGCTCATTCGAGCTTTTGTATTACTCAACCTCAACCCCCTTGATTGCTGTTAATTTAGGCTGCGTCCTTCTCTTTATCAGTCAGCACCATGTTCTGGACCGGCTTGTAAAGTATAAAGGCTAAAATCGAGTTAACAGCCGCTTTACCGGCATTGAACGGCAAAAGCAAAGGAACAATCATGCCGGCAACGGTCTCTACGGGCAGACCGGTGTAAATGGGTGTAACAATGAGGTTTGCAAAAATCATAACAATAACGGCGCAAACAGAGCCTACAACCAGACCAATTGCTGCAGACTTCATGGTCTTTTGACGGCGGTAAATAATCGCGGCAGGAACCACATAAGCAATAACGCAAGCCATGTTCATAATGGTACCCCAGAAATCTGCCTTGATAAGACCATGAATAAGCCAGCTTACCAGGCCAATTATTACACCGGGAACCGGGCCGTAAATAAAGCCGCCAATGACAGCGGGGACAAATGAGGCGTCATAGTCAAGGAAGCCGCCAAAGTTGCCGCCCTCAATGAACGAGAGCAATGCCGCAATAGCTGCCAAAAGCGCCATTGCCACCATTGTCTTGGTATCCCACTTGTTGGTATTTTGAATTGCTGCACTCATTGTTCTGTCTCCTCTCGGCTCAGGCGGACATAAAAAATGCCCGCGATCTTTGTTTGCGGGCTTCCGGGCCTTGTCTATCCGAGACAAGACTCTGTTCTTCCATCCGGACTATAACCGTTGGCACCGGATTCACACCGGTTCGGCAGCTGCGATATGGCTGTTTACCCATATACAGTGCTTGCGGGCTCGTTCAATACTGAACATACCGCCAGTGAGGATTCGCACCTCGCCCTGAACAGATCGTGCGACACGTAGCATAGCACTACGCTCATCTCATTGTAAAGCCTCAATTCGGCAATTTTCATAAGTTCTGATTCATACAGATTTATGCATCATTCGAGTTTAAAACAAGAAGCCGAGAAACCCGCGCTTGTTTTGCGGGTTTCTCGGCATGAGAATTTATTATTGCTCTTGGCAGATATTATTTCTCTTCTGCGGCAGCTTGGGCCTTTTTGTGGTCGCGTACGGCTTTCCAGATGCGCAGTGCGGCGTAAGCTACAACTATTACTGTGTAGACAATGAGTGCGAACTGTGCTGACTCTGAACCATGGCCGCCAAAGGCTGAACGGCTCAGTACCAGGAAGATGTGCAACCAGAGCAGGGCTACCATGACGTAGGAACCACGCTGGATATTTTTCCAGGTCTTGTAAGGAATCTTAGCACGGAGCTCACGGAAAGATGTCACGGTAAGCACCGCAAAAATCACAATAAGAACAACTGCCAGGATAATTGAGAATGCCATAGTGGCACGCAGGCTAAAGAGCCTTCCGAGAACGGGGATATATGACGGCAAATAAGCAATCGCATGGCCCAGAATGAGTATGAACGAGATAATCGACAACTCGGCGCGTACGGGTTGAAGCTTACGGCGAATTTCGGTTCCCTCGTCGAATACACCGGTAAACATAACAACTGCCAAAAATGCACAGGCAAGATAACCCTTGCCCATCATATCAAGGAACGGCTGCAGCCAGGGAATATATGCTCCTGAGGTGAAGCGGTAAAAGAGATATGCCGCAACAAGTACTCCGGCAGCAATATAGAATACCCAAGGCTTTTCTTTTAGTTGCTTCCCCAGCGGAATAGCAACTATTAACGCTATGGCAATGCTCAGCAATGCACTTAAAATATCGGCCCACATAGTGGTCGCACCATCCTTCTTACTTCGCGCTGTGAAGCTCTCCTCTTACACAGCCGCTTGCCTCTCCTACTGCTTCATTATGGGGCAAATTTTACAAAAAAGCAAATCATGCAAAAATGCGCCCGCCCTCCAAAAGAGGTTGGGCGCATATGCTATTGCATCATCCGGTTACTACGCTGCTAAACAATTAGTAGTTAGGCAGGCAGAAGCCGTGACCGCCCTGAGTGGGCGTAAAGTCAATGTCATCACGCCACTTGTGACCACGAGAAATGTAACGCATTGACGGATGGTTGCCTGTATCGGGAAGAGCATGAATCTCGTCCTCGGTAAACGGCATAAGGGTATCGCCGAGCAGCTGCTCGTTACCGCCCTTAAAGCTCATCATAGACGGATCCTCGTCAATGTCACCATACCACTTGGCCAAACCTGCGCACTGGCTGACGCACTGAGGAATACCGCCCTCCTCGGTGAGGTCCTTGCAGAGGTTGCACTTCTTGACAATAAGAGCAGTCTCGTCGAGATAACGTACGCCATAGGGGCATGCGGGGATGCAGGTCTTGCAGCCAATGCAGGCCTCAGGGTCAATCTGTACGCTGCCGTCATCGGCAAAGTAGGAAGCGCCGGTGGGACATACGTTAACGCACGGAGCGTCTTCGCAATGCTGGCACTGCATGGGAAGATAGTACCAGTCCACACCCTCAGGCCAGTTTGACTGATCCTCAGGGGTATTGTTCACGCGCAGAACACGTGTCCAGAAGTTACCAATCTCGACATCGTTAACGGTTTTGCATGCAGTATTGCAGCCGCAGCAACCAACACAGCGGTTCAGATCAACAACAATGATCTTGTGTGACATGGCCTACGCCCTCCCTTCGTAAGTAGGTGCCCACTCCTTGAGACGTGGGTCGTCAGCAGAAGTAATAATGGGGGTACCGTCAACGCCGCAAGGTACGGGGTTGTTGAACGGTGAGTTCTCGGGGGTTGCCTTGTAGATGTTAACAAGGTAACCACGGAGCTGAGGCGAACCCTTTGCTTCGCATTGGGCGAAGGAGTCAACCAGGCAGTTGCAGCCGGAGAGCTCATAGCCATGGCCGGGCTGGTCAAGCTCGGGGTACCACCAGGAGTGCTCGAGGTTTACACGACCGGGAGCAACGCAGGAGTTAACGTCAACATTCTGACGAATCTTGTAGAACGGGGTCTCAATCCATACCCAGTCGCCGTCGACAACGCCAAGGTCCTTAGCGTCAACGGGGTTGATCTCAATACGCGGTACGGGCCAAACCTCACGGCACCACGGGAGCTGTCTGTGCTCGGTGTGGAAGTAAACCGGGATACGACGGCCGGTAGAAGCGATATACGGATACTTATCAACAGTGTAGCCGGCAATCTTCTCGTGGTTGGGGTTATCGGGGTTCTTGCCCTGGACCTCAACATAGCCGTTGCCACCGTTGGGTGAGCTCTTGGGCTCGGTGTAATACGGAAGCGCATACTTGGTGCCGTACTTCTCACCGGTGCACTGCTCAACAACGTTACGCATCTTGTTCTCGTAGTCGGTAACCCAAATCTCATGACGGGAGGTGTTGGTCTTGAAGCCGGGACGGGCCTCGAACGGCTTGCACATCCAGCCGGTCATATAGCGGCGGCAGCAGCCAAAGCCGTTGGGGTTGGTAACACGGGCGTCATACCAGCCCTCGCGCTCGAACTTCTCGGCATACTCAGCCCAGGTCATACCGGTTGATTGAGTAGCCTTGTCGCGCAGAAAGTCGCCCATCTCCCAATCGTCGCCACCGTCGGTACGGGTTGTCCAGAAGGGAACACCCTTCTGCTTGTACCACCAGGCAACCCAGTCAATACCATAGGTTGCCTCGCCCGGAGCCTCGATGCAGTGAATATGTGCACCATAGAAGCCGTTGGAACCCTGTGCAATACGGGTGCAGCCGGGAATCTCCATCCAGTGCTGCTCGGGCAGCAGGATGTCAGCGACACTTGAGATAGCGTCTTCCCAAAGGTTTGCGTCTACAAAGAATTCCATGTTCTTGATGCCTTCAAAGGCCTCATTCAGGTTGGACTGGTTCAAAATGCCGCCGGCCTGTGTGAGACCACCGTAAATACGGTAGGGCTCAGCAGTTTGGATAGCAAGGTAAACAGTGGTAGCGTCACCGTTCTGATACGGTTTCTTCATGGCGCGGGCTGCCTGCTCGGGGTCGGTAACACGGTTCTTGTCGCCAACGCGGAGGAACTGGCCCGAAACACGGGTGAACTGGTCAATGTTGATAGAAGCGCACGGAGTAGCGCCACGGTGTCCGCCAGGAACGTCCATGTTGCCCATGATGCCGTCGAGGGCTTCCATGGTGTGAATAACCTTCATAGCGTTGCCGGTGTGCTCGTGGGTTACGGCGAAGTTAATGGCGCCATTGAAGCTGCCGCTTGCCGGGTCATAACGATGAGCATAGGCATGGAATGCGTCAACAATAAGCTGAGCCTTAACGCCGGTAACTTCCTCGGCCTTCTCGGGAGTCCACTCGGCAGCATTGTCATAGTAGTGCTCCATGACGGTGCGGCACTTGACCTTACGGCCATCCTTGAGGGTAATCTCAGGAATGTCGTCCGAGAAGAGCGCCGGGTCGGTTGGGAACTCGCAGCCCTCAACGGTGGGCATATCATCAGGATCAGGCAGGAACTCGTCGGCAATGCCGGGACGGTTGCAGTGTACAAACTGGCCCTTGGCCTCTTCCCACTCGTACATCTCCCAAAGTGACTTCTCCTGGAGCTCGCCGCGGGAAGCCTCGCGGTCTGCTGCCTTCATGTACCACTCTGAACCCGGAACATACTTTGCCTTGAAGGGGGCTTCGCCCTCCCAGAGGCCGGTTGCCGAGTCAAGATAGGTAAAGCGCTGGTTAGCCGCATCCCAAATAATGAAGTGATGCGGGTCGCCGTCGCCCTCGACCTTCCAGGGAAGCATTGACGGATCAACGTCAACTTCCTTGAGAAGAGCGGTGGTATAGGTACGGGTTGCAGGAACAACGCCGGTAATACCTACCGACTTGTACTGTTCGCCGGTAACTCCGGTGGGCTCCATCTCTTCGCATACGAGGAATGCGCAGTCGGTCCAACGCTTGCAGTACCAGGAGTCATAGGCTTCCTCGTCGATGGCAAGCTTAGTCCAGGCCATGGCGATAGCACCGTCGGTGCCGGGACGAACACCAAGGTAATAGCCCTTGTCGAGTGCCTGGGCTTCCTTGGCAAGGTTGGACATACGGGCGTCAATGTTGATGTAAGCATCAGCATGTGCAACGTTGTCAACAGCTACGCGGCCCGGGTCGTCATAGTTGGAAACCTCAATACCGCTGCCCCACTGTACCCATACGTTTGGACGCCAGATGTTCTCAACAAAGTAAAGCTCGTTGCCTGAGCCTGAAGCACAGGAAGCAACAGAGTTACGCGGGCCCTTGCAGACCTGGCTCGGTGATACCGAGTTGGGTGAGTCATACAAATAGGCCATAGCGCTCATGCCGCTCATAGCATAAATACGTGAGGTGCCTCCAAAGAATGCAAGGGCAGCGCCGCCGTACTTGGCCTGAATCTCGTCAAACTTTGCGCATGCGGTAGAAATAGCCTCATCCCAGCTAATGCGCTTCCACTCGGGATTCTCGCCCTTGGGGGTTGTACGCATCATGGGGTAGGTCAAACGCATGGGATGATAAGCAGCCTGAATAGATGCCTGGCTCTTGGAGCAGCAGTTGGCCATACCACCGGGATAGCTGGGGTCGCCCTCAATTTTAACGGCACGGCCGTTTTTAACGGTAACCAAAACACCGCATTCGAACTTACCGCAACCACGGCAAGCGGTCCTGATGACCTTGGTATCGCCATCCTCCTTCAGCACAAAATGGATGGCCTCTTCTGCCAAAGCATTTTGCGGCTTGACTGCGCTTACTGCAGCAGCAACACCCGCCATAGCAGCGGCCTTCACAAATCCACGCCTCGTCATACTCAATCCGGGCATGGCATACCTCCCTTCCTCTGTTCTCTCTCTTAAAAAACCCGCCTATTACGACGTCCTTTTGACGCCAGTTAGGATAAGTTTATTCTTGCAATACGACACCTGTTTTTTAACCCCTCAAACGTGTGAACGTATGTATGAACTTAAACTCGTTTACAATACTCGTTTCACACAATTTGTATGAGGTCTTTACATTATCGCTGTTCATTGATGCATGAGATGCGCTATAATGGCGTTGGTTTACTCAGGTTTATAAGACTCTGCCGAGGATCAAACTACATGGATAACGGCTCTGCAGCGAACAGTGTTACAAGACCATATAATACTATGCAAGGCCTCTGGTTCGCATCGATTGGTCTTGCATTTTTGCAAATTGCAATTGCGAGCATGCGGTTCACAGCCATGCAGGGAATCTACCCTCTCGAACTTGAGCTCTTTATTCGACATGTACTTTCAACCGTAGCCATGACCGCTGTGGCGGTCTACCTCATAAAAAGCCATCGTGATGTTTTTTGCTCCCATGTACCCGCATTGGGTGCAATTCTCAGTGTAGTATTCTGTGTTTGTATCATCTTCTCGTATAGTGTAGGCGAGCTTGCCGGTACCATTACAACAGTTGCTGAGATTATTGAAGAAGCCGTCTCTGCACTATTGCTGGTTTTATGGGCTTGTGCCCTTATTCCGCACGGTTTTAAAAAGATTATCTGCGTCATTGGTTTTGCTGCCTGCGCATTTGGCCTCTTACAGCTTTCATTGTGCTGGCTTCAGTACGTTCCGCACCTGGTATTTGTCGCAACTATGCCGCTTGCTTCTGCCGGATGCCTCGCCCTGTTTGCCCGGCAAACCCCTCAAACCGGCAGCAACACTGAGATTGTTTGTCTTGCGAGATATCCTTACCTGAGACCCTTAACCCCGCTTAACCGCATTGCCGTTTTAGTATCGATTTTCTGTCTTACGTTTTTGGCCGGCTACATTATATATGCAGCGCTCGAATCCCAGGAATCCATGACTGGATCCCCGTTTGCCGAGATCAGTATGGGTATCGGTAATATTCTGGGTGGTATTTTTATTCTGGTGTTGGCAAACCACCTAGAATACCGCTCCTTGGTGGGTGCAGTCCTTTTCATATCCATGGCCGCGTGCGCTCTCACGTTTTATTTCATGTCGGCACTTCAAACCACGACGCTCTTGGCCGGCGTCTTTTTGGCGATATCATCCTTTATCATGCGGCCGGCAGCCATACTGCTCTTTGTCTACGTGTTCTCAGCTTCAGAACGCTCCACACATATGCTCGTTGCCGGTTTTTGCATTGCCCTCGGCGCCAAGTATTTTGCACGTTGCTTCTCAGGTGCTTTTATGGTGTTTGATTCTGCCAGTATGACCGCATACGGCATTGCCGCCGGTATTTCGATTATCTTAACTGCGCTTTGCTGGCCTGCTCTTATGCGCGGGACTACCATTGATGCAGCTCCCGGCGCTGCCTTTGTAAATGGCGCTGATGCTTTGCCTCACCTTGAATCTGCTGTTGCAAGGCTTCGTGAACAGGAAGAATTACCTAAACCGCTCCCAGAAGAAGATGCGCTTCCCTTAACGCAAAAAACAGAAGCAATCCGGATAGAACTTCTCGAACCCGCACCGCTTCAGACCGCAGAAAACATCCTCCCGGACGACGAACCTCATGTCACTCCGTTCCGCAGCGCCATAGATACACTTGCCCAGGAAGCCCTCCTTACCCAGCAGGAACGCAACGTTCTCTTTATGCTTGCACAAGGCCGTAACGCTAAAAGCATTGCAGATACCATGGTTCTCTCATCAAATACCGTGCGCACCCACATGCGCAATGTTTACGCCAAAGTAAACGTGCATTCACAGCAAGAGCTTATTGAACTTGTTGACGCGCGTGTAGCCTCGATTCGCGACTCTGAGATTTAACGTTGCTCAATCATAATGTTTTACCAGATAGCTTGCCCATATCACATAGATTGTATGAGTTTTGACGCCTTTCATGTATGAGCGTCTTTGCCGTATACATCTTGGGAATAATCGGTTTCACCCTGTATGGATGTGGAGTGTACACGAGACTTGGCATATTGTATGCCCCATATACATCAAGGGTATGTTGTAAGACCAAGGAGGTATGATTTATGGAAGAGACAATGGAAGACATTACTGTTGCAGAAGAAGAGTCTGTAGACACAAACGATATGCCAGAAAAGCAAGAACCCACAGCGGCCGAGAAAATCGCAAAGCTTCTCCAAGAAATGCGCTCACAAAAGCGCGAGTTGCTTGCCGTTATGGATTTTTGCCGTGAAGAACACACCTCTGAAGAAATTGACGAAATGCTTGCTCCGTATAAAGAGCATCGCCGCAGCGTTTATGACGGTATGGCTATTCGCTCCTTGCTCGAGAAGGCCGGAGCTCTTGTGTATCATGCAAACGATGAGCAGCCAGAAGAAGTTGCCAATGAGAACGGCGACCTGGTTCTTCCCGAGCCCTCGGTTGGAACCTGGAGTTCTACCGAGGCAGCCATAGAATGCTGTGACGCAGACGACCCCTATGGTGAGCTTGTAAAAGCAATGAATGATGCCCAGGGTCCGGCAGAGGCATATGCCCTGGTACTCGCCATTTGCGATGATGAGAACCAAACCGCAAGCGCTATTTCGCAGCGGCTCCAGGAGTCAGGCGTGCTTGAGGGCGACAACCATGATCCCATCTATTTTGTAAGCAAGCTCGAAGAAATCGAAGCTCTGGAATGGCGCGGTTACTGGACAACAACAGACTTGGGCAGACGTTATCTTGCCCAGATTAACGGATAAAAAGGAGACTATGATGGCACAGGACACCACGGCCATTCCTGCTGAGCAGGCCCAGACTCAAAGCGATAATGCCGAGATGTGCGCGCTCATGCGGAGCCGCGCAGCCATGTACGGCTTTTTAAGCAGGCTGTTTATACACGAGGTTGATGCTGATTTTTTGGCACAGCTTCGCTCAATGGCCTACCCGCAAAACTCAGACAACCCTGCTATTAACGAGGGCTTCCGCAAGCTTTACAGCTTTATGCGTCATGCGCGCGAAGACGTGCTGAGCGTTCTCTCGGTAGATTATGCACGCACCATCTTGGGCAGCGGTGTGCTGAACGGCAACGCGGCGTTCCCGTACGAATCTGTGTACACTTCTGAGCATGCCCTGGTTATGCAGGAAGCACGTGACGAAGTACTTGCCATTTACCGTGCAAACGGTATGGATAAAGAAGCCAAATGGACTGATCCTGAAGACCACATTGCTCTTGAATTCGAGTTTATGCGCACGCTTTGTGAGCGTACAGCCCAAGCTCTTGAAGACGAGGGTTCAGGAGAGTATTCGCCGCAAGAGCTTGTTGCGACCCAATACGGCTTCTTGATGCTTCACCTTTTGCGCTGGATTCCGCGCTTTTGCATTGACGTCCCCCGCTATGCGTCTACAGATTTTTACGCAGCCGCCGCACAACTTACTGATGCCTTCCTTGCAGACGAGAAAGTCCTGCTCGAAGACATCGCTGAGGCAAGTGGGATTGATCTTGAAGAAACACTGGCAGAAGCACGTGCTGCTGACGAGCGTATTGATGCCATCATGGAAGAAGCTGCGGCCGAGGACCACGAAGCACCCAATATTGTTGTTACTACAGGCGAAGAACTGGACCCCTCAGCCAAAGCAACCGAGTAAACCGGTTTAGCGGCTTACTTTGCGAGCCTGATTATCGTGAAGACCGGCGCCGCACATAAGCCGCCAACTTAAAGGAGTAAAAGAGCCATGCTCAGACCAACCGCGTACCTTGCTTTTTATCTTGCACAAAATGATGCCGTACCCGAGGTAGCTTCTGCCATCAAACGTGCATATTCATATATTGCCCCCACAAAGATCCTTCGTGAAGTTGACCAGGGCAATGACGAAGCATCCCAGGCCCAAAGCAAACTCGCTCTTGAGGTACGCATTCCCGCACATCCCTTTATGGCTGAGGGCGACCCCCAGGCAGACAAAACCTGGGAAGAAACCATACTGCCCTGGCTCAAGACCAAACTCGACACGCTTTTTGGCTCGGTGCGTGAATTCAACAACGAAGAGCGCAAGTCTTTTGTACGCAAGGTAGACTTTGCATCCTTTGAACTTACGCTGGAATCGCGCGTATTTGAGTTCAACCTTGAGCCAAACAGCCAGTTGCGTGATTTCGAAGCCCCTCTCCGCAAGATTCGCTCTTGGCTCGCCGGTGCAGGAACAGAAGCAGGTAATATCACACACGTTGTCATCCCCTCAGATGCAGAACGCGGTGATGCTGACTGGTTTGACGTTGTTCTCGAAGACGGTACAACTCAGCGCATTGCATAAGTGATGAGAGTCTTGTGCTTTCTTGGAGCATTGTAAGCTCTTGGTATTGACTCAAGCGGTAATGATGCTAAACTGATCTACCGCACAAGCCGCTTGTGCCATGATGCTGGGATATCGTCCAACGGCAGGACTCGGGTTTTTGGTGCCCGCTACGGGGGTTCGAATCCCTCTATCCCAGCCA
>JAFWFL010000131.1 GCA_017515595.1 Coriobacteriales bacterium
TGTATTTTTGAGGATTCTTGAGGACATCAACCACATGACTGAGTTCGCGCTTGAGCGAATCCATACCGGCGATGTCGTCAAATGTGACGCCGGTTTTATGCACAAGCTTAAATGTGGTGCGGTCAAAGCTCACGAGCCTGCCTGCCAGAGCCACAATGCTGCCCACGATGATCACAAAGAAGAAGATATCAAGAATGATGCCAAAAATCTCATCACCCGAGGCTGCCTCGGTTACCTTTATGCCGCGGAGCAAGAGTTCCTCTTTAAAGGTGTCTGTGCGGGGATTATCGGTCCAATAAGATATGAGCTGAGTGTCCTGAGCAGAGGAGCCGTCCAAAGCTGCCTCTGAGTATGCCGAGAAGTCCACGCGGTCATTGTTGATCACAACCTCGGTAACCTGCCCGCTTTCTGCGAGGTTCTTAAAGCTGCGGTACTCCATATAGGCGCCTTCTTCTCCGCCAAAGAGCCACCAGATAATAAGTCCGAGTACAAGCGCTCCAAAAATTGCAATAATCACAAGGCGCGTGCTGCGGGGCAGCGCATCCCATGAATCCTTGAGCTTTTTCGTAGGTTGTATGGTGCGCGCGGTGGCGGTAGGTGCTGCCATAAAGACTCCTCAAACAAAAAGCGAACCCGGAATGTACGCGTATGGTAAGCCATTCTCCCACAAGCAGCCACCCAACCAACCAAGAACCAACTAAAAGGCATGAATCTGAGCATACGGGGGTTATTCGCAGGCTGTACTAAAAGCAAAAGAAATTCTCGTTAGTGAACGAATGGCAAAAAGGTGACGGTCCGTTGTCTGAGAAACCCGTTTAGACTTCTCGAGCAAGAGCGAGTTGGCAAAAAGGTGACGATTCGTTGTCTCAAGACCTCCTTTTTACCCTTTTGCTGCTGGAAAATGGCAAAAAGGTGACGATTCGTTGTCTTAATCAATTCATAGCGAAGGTACTTCTCAGCTTGCCAGAGATAAAATACCAGTTAAATACATATTACGTAATTAAAATATAATTCCTAAAGACACTTACCGACAACGGATCGTCACCTTTTTGCCAACTTGCCTTTGCGGAGAAGCCCAAACGGGTTTCTCAGACAACGGATCGTCACCTTTTTGCCAACTTGCCTTTGCGGAGAAGCCCAAACGGGTTTCTCAGACAACGGATCGTCACCTTTTTGCCAGTCATGTTCTGGTGAGAAACCATCGCGCCTTTTCCAAATTTTCTAACGCGTCTTTCCAATGTCTTTTTTGCCGATTCTTGCCTTTCGCGACACCACCAGCGGCAAAAACCATGTTTGAGTTGTGGAGCTGGCCCATTTGCCGGAATTCTGTGCAAGTATGACCGCTTTACGAGCGAAACATCAGCCGGTTAAGCATATTATATACAGGTTATCTCTTGCAGGCGCGCAACAATATGGTTAAGCAGGCGCGTTCTGAACTTACAACAGTTTGTGACTCAACGGTATCCGTCACAAGGAGAGGAAGGCTCTATGGCCCGAGAATTTAAATCAATGGATGGCAACACTGCCGCGGCGCACGTGTCGTATGCATTTACCGAGGTAGCTGGCATTTATCCCATTACGCCGTCTAGCCCTATGGCAGACCTGGTAGACCAGTGGAGCGCTGCCGGACGTAAAAACATTTTTGGAACCACCGTTAAGGTCTGCGAGATGCAGTCTGAGGGCGGTGCAGCCGGAGCGGTTCACGGCTCGCTTGGCGCCGGCGCTCTGACCAGCACTTATACTGCCTCACAGG
Source organism: Coriobacteriales bacterium (assembly GCA_017515595.1). Lineage (GTDB taxonomy): Bacteria > Actinomycetota > Coriobacteriia > Coriobacteriales > UMGS124 > RGIG5691. The sequence goes on from JAFWFL010000131.1 coordinate 1,754, forward strand.
GTTTGCTCCTCATGATCCCCAATATGTACAAGATCGCAGCCGAGCAGCTTCCGAGCGTTTTCCATGTGAGCGCCCGTACCATTTCTACCCATGCGCTCAACATTTTTGGCGACCACTCAGACGTTATGGCTTGCCGTCAGACCGGTTTCGCCATGCTTGCCGAGGGCAACGTCCAGGAGGTTATGGACCTCTCGGCCGTAGCGCACCTCGCAGCAATCAAGGGCCAGATGCCCTTTATTAACTTCTTTGACGGCTTCAGGACCAGCCACGAGATTCAGAAGATCGCCGTTTGGGACTATGCCGACCTCGCCGAGATGTGCGACATGGATGCCGTTAAGGCCTTCCGCGCCCACGCCCTCAATCCCGAGAAGCCCCATATGCGCGGCAGTCATGAGAACGGCGACATCTTCTTCCAGCACCGCGAGGCATGCAACTCCCACTATGATGCACTGCCCGCAGTGGTAGAGGAGTACATGGGCAAGGTCAACGCCAAGCTTGGCACAGACTATAAACTCTTTAACTACTATGGCGCGCCAGATGCTGACCGCGTGGTTGTATGCATGGGCTCCTTCTGCGATGTTCTTGAAGAAGTCGTAGATTATCTCAACGCCCACGGCGAGAAGGTAGGCCTTGTGAAGGTGCGCCTGTACCGTCCGTTTGTGGCCGAGAAGTTCTTTGAAGCGCTGCCCGCTACCTGCAAAAAGATTGCCGTTATGGACCGCACCAAGGAGCCGGGCAGCGGTGGCGAGCCCCTCTACCTTGATGTTGTCAACGCCATTTACAAGGTTGGCCGTGCCGGCGACTTCATCATCACCGGTGGCCGTTACGGCCTTGGCTCCAAGGACACGCCTCCTTCATCTGCCTTCGCGATTTACGAAGAGCTCAAAAAGGACGCCCCCAAGTCCGAGTTCACCGTTGGCATTGTTGACGACGTTACCAACCTCTCGCTTCCCGAGGATCCTGCCGCTCCCAATACCGCAGCTCCCGGCACCATTGAGTGCAAGTTCTGGGGCCTTGGCGGCGACGGAACCGTTGGCGCAAACAAGAACTCCATTAAAATCATTGGCGACCATACCGAGAAGTACATTCAGGCGTACTTCCAGTATGATTCCAAAAAGACAGGCGGCGTAACCATTAGCCACCTGCGCTTTGGCGACGCGCCTATTAAGAGCCCGTACTACGTGAACAAGGCCGACTTTGTCGCGTGCCACAACCCAAGCTATGTGACCAAGGGCTTCCGCATGGTAAACGACGTTAAGCCCGGCGGCGTGTTCATGATCAACTGCCAGTGGGATATGGCCGAGCTCGAGCATCATATGAATGCCGAGGCCAAGCGCTATATCGCCGCCAACAACATTCAGCTTTACACCATTAACGCCATTGACCTCGCCCGCGAGATTGGTATGGGCAAGCGTACCAACACCATCTTGCAGAGCGCCTTCTTTGCCCTCGCCAAGGTACTTCCCCAGGAAGATGCGCTTCGCTACATGAAGGACGCCGCCACCAAGTCGTACCTCAAGAAGGGCCAGGACATTGTGGACATGAACCACAAGGCCATCGACGCCGGCGCCACCGCATTTGTCAAGATTGATGTTCCGGCCGCTTGGGCTGACGCCGTTGATGCTCCCAATAACCACGTGCTCGAGGGCCGCGAGGAGCTCATTAAGCAGGTACGCACCATCCTTGAGCCCGTTGACCGCATGGATGGCGACCGCCTGCCCGTCTCGGCATTTATGGACCATGTTGACGGCCAGTTTGAGCTTGGCGCTTCTGCATACGAGAAACGCGGTGTAGCCGTTACCGTACCCGAGTGGGATGCCGAGAAGTGCATTCAGTGCAACAGCTGCGCATATGTATGCCCCCACGCAACACTTCGCCCCTTCGCTCTTACCCCAGAAGAAGCCGCCGCTGCTCCCGCTGCTGCCAAGCTCGTTGAGGCAAAGGGTCCCAAGGCCAAGGGTCTCATGTACACCCTCGCCGTTTCCCCGCTCGACTGCATGGGCTGCGGCGTCTGCATTGGCCAGTGCCCCAAAGAGGCGCTCGCCATGGTGCCCGCCGAGGGCCAGCTCCCGCAGCAGGATGTCTTTGATTACTGTGTTGCCAAAGTTTCCGATAAGCCCGAGCTTGCCGGCGCCAACGTTAAGGACAGCCAGTTTAAGCAGCCGCTTCTTGAGTTCAGCGGCTCCTGCGCAGGTTGCGCCGAGACCTCCTATGCGCGCCTCATTACCCAGCTCTTTGGCGACCGCATGTATGTTGCAAACGCAACCGGCTGCTCCTCAATTTGGGGCAACCCGGCGGCAACCTCGCCCTACACGGTCAACAAGCAGGGACGCGGTCCAGCCTGGTGCAACTCGCTCTTTGAGGACAACGCCGAGCAAGGTATGGGTATGCTCCTTGGTTACGAGGCAGTGCGCAACAAGGTCATTGCAGATACCGAGGTCCTGCTCGCAAGCGAAGGTGTAAGCGACAGCCTGGCAGCAGCCGCACGCGCCTGGATTGACGCCCGCTTTGATGCCGAGGCAAGCAAGACAACGGCAGACGCCTACATCGCAGAGCTCGAGAAGGCTGCAGCTGATCCGCTCGCGCAGGCAGTGCTCGAGAACAAGGCATATCTCACCAAGAAGAGCTTCTGGATCTTTGGCGGCGACGGATGGGCCTACGACATTGGTTACGGCGGCCTTGACCATGTGCTCGCAAGCGGCCAGGACGTTAACATCTTTGTCTTTGACACTGAGGTCTACTCCAACACCGGCGGCCAGGCTTCCAAGGCATCCAACATTGGCCAGGTAGCACAGTTTGCCGCCGCCGGCAAAGAGGTTAAGAAGAAGTCTCTCGCTGAGATTGCCATGAGCTATGGTTATGTCTATGTTGCCCAGGTAGCCATGGGCGCCAACCCCGCTCAGACCATCAAGGCTATCACCGAGGCTGAGGCATATCCCGGACCATCCATCATCATTGGTTACAGCCCCTGCGAGATGCACTCCATCAAGGGCGGTATGATCAACTGCCAGGCTGAGATGAAGAAAGCCGTCCAATGCGGTTACTGGAACCTCTATCGCTTTAACCCCGCAGCTCCCGAGGGCAAGAAGTTCACGCTCGACAGCAAAGAACTCGCCGGCAGCTATCGTGACTTCCTTATGAACGAAGCCCGCTACAGCCGCCTTACCCGCGAATTCCCCGAGCGCGCAACCGAGCTCTTTGAGCGCAACGAGCAAGCCGCCATCGAGAGGTATCAGCACTTACTCAAACTCCGCGACATGTATGCTGATGCATAAGCTGTAACACCTCATCTACCGCGTCAGGGCCGGGCGTAGCGTTCAGTACGTTACGCCCGGCCCTTCTTTGTAAATGGGGGTATCAGAAGGACGGTTCTTGCGGGACCTTGGGAGGTTGTGAATAGGGGCTGAGTACACATGTCATCCTCCGCTTTAGCCTCATAAAAACGCTTCGGACGAAATGTGTACTCAGCCCTTATTCACAACCTCCCAAGGTCCCGCAAGAACCGTCCTTCTGATACCTGATTAAATCTCGGGGGTTTTCTCGAGTTGTTGGGCGGTTTGCTGGTAGAGGGATATGAGTTCGCGCTGGGAGTGGACGTCGAGTTTGGCGTAGATGTTACGGATGTGAGTTTTTGCGGTGGCTACACTAATAACCAGGTACTCTGCTACTTCTGATGCCGAGTACCGCTCGACGAGAAGCGGCAGGATATCGCGCTCTCTGCGCGTGAGCTCATAGATGGCAGTCATAGCGTCGCATACGGGTTTTTGCGGTATCAAAAGAGAGTCAGAGGGCTCAACAGCTGTGCCTGAAGCTACCACAATGGTCTGGTTCGAAGCCGTATTTGCGAATCCGTTGTTTGAGAGAGCAATGGCGTTTTCTGCCATAAGAGCCGTACCGGCTTCTTGACCGGTGTGTCCGGTATTCTGAGACAACAAATACGGGTTTGCCTGGGTGTTTAAGCTTGTCAGGGTGTCTTTTTTGGAGCGAATATTTGCCAAAATCCATATCATGCAGAACATCGCAATAACAAGCGCCAAAAATGCGAGAGCTACCAAAAGCGAACAGGTTTCTTCAGGTAGCAAAGAAAGCAGCAATGCATACATGGATGTTCCCAGCGAACAAGCAGCCAAAATAGCGGCGCTCGACATAAAGAGCGGCTGTCCGTCTTTGCTTTTAAACAAAAACGGCGCGGCGAGTGTGGGGAAGATGATAAGCTTTTGAATCATATCAAGCGGCACAATAGAGAACCAGGTCATATCTCCGCTCATTGCGAACGCAAAGTACATCATAAGCGCAAGTAGAATGAGCAAAAGCATGCAATATACTTCAAAGCCGTATTCGTTCCAGAACAGGTACAGGAACAAGAGCAGGAGAATACCCGCGAGCAGCGTGCCGAGTGCATTGCACATTTGCGAAATGGCGTTTGCACCCTGGCCCTCAAGCATATGTACCCAGTTAAAGCTTGCTTTGCCCACGCAGAACCTGATCATAAAGAATGAAACGAGCCCGAGCGCCAAAAAGACCCATTGCTGCTTTGAGTTTAAAAACATTGAGGTAAACGTGGGAACAGGCTTGGCGTGCTGAGGATCGGTTTTCTCGGCAGAAGGCGATTTGCGGCCCAAAACTCCTTGCGGTGCAAAACCGTTGCGCGCCGTATTGTATTCATGAAAATAATACAAACAGACAAACGAAACCGCCGGCAAAACCGCCACCATACCGCCTTCAACATCAAGTTTAATTGAAGCAAGCAGCAGCGCTACCAAAGACGACGCGATGCACGCGAGCGCAAACATCGCGAGCATGCGCTTAATGCCGTATGCATAGAGGAGCTCGCCCCATGTGAGCAGCAATAAACAGGTGCCTACCTGGAATACTGTCTCGCACGCAATCGACACAACGGTGCCTGAGGACCCTCCAAACACATTGTTGCTCACCAGCACAGACGCACCGGTAATAAGAGCGATTGTTGCGACTACCAGCGGGTGCCTGTTGAGTCTGAAGGAAGGTTTGAGGTAATAAAATACCGCCATAGCAGCCATGCAAGCGCTCAATAATCCAATAAATATTGCAACTTCGCGCTCGAGTGCGATAGCCGTAGATGCCGAGAGAACCGAGGCCTCCCTTGCTGTGAGACAAATGCCCAGGCCGAGCACCGCAATAAGAATACCCGGGGTTTCAGAAGCAGCCTGACGCACCGAGTAGCGTGAATTGTCGTCATGTTCGCTTAATAACACAGCAGCAAATCCTTTTCAAAATCTGGTAAGCAGCGTAACCCTGGTATCATAGCAAAATAAAACTAAAAATACTACTTTTATGAGTAGGGTAGTAGTAGGTCTTTGTGAGGGATTCTGCCATAGTTAAGCGTGCATCATTAGAGAGGTCTAATGAAAGCAGGAACTGTGGTAAAAACAGAGTTCAACATGAAGGAGCGTACATTATGAGTAACATGACGAGAAGAAACTTCATCAAGAGCGCCGGTATGGCAACCGTAGCGGCAACTGCTCTCTCAAGCACTGCGCTTGCGGCTGAAGGCGGCATGTTTGTAACCAAGTCGGCCACCACCATGGGCTTTGGCGGCGACGTAACGGTTACCCTGACCGTTGACACCGTGACCGGCGCTGTCGCTGACGCCGTAATTGAAGGCGCAGCCGAGACACCTTCGCGCGGCGGTCGTGCCTGCGAAGTTATGCAGCAAGAGATGATTGATGCCGCATCAATTGACGTTGCAGCAGTAGGCGGCGCTACCGTTACCTCCAATGCTATTAGTGTTGCAGCTAAGAACGCTTATGACGCCTGCATGGGCATTGAGCGCACAAGCGCCGTTGTGGGCGGCCTTATGGCTCCCGGCGAGTATACCGGCTATGCCAAGGGTTATTGGCAGATTTGGGACCTCCCGGTAACCGTTAAAGTTAACGAGAACGCCATTCTTAAGATCAGTGTACCTACCGAGCGTTTTGATCATGGCGAGACCGAGGTTATTCTCCAGAACGTCCAGGACCTCTACTTCCCGCGTATAATTGAGAACCAGTCAATCTCCATCGACGCCGTAGCAGGCGCAACTGCTTCTTGCAACGCTGTACGTAACGCCATGAAGCAGGCCCTCGAAGAGGCAATCGCCGCAGCCGGCAATGACCCGGCCGAGGTTTCGCGCTTTATGCAGCCGGTTGACCTTAAGACCGAGCTTGGTCAGGTAGAAGATGTTGACGTTGACGTGCTTGTTGTTGGCCTTGGTGCCGGTGGCCTCTTTGCTCTTGAGTCCGCAATGCAGACCCTTCTTGCTGACTCCGGCAATGTTCTCGTAAGCGTTCTCGGTCTTGACCATGCCGGCAAGGTGGGTGGCAAGAGCGCCCTTACCCATGAGGGTATCTCGGTTAACCCGCCCAAGTATCAGGCGCTTGTGAATGGCGGCGAGCCGTTTGTAGATGCCGAGAACTTCCATAACATCTGGATTGATTACTGCACTGACCAGGAAACCGGCGAGCTTTTGGCCAAGGAAGAGTGCATTGACCTTATGTTCCAGGAGTCCGGTAACACCATTGACTGGATGTATGATCTTGGTTACCGCTTTGGTACAATGTCAACCAGCAACTTCACCGGCGGCAAGACATCATACAATGTTGTTCTTACCTCTAACACAGATGCCGGTACTTATGAAGACCGTCGTAAGGTTCTTGATGAATACTTCAAGAGTATCATTGCTGATGTCAAGGCTCATGGCGGAGACGTATGGGTTGAGACCGAGGGCTATGAGCTCATTATGGACGGTGACCGTGTAGCCGGCGTTAAGGCCCGCAATATTGTAACCGGCAAGGAATATAACATTTATGCCAAGGCCGTTATTATGAACACCGGCGGCTTCCTGCACAACCAGGAACTCTGCAACACGCTTCTTGACCCGCGCTGGCGCGGTGACCGCCGCCAGATTGGTACTGACCAGGACACCGGTCTTATGATCAAGGCCGCCATTGACGCCGGCGCCGGTACCTATAACATCGAGATGACGCCAAACGTCATGCATGTAACGCTTGACCACTGGCTCACCCAGTATCCGTTCAACTTATATGAGGATCTTCTTGACGGTCGTACCGGCCGCAACAAGGTCTGGACACTCAACAATATCCCCATGGCAGTGGGTGTCTCGGCAACTACCTGCATGGTCAACAAGCTTGGCGAGCGTCTGTGCGACGAGGCCAAGTATGAGAGCTTTGCTCCCGACGCAAGCGAAGAGTCCTGGCCTTGCTATCAGAGCGGCGACTACTTCTGGTCAATTGTCGGCGACGAGCAAATGCAGGTCTTCGCAACCGAGGGCTTTAACCAGATTCCTAAGTTCGAGGGTTATTGCTCACAGGGCGACATCCCCAAGAACATGCCGGTTCCTGAGGTTTACGAGGGCTTGGGCTATGCAATCGCCGAGGGCCTTGCCGCAAAGGGCGAGACAGTCGCCGAGCTTGCCGAGGCAATTGGCGCTGACCCTGCCGTTCTCCAGGCAACTCTCGACAAGTACAACGAGGACGTAGCTGCCGGTGAAGACACCGTAATGCACAAGAAGCCCGAGTACCTGACCCCCATCCAGACCGGTCCGTTCTATGCAGTGAAGATTTACACCGCAGCCTTCAGCACCGCCGGCGGTCTTGATGTTGACAGCCAGATTCGTGTTCTCAACACCCAGGGCGAGCCCATGCCCGGCCTCTATGCCGTTGGCGTAGACTCCATGGGCGTTATCCTCAACCCCAAGCGCAACTACAACGGCTTTGGCGGAACCGCCCAGGGCTGGCTCTGGACATCAGGCCGTCTCGCAGGCGTCAACGCCGCCAAGTACGTCGAGGACAACTTTGGCATCACCTATGTTGACCCCGCTCTCGTAGACATCGCCTCCTACTCTACCACAAGGTAAGAGCCAAGCGCTAATACAATAGCATAACCCAACCAAGCGCTGCCCAAAGGCCACAAGCCCCAGGGCAGCGCTTTTTTGCGTGAGGTGACAGGGGGGACGAGCGTGCCAAAGGGGACAATATGACAAGGGACGGTGGTTTGACATGTTTTGGGGAGGATGAGAAAAAAGAACCGTCCCTTGTCATAGGGAAAATCCCCTGTTACCTGTCCAAAAAGAACGAAGGGATCGTCCCCCTGTTCTCAAGAACCATCAACCCTGCTACATCATATTCACTTCAACCGTGAAATACTTCAATTTTGCCATGCATTGCCTCGTGAGATATTTATAATACACTCCAACAAACTGTTTTCTCCTAAGGAGGCATTATGGCTCGTACGCGTGTTCATGCTCAAAAATCGCCTTTTCATACTACAATCGCAGCTTCTATAGCTGGCCTTTTGGTCGCCGGAAGTCTTTCGCTTGGTTTGGGTACCGCTGCTTTTGCCGAGACGGACGGGTCTTGGGAATATAAGGTCACTGATTCCGGCGCGCATATTACCGCTTATACCGGCAGCGAATCTGCCGTTACTATTCCCACTGTTGTAGGGAGCGCTACGGTGACCGAGATCAGCTCGGGCGCGTTCCAAAACAATCAGAACCTCCAGAGCGTCATTATTGCAGAGGGTGTGACCACCATTGGAGAAAACGCGTTTAAAGACTGCTCGTACCTCACGCAGGTCCAGCTCCCTGAGACGCTCGTCTCGATTGGTAACCATGCGTTTGAATCGACCAAGATCCAGGAGCTCGTTATCCCTAACCGTGTAGAGACCCTGGGTTTAGGGTGCTTCCAAAACTGCACGGGACTCAAGAGTGTGACCATCGGTTCGGGTGTAAACAACTGGATCACAAGCTGGGGAGAAAACAAGGCGTTCGCAGGCTGCACGCTTTTAACCAAGCTTACCATTACCGAAGGTGTGACTTCAATTGGAGGTTGCGCGTTTGAAGGCTGCACTCTCTTGGGCCAGGTAACCATACCCTCTACGGTCACCGATATCAATGATGCTGCGTTCCGCAACTGCGAGCTTCTGACTGTCGCAGATGTCTGGGGCAATCCCGGCAACAGCGCATTCCAAAACTGCTCCAACTTAAGCGATGTCACGTTGCACAATGCAACAAAAATTGGTGACAACGCATTTGCGGGAGACACCGCACTCGGCCATATAGACCTGCCCGATACCCTGCTCTCACTTGGCAGCAGTGCGTTTGAAGGCTGCACCAAGCTCTCGGGCATTGTCATTCCCAACAGTGTTACTTACATGGGCGTTAACATTTTTAAGGGAGACACCCAGCTCATAAGCGCTACTTTGGGTGGCGGTATCAGCGAATGGGCAACCAGCTGGGGTGAGAACGGCGCATTTGAGAACTGTACCAAGCTCACAAGCGTTGAAGTTGTTGACGGATGTGCGTACCTGCCGTCAACCATTTTCAGAAACTGCACGGCGCTTACAGCCATTGACCTGCCGCAAAGCATTACTTCTATTGGTGACAGTGCGTTTAACAACTGCACTGCCCTTGCATCGCTGAGCATGGGCGACCGCGTGTCTTCCATTGGCAACAAGGCATTCTCAGGCTGTACTGCCCTGAGGTCGTACAACCTCAGCACTTCGCTTGTAACCATTGGCGATGAGGCATTCGCAAATACCCTCATTAACGAGGTCATTCTCAGCGATACCGTTAAAACGATCGGCTACAAAGCTTTTGCAAACTGTCCGCTTATCGAGCGCGTCCATTTGGGCGCCGGCGTTGAGTCGTGGAACACTTCATGGGGCGAGAACAGCGCATTTGAGAATGATGCACGCCTTACCACACTCACCATCGAAGAAGGCGCTTTGAACATTGGCGCTACTGCATTCCGCAACTGCACCGCACTGACAACGGTTGAAACACCTCTTACGCTTACCTCAGTTGGAGCCGGAGCGTTCCAGAACTGCATCGCACTCACCTCTGCGCATATCGCCCGCGGTGTTATTAACGATAGCGCATTCAAAGACTGCAGCTCGCTCTATGACGTTGACCTGGGCGTTACTACAGAAATCGCCGGACATGCTTTCCAGGGTTGTGTGGCACTCTCTGACATTTATCTGCCCGATACACTCACAACCATTGGCGACTCCGCATTTGACGGATGCACCTCGCTGCAAACCATTGACATTCCTGATAGCATTACCTACCTGGGCTGCTATGCATTCGCAAATTGTACGGGTCTTATCGCTGCAATTGTTGGCAATAACATCACCTCATGGGGTACGAGCTGGGGAGCAAATGGCGCATTTGCATACGATACCGCTTTGTGTTACGCCGTAGTTGCCTACGGTGCTGACAGCTTAGGCAACGACCTCTTCAGAGGCTGCACAGCCCTGAGCGACGTTGTTCTTCCCGAGAGCATCTCGTCTTGTGGCTCGAATATCTTTGCTGATACTTCCGAACGTCTGAAGGTACATGTGACCGGCTCCAAGATGGAAGACTTCTGCGTTTCACAAAACGTGGCCTATAACTTTGAGGACTTCACAATTCCGCAGCTCTCGGGCGTTTTGGTACACGTGATCGCGAATGCGGGCGGCAGCGTTTCTCCGAGTGGCGACGTGGTGAAGGTAGTGGGTTCTTCGCAGAGCGTCACCGCTGTTCCTGACCGCGGTTACTATGTTGAGAACTATTATGTCAACGGTATTGCAACGGGTACCAATGAGCCCATTGTCAATATCCGGGAGAATGTGACCGTTGAGGTAGTCTTTACGCCTGATCCCGGCTATATTGACGAGTATGCTCTGAACGAGGCTGACAATTCACCCGCCACACAGAACCAGCAGGGCCGCCAGACCATCAGCATTGTAATGCCCGGCGCACCAACAACAACCGCTGACCCCGAAGAAGAGTCCCAGCCCCAAAGCGAAGGCCTCATCTCAAGCATCCTCGGCAGGTAGAGAGTATGAGTTAGAGTGAGTCAGGGGACAGGTAATTTGACTCCCTGAATAACACAGAGGGACGGGGGTTGTGTGTGGTTTTGGGATAAGGAATAACACAGAGGGACGGGGGTTGTGTGTGGTTTTGATATTAGAAACGCAGGTAAACCTGCGTTTCTAA
>JAFWFL010000132.1 GCA_017515595.1 Coriobacteriales bacterium
CATGCTGGTTTACCAGCATGTCTTATCCCAAAACCACACACATCCCCCGTCCCTCTGTGTTATCCTTATCCCAAAACCACACACATCCCCCGTCCCTCTGTGTTATCCTTATCCCAAAACCACACACATCCCCCTTGTTTGTTAATTAGCGGTATGCGTCTAGGCTTCCAAGGTAATCGGTACGCACAAGGGTCTGCTGAGCTTGGCCGTATTGGGTGGTTATTGATCCCAGCTCTGTAATATCATCTATGAGCGAAGCATAGCAATCTTTAGCTGTCATATAACAATACTGAGAATCTCGTGCCAAACCACCTGTGCCGTTGTAATCGTTATAGACAGAACGGATTTGCTGTACCGTAAGACCGGCAGAATCAATAGCCATGTCACCAAAACGTCCTGTAACAATCTCATCGTACTCTTCTTCAGAATTCATATTTATTTTCCAGGGATCTTCAAAGACCGCCTCCATGTCCAGTATGGCACCTTCGTAACTGGCAGGTACAAAGAAGCAGGTAGTTCTGTATTCGTCGGAACCGGGCCATTCTCCGTAACCTACAGCATTTATCTGGGTCAATACATTGTTGGTATAGGTAAGCGATGCGAGTGTTGTTGTCTCTGAATTAAACTGACTATACAGCTCGAGGCCAATTGAGGTTTTGAGCTGTTGTGCTGCATTTGAATACCTGAACACTGTGAGGCTTCTCCAGTATCCGCCGCAAGAAAGGTTGGTAGCTGTAAATGCCATCCTGTCAGAGCAGGTATAGCCGTCTTTGTCAAACTCATACATCTCCAAATGTATAGTATCTACCGTCCTGTTATTAAAATAAAGAGGTTCATTGCGCATGACGAGAAGCTCTTGCTGCCCATCATCATCATAATCGTATACATCTGCAAAGAGCATACCGCTTGTCTCGAGAGGATCAAACGCGTTCCCGGCACCTGATATGGGAGTTTCAAAGAAACCGAACCCGGTGGGCACAATGCCGTACTCCTGTACCAAATCTTTAATACAAGTGTCAATCAAAGCAGAAATGTCATACTCAGGCTCGGGATTGTCTTTTGTCACAGGAACAGGTTCATGAGATTGTGTAGCAGGCTGAGACGGTTCTTCTTGCTGTTGGGATTCCTTATCAGGGACATTATTTTTCTCATGTTTTTTCGCAACATATAAGGTCGCAAGCTCCATTGATGCTTTGAGGTTAAGAGCGGGCTTTGTTACGTTACTAAAACCGTCATCGCCTATTTGCACCATGTCATTATTCTCTTTGATATGTTTTTCAGCGTCGCTCCCCTTGTTCCTGGGCCATTCAACCATAAGCAATGACCTGACCTCAGCTGCGGTCATTGAACTGTCAAGTGACCAAATACAGGCAATGGCACCAGTAACATAAGGTGCAGACATTGAGGTACCTTGAAGGGACTTGATACGATTGTCCATAGTACTGTAGATATTACACCAGGTGCCATAATATCAACGCGCTCATCCATATTTGAAAAATCAGCAATCTTATGGTCACGGTCATATGCACCAACAATTATGATTCTGTTTTTAACCTTTGGTAAGGTTATCGCCGCTAAATAGGAACTATAGACTGTGGGTACCGAGCCTAATCCGAATATGGTTTCTTCTCCAATGGTATAGTCAATGCCAGTTAATGCTTCAAGCTGTCTCATATAACGTTGAGGATCGTTTTCATCAAATTTTTTAAGCTCCCATTTATCAGTATCAGCAGAATAAAATGCATATTCCAGACCATATGTTGTTCCAACACGAATATTATTGTTTGTATCTAATGAGGAGAAGTAATAATCGCCTGTTTTTGCACCTCTTTTAGAGTCATTACCGGCACTTACAACAATTAAAAACTCATAGCCCCGGTTAATGTACACAGATAAAAACTGTTCATGCATATCAAGCATGTCATGATCCATAAGATCGATTCCCATGGTCCCCAAAAAACCTATGAGATGATTTAAGCCAAAGCTCATATTTATAACCTTACATCCATCCTTTATGAGCCCTGCCGTTTCATAGAGCTTAGCAACGGTGAGATCCGAGCACCAAACACCTGTCTCCAAAAAAGCATCTTGAGTGGGGTTGGGATATACCCCCCTCATGCCGGTATCATTTTGACAATTTGCCCATATAATACCCGTAACATGAGTACCGTGAGCAGGATCCTCTCCGCCTTGAGCACTATACTTAGGGCTCGTAATATCATAATGATCCTGAAAGCCTGCATCCAAGACGCCCACATTGATAGGGTCAACCATAGCATCAAGATAGGTATCATATACCGCATCTGCATGAATGTCTTTGTATCCCCAGCTCATTTCCGGACTATAATACCAGGCATTTTCTGAGGAATAAGGGCCCATAAATATATCGTTCACTATAGAGCCCAATTGTTCCATAGTACCCGGCTCTTCTGCAAGAACAGCCTCTTGTTCACGCGTGTTCAGGCAAACAGCATCCACTTCTGGAAGTTGCCGCAGTTCATCTGCAAGTTCACAAAGCTCCATATAGCTCATCGGATCATTCAAACGCCATTGGCAAAGTCCTGAGACACTCATAAACCCTACAAGCTCCGCCCCATATGACTGCGCAAAAGCCTGAGCATCCTGCTCTGTGGGAGAGTTACTAAGTAAAACAAGAAGCTCGTTATCTGCATACTCTCTTTCAAGAGCTGACTCCGGTACCGGTTGTATATGCTCCTCAGCAGTCTCGGAATAGTAGAGAATCTCTTGATCCGGAGCATTATAGCTTGCTATGTTTTGGCAAAAGAACGATGCTATAAGACCAATAATGATGAAAGCAAACACAAGCCACGTCACATTGACATAAAGCACGTCTCTGCAAATACTCTGTGAGAATCTTATACATTTCATACGATAAGCTCTCCCTGATCGCCTGCTTAGCAAAATAATTTTTGAGAATTATAGCAAATTAGTCTTATACAGAGCGCCAGTGGGTGTCAGAACGAACGTATCTCTTTGGTGACTTGCACCTCACTTTGTGTTTTGGTCCTTATATCATCAAATTGCGTTCAATATTTGTTATAATCTTCTGCGGCTCTTAAGTCTCTAAGATTTTGCGAAAGGTAGTGAGTGTCATGAGAAAGATTTGCTCTGCCATGATAGGCGTACTCCTGGCGGCATGCCTTATGGGAGTTGGCGCAGTACCGGCGTTTGCAAACGGGCTTATTTCCGGGCTTTTTGGCGGCACCACAGATCAAACCAGCGATGTTGTGGATGCAGAGGAATATTACGGCCTTTGGATAGGGTACTACATACTCGATGACGGTGACGTGTCATATGATTGTGCAGACTATGATTATAGTAATGGCACCCCCGCCTACATCGCGTTTTTTGATGATGGCATGACAGTTGTCTCGGGTGATGAGCCAATTGTAGCCTACTGGAAAGCTACGGCTGACGGTCTTATGGTTGCCCCAGAAGGTGAAGACTACACTATAATAGCAGCTATTGCAGATGACGGTTATCTTGAGGTTTGGCCTGCAACAAGCAAATCAACAGACGGTTATCTTGCTGTCTTCAGATGGATGAGCGATGTGTCAGATGAAGCTGCCGATGACGTGGAACTTGTCGAAACCATGGCCACCATCTGCGCAATCGACTACAAGTGGCAAGAAACTATTGCTCAGGAAGTCGGAGCGACCGAGAGCAAGAACCAGACTTTGGAATTTGACCAGAACATTTGCTCACTCCATTTTGACTGGACCTGCGAACTTACAGACTATGTGTATGAAATCTATCCTCCTGTTCCCGAACTTTGCGAACTCGGATACGGATACCTCATCGACACTATAGATTATTGCCAGAGCCATTCGGCAAATCCCAACGTTTATAATGAGTGGATTGGCGTTGTCTACTTTGACTGGGCCAAGTGCCTGCTTGACTACATGCCCTACGACACTGTTTCTTATGACGGTCTTACCAAGGCCGAGAATAACGCCGTTACAGAAGACGGACGCCAGGCTGCGATACTCTCATACAAGTACTTTGAGAAAGCACTTGACTATGATCCAAACTATGCAACCGTAAGCGACTATGCAAGCGCTTTGTATATGGCCGGTGAAACAAGCGAAGCAATTAGCGTTCTCGAGGAGAATTACGGAAGCTTTACAACACTTAACGGCATTGATACCGGTGATGCGTATTCTATTTGCAGCGGATTGGTAAACCTCGGTCTCATGAAGTTCGAAACCGGCGATACCAAGGGCGCCATTGAAGTCTTTAACCAGCTCGCAGCTCTCGACAAGAATGATGCCTACGGTTACCGCACTAAGGCCGAGACATTCCTGAACTCCATCAAGGCCAACTAGTCACACGGTACAACCTTAATTTGGCTGTTCACAGCACACCAGAAAAGAAGCATGCCCTCCTCATATTAAGGGCATGCTTCTTTTACTATCTTGTATAACTCACAGTTTTAACGGTTGGCGGCAGACTCACCGGCAACAAAACCATGCGTCATAGCATACATGTTGGTACCGCCGTGTACCTGTGTTTGATACGTGGTTCCCCAGCGGTATCCCACAGTACTGCCGGCTGCATAAAGGCCGGGAATCGGATACCCATTGCTGTCGAGAACTTCGAGCTTGTTGTTGCAGCGGACACCGCTTGTTGTGCATACGAAAGCAAAGGGTACCTTCCAGGCAACATAAGGCGGGTCATCAATAGCATCCAAATAACGAGGAGCTTTAAGATAATCAACGTCATCCCCGTTGTAGCATAACTCGTTATAACGTGCAACAGTAGCGCAAAAGACCTCGGGATCAACGCCCATCTTCTCGGCAAGCTCTTCTATGGTATCTGCCTCATAATGCTCTCCGTCAAGATAATGCATAACATCGCGAATAAATTCGATGGGGAAGCCAAAGTTTGTTGGCATGTCAAAATCATTGGTAGGAAGAATCTGCCAGATATATGAGTTATCTCCGGGCTGTTCGGCAATAATATGAGCGCAGTTCAGGTTGCTTGTGCATTCATTCATAAAGCGGTCGCCGCGCGAGTTGACAAGAAGATAGGGGAATCCAATGTACCCTGCGGTACCCCATGACAGCGTGCCCATGGTTTCTTCCATCCGGGCGCCTTCCCAGCAGAGCATTTTGTGACCGTCGGCACGAACCGCTGAATAGTTAAGAAGGGTATTGGCCAGCCAAATCTTGTTATACTCAGGACAGCCGTTCTCCAATTGATACTTTGAGTTCAAGAACGAGGCTTCCTGGCCGCCCACATGGGCCTTGTTGTTCCGTTCAATAACTATACGCAGGCTCGAAACCGAGCTTGGCACCCGGCTTATAAACTCAAATACCGAGGGGTTAACGCTGACTGAAAGCGGCTCTATCTTCAGTAACCATGCAAAAAAATAATGACTGAACTACAGCAGCTTGATAACGAACTTAAAGATTATATCAACAAACAAGCATCTTTTATTAGTTTAGCAAGTACTAATGGGTTATTAAAACTCCTGCCCCCTCAGTTTCTGGAGGGTTTTAATGCCAATAATGAATATGGTACAACTGCTAACCTTTTAGTAATACCTACGGGTATTGATGCAGGATGTGAAGACGCTCTTATCACCAAAGCTTGTGATTATGCTTTCATAACGGAGCCGGTTCATTCCAATGGATTACAAACAATGCCTTTTTACAGGGATTCTATGTTTTGTTGGGTCAATATAAATGACCCAATCGCTTCTCATGAGTACTTAACACCCCAGGATTTTATCAATAAATCCGTTGGCCTCTTGGGGGATAAATCTAACCAGTATAACAACATTAAAACATACATCGATCAAGTTCAAGGGCCTGTAAACACCATAATGTGCCAAGATATGATTGATGTTCTCGAAATCGCGGTTAAAGGAGACGGACTGGGCATAGCAGTGCGCAACCATATAGATGCCCTCAATCTCAAAGAGGCTGTTTGCCTTCCCATAAAGGGATTGAACTGGTCATTCAGTCTTGCATACCGAGAAGACCGCGACCTTCTCCCCTCCGATGATGCATTCCTCAGCTATATCTCTCAATTTAAAAAGTTCTATGTGTAACGGTCAAATTGTGACTAATGATTAAGCACGGAATTCACCTCATAAGCCTCAATTGTTTTCACAAGAGTTGAGATACCTGATTCTGCAAGGTTTATAAACGGGAGGACACTATCGCTCCAGCCGGAAATGAGGTTAAACCTATTGCCACAGAACTGCTGGGAGCCGTATCCCTGGAGATCAACTCCGTGAACCCAAAAATCCTTGTTATGCTTTGAGCGATAGGTGTCTGCGAGGTCTTGTACCGTTTTATAAAGACCGCGGTATGAGCTGTTGCACTCATTATCACTAAAATAGATGACTCTATCAAATGGTTTAAGATTTGCAGATGCATCCTCCGTTAAAGCATACTTCATGGGAAGAGACAGGTCTGTTCCGCCTCCCGCGAACGAGTTGTTAGCGCATATTTCCAGGATTGACTCGTATTTGCCATAATGTGCGATTCTGTACCCTTTTGTTATAACATCCGGATCCCAAGGGGTATAAGAGGCATCAAAATAGCAAACAGTTGCATCTTCGCACAAGCGGCTTGACATAGCGCCAAACAGAGAAGCGATATCACAGCAACGAACATCGCTATTTGAAGAGATACGAGAAGACATTGAGCCGGAGACATCCACCGCAACAAGTGTACGCCCGAGGATTGGTTCCATGTTATCCAGCGAAGCGGTAAGTGCATTTTCCAGAGCTCTGTGTATTTCGCCGGTCATCAAGCCTTCCGTAGATAATGCGCGGTATGCACTGTAAAATCTAAACGGTAACTGGCGGCTCTTGCGCACTTGATCAGGATCAGATAACCTCTCTAAAACGGGCGTAACATCAGCTCCGCTTTTTACAATATTGCGCAGGTTTCTCAATAAAGCCATATAACCAACTTTACCGGATAAAATCAATTCATCCCAGACCTCTTTTGTATTGCCCCTGGTAGACAATTCAACTTCCCAGGTGTAGGGCGTCTCGAGTTCGTCGGATAAAATCTTATGAAAGAGCAGCTCGGTTTCTTTTGTTTTGGGAACAGGATGCGTAATTCTCAGCACATCACGGAATTTAAGCGATTTATTACCTCCGTTATACTTGGCAATTTGGTACTCGTCAAACTGCTGCAGCACACTCGCTACTTCGCGCTTCATCGCATTGGGGAAAGGCTTGCCATACAGGCCTTTATAGCAAGACATAATCTCGGTAATATCATCCGGGCGCAAAACAACATCTCTGATTGTAGCTCTTGTAAACTGAGACGCTTCTCTCGCAATAACAGCTGTGAGCACATGGCTGGCCGAGCGCATATTGCCAACGTTTCTTGCATAACAGGCCAGCTTAAAGAGAAAGGCAGGATCATTATGAGCGCAGTCGGTTGCTAAACGAATAATGTCCTCATCAGTACTCTCATAATATTTGGGTTCGCCGAACATGGTTGCAAGTACAGCAGTGACTAAATGCTCTTTTTCTGGCATTGCATATGCAACATAACCGGACCGATTGGTTGTTTTGATGGTATTAGGAAGATTGAATTTCGACATGGGCTGCCCTCCCTTGCGTTAATCCTCATCAAAAAAGTTGCCGAACAGAAAAACTGCCCGGCAACCATATAATTACACACAGAGAATCGGCGACAACGGTTTGAACTTAAAGCGCTCTACCGCTGAGCTACGGAGAAACCCCCGGCAGGACTCGAACCTGCAACCTCTCGAATATTAGTCGAAGTAACCGTAATCTACACTGCTGTGTATAATTGTCGAATTCAGCCGAGAAAAAGCAGTTACAGGCTCATTCTTATACCATGAGCCAAACTACTCACTGCGGGCAGGAGCAATTGTATTGTAATCCTCAGAAAAGTCAACTCCCCTAACCTGACAAAAGGTCCGTCCTTTTGTCAGGTTTATTTGTCACTACCTGCTAGATTAGCTGCTATATTGCATTGTTTGTTTTTTGGGAGGCAGGATGCCGTAGTTGTTTCCCAGGGAAAGTACGAGGACTGCCGAGACACCCATTGCGAGCAGCTCTGACGTTGGCCAGGCGAGCCAGAGGCCATCAACGCCAAGAACAAGCGGCAGCAAATAGATGGCAGCGATCTCGAATACGAGCGTTCGTATAAACGAGATAAATGCCGAGACCAACCCGTTGCCTAGGGCGGTGAAAAGCGACGACGCATACATAGAGTACCCCATGAGGGCAAAAGCAATAGACTGCAGCCTAAATGCATGCTCGGTCATCTCGTGCAGTCCCTCATCATAGCCGGCAAATGCATCGGCCACCAGCGTTGCGCTTGCTTGGGAAGCCGCAAACATGGCAATGCCTCCGATTGCCACAAACAAAACGCCTTTTTTGAGAAGATTTTGCATTTCATGCGTGTTGCGCGCTCCGTATTGAAAACTCATGAGCGGCGCTGATCCCATACAATATCCCATGAATATTGCCGAGAAAATCATGGAGACATACATACACACTCCAAAGGCGGAGACCCCGTTTTCTCCGGCTAATATCAAAAGCTGGATATTGTAAAGAATGCTCACTACTGAAACTGCAATGTTGGTCATGAGTTCGCTTGAGCCGTTGATACAAGCGTGTCCAATTTCTCCCCAGTTAAGGTGTGTTTTGCAAAGTCGCAGCGCGCTGGAGTTGGGCCGCAAAAAGTAAATAATGGGAATCGCTCCGCCCAAAATTTCGCTGATATTGGTTGCAACCGCAGCTCCTACCACACCCCAGCCAAAGACCCCCACAAACAAAAAGTCAAGGAACATGTTCATAACACCGGCAATAACTGTTACAACAAACCCAAGACGAGGCTTGCCTGCGGTTACAAAAAAGCTCTGAAATATATACTGTAAGGCAAAAAACGGCAGGCTTATAAGGACAATTCTGCCGTAAAGAGCGGCCTCATCGAGCATGTCCCCGGTTGCACCCATTGCCTGCGCTACCGGATACGCTATAAACATACCTATGATCATAAGCACAACGCCCAACGCAAAGGCAAAAATCACAAACAGAGAGAATTGCCGGTTTGCCTTGGCGTCATCACCTTCACCACGAGTCTTGCCCACAATGGCACTACCGCCGGAGCCAACCATAAAACCCGATGTTGAGAGGATCATGACCATTGGCATGATAAAATTCACGGCCGCAAATGATGTTTTGCCTGCAAAGTTCGAAATAAAGAGTCCGTCAACAATGCCATAAATCGAGGTAAATATCATAGTGGCAATAGAAGGCAGGACAAACCGGATTAGTTTGCCCCACCCAAAGTGTTGCGACATATCAGTCAAAACAAATCCTCCGCATAATTTCAAAAAATCAAAGCAGCGTAATTCATAAAAACTCTTCCTTGCATTATAGCATGACAAAACCAGGTAAAAGGAATTTTTTACCTGGTTCATTCCAATAAAATGAGTCAAGAGAACCGTCCCAATGACTTATTAATCATTTTTTACTTAAGGAATTGCCGTGAAACGGTACGCAATAGCTGAGCGAACGTGTATAGTACAAAAATAGTAAACTACATAACGTTCCGCGGTTGAGGAAGGCAGATAAATGGATAACCGGAGAAACACAAACTCAGGCTATAACCAGTACAACCAGTATAACTCATATTCCCGTAACTCATATGATTCCGGGTCATATCGCAACAGGTCAAACGCTTACAATCAAAGAACCGCGGCTGCCGCGCAAGCAACCTACAGGCGCCCCAACAGGCAGCCTGAACAAAAGCGCTCATATAAACCGGTCTTAATTGTGATAATTATCCTTTTGACCCTTGTCCTTTTGGGTGTTGGAGGCTGGTTCTTGTACAGGATGCTCACCACATTCCCCGTTACCATAAACGGTGAAAAGGTTATTATGCATAACGGTGACACCGTTGCCACTTTGCTTGAAGGCGGGTACGCAACTCCAAACCCGGGTAATCTCCTTGCAATGGACGGTAACGTCCTTATTCAGGGCGGAGGCGAACCATATGCCATAACGGTAGACGGTGTTCCAACCAAAGATACCAATCTGCAGCTCGCAAACAATATTGATGTACAGATTGGTGACGGCGCAGACCTGACCGAGGAAATCATTACAACCGAGGAAGCTATTCCTTTTGAGTGGCACAATGACAGCCTCGAGTTTGGCGCTTATTGGAACGGCTCAATCCATCTTTTGAGTGACGGCAGAGAGGGCAAACGCGTGATACGTACCGGCGCGCTCTCAGGCCAAACACAGACCGAGGTTGTGGAGGAGCCCATCGACAGCGGATATCGCATCTTTACTGCCCAGGTAAATGAGCTGGTTGTTGCCTTTACCTTTGATGACGGACCATGGCCAGAGACAACAAGCCAGATTCTCGACATCTTGGAACAATACGGAGCACATGCAACCTTCTTTACCATTGGTAACCAAATCCCCGGCAGAGAATACCTGGTACAACGAGCCATTTCCCTGGGTTGCCAGGTATGCACCCATACCTGGGACCATGCCAATGGCTCCGGTCAGGGCGTTAACATTACCTATATGTCTCCAGAAGAACAGATTAACGAAGTTCTCATGGGTTATCAGGCTATTACAGACGCTACCGGCCAGGAGCCTGCTCGCATTATGCGCGCTCCGGGAGGCAACTTCTACGGCGAGACAATTGAGAACCTGTGGCCATACGTTGATGCCGAGATAGGTTGGGATATTGATACCCGCGACTGGGCCCGTCCCGGCGTCGACGCTATTGTGGCTTCTATTCTCACAGTTGAACCCGGTCAGGTAATTCTTATGCATGACGGCGGCGGCGACCGCTCTCAAAGCGTCCAAGCTCTCGCCCAAGCTCTCCCCATCTTAGCTGACCTGGGATATCGCTTTGTAACCATAGACGAGCTCATGGCCATGAGCCTGTAGGCACCTGTCGGAGCCGCCCTCACCCAAGAGAACTGTGTATTTGTGCACAAGCTTACAGATTAATACACAACAACCGTAGAGCCATAGGGGATGTTGTCTTGAATCCAAATGGCGTTTTCTATGGCCATACGTACACAGCCGTGCGAGAGGTTCATGCCCAGACGGCCGTCTGCTATGCCTCCCTCGGGCCAGTAGCAGATTGAGTGCATATAGTATTCACCGTAGAATTGGGTGTAATAAAAGCTCCGTACGCCATAGGAATCAAATGAGTAGCCTTTATAACCAACAGAGAATACGCCATGGATAGTGGGCGTGTCGTAGGCGCCGGTGGTAACATCCCATTGTGAAAGAAGATTCCAGTTGCCGTACCCTCCGGTATATACACCCAGGATATTATTGGTGCAATCAATAGCTATTAAATAGCCGGTTTCGCTGCCAAAGCCCTGAACATAGGCGGTCATGTTCTCGCCAACAATATACGGGCAATAAAATTCTGTGGAGCCAATTAAAACAGCCGGATCAGAGCCGTTCATGGCGTATCCTTCTACTGTGGCATATCCTGAGGGCATATCGATCGCATAAAGATGCGTACCCCAGGAACCATTCTCGTATTTCTCGGCCTGATACCAGGTAACTCCTCCGTACGAGTCATAAACACAAAACGAGGCGCCCCAGGCGGTGTCAGCTCTGCCTCCGGCAAGTGTGAGCCAAATGATGCCATCGCTTACCTCTGCCTCGACAACGGCGGGGGTGAGAATTACTACAGGCTCCGGGGTTGTTTTAGGCTGAGACGTATTGACTTGTGTTGTTTCAGTCTGTGTTGTTTCAGGTTTTGCGGTATTTTGCTGCGTTGCAGAATTGCTTGGTGTCTGGATGCTTGCAGATTCGGGCTCCGGAATCATAACCAGAGTCGAGTCAATTTTGGTAGTATTGCCGTCTTTGGTAGCCCAGGCATTTACCGTTGTCTCTCCGTATCCCAGTTCATTTGTTGCCGTTTGAATATACCAGGTATTATTACTCTTGAGTTCCGGTTGAACCCAGCGGGTTTTTTGGCTGCCAACAATTTCAAAAATCACTTTATCAGCGTTTTCATAACGTCCGTGTCCGGCAGTAATCATGATGTTAGACGCATCGCCTGATATGAGTACATAGAATACCTCTGATTTTGCCTCGGCATCCTGAGCGGCAGGAGAAGGCTCCGGCTCGGTTTCCTTGGTATTTAAAGACTCAGCGGAACTTGTTGTGGCTTTGTCTGACTGGGGAGTAAAAACTACGAGAGTTTCTGAAAAGGCTTTATCGGCAAAGGTTGTAACCGCGGTTTCTATGAGGGAAATAGGATTATTTTGGACGGTTGCCGCCTGCTCCTGAGCAGCATAGGCGTGAACCAAGAACAAAGAAGTACACGAACAAGCAAGCAAGCAAAGTGCAACACAAACCCCTATACCGGTTTTAACGAACCGCATAAACAAGCCTTTCTTAAGTATGTACCAAAGCGCAATAAGTAATTAAGTATAACATAGCAACCATGTATTTGATGTTTTGTTTACGTGTAAGGCGCGTGAACAATATATGCTTCGAGAACTTTTGCGCTTCGCGTGTTTCTTTGTATCATCTTGGGTACCAACAGGTGTACTATATGCACCTGTTGGCAGCGCTCAGTTCTTGGAGCTGTCCGGTGGTTTTGGCGTTTTTTGGAGAGGATTCCGCTTAGATGGAACAGCTCGATCTGCAGGCACTTCTTACCAGGTCTTATGATATATGTGCAGCAATTACCAAGGCAAATGTAGGCAATGTACTTGCCGAGAAAACCCCGTTGCGAACACTTTTGCGCAACGATCTTGCAAAATTTGGTATTCTGCTTGCTGAGGCTGACGGTAAAGTAGATGCTGATGAACTTGAGTATATTCGCACTACTTTGGGCTACTCGGCAGATGCGCCAATTATTGAACAGGCAAAAAACCGCTGGTCAAAATCTCCGGTCCAAACCGGCGAGGTCCCTCAGTCTCTCAAATATGCTGTCCTGAGCGATGCGGGCTCAAAGCTTAAACCTGATCCTTTTAAGCGCCAGTGTTCCTCAATATTCTATGACACGTTTAAAGTGTTTGGGCAAACAGTCCTTACCCTGCGCAAACATGACGTCACAAGCGAAGAAGCGCAGGTATTTACCGCTTATATGGAGTGCATGGAGAAAATGCTCCGCGAATATGCGGTATGGCGTCCCAGTTCCCAAAAGTCATATAAAGCTATTGAACCGGCTTTTACTTCTCAGCCGGCAGAAGACCGTGAGGCCGAGCTCGAAACCCTTTTGAACGAACTTAACGGACTCATTGGCCTTGAAGGTGTAAAGCGTCAGGTAAACACTATTATTAATCTCATCAAGGTGCAAAAAATGCGCCAAGAGCAAGGCATGAAAGCGGCTGATATCTCAAAGCACATGGTGTTTTTGGGAAATCCCGGTACCGGTAAAACAACCGTTGCCCGCATGCTTGCCGGTATTTACCGCTGCCTCGGGGTTCTCCGCAAGGGCCAGCTGGTAGAAGTAGACCGCTCCGGGCTCGTGCGCGGCTATATTGGCCAAACGGCAACCCGCACGCAGGAAGTGGTAGAAGAAGCATTGGGCGGACTGCTCTTTATAGACGAGGCCTATGCGCTTACCGTTAAAAAGAGCGAAGGTGATTTTGGCCAGGAGGCAGTTGACACCCTCCTGAAAGCGATGGAAGATCACCGCGATGACCTGGTGGTTATTGTTGCGGGCTACACTGATCTTATGGAAGAATTCCTCAACTCAAACCCGGGACTGCGCTCGCGTTTTAGCACGTACATCACCTTTGATGATTACTCGGCAGACGAGCTCATGGCTATTCTTCAAATGAATCTCAAAAAGCAGGAGTACCGGCTTTCGCCCGCTGCCGAGAAAAAAGCCCGCGAACTTATTGACTACCGGGTTGCACATAAGCCGGATAACTTTGCAAACGCCCGCGATATCCGCAACTTTATGGAGCATGCCATAGCTAATCATGCAACCCGCGTTGCAAACCTCAAGGGCGCAAAAAACAGCAAGAGGATTTTGAGCACCATCAAGCCTGAAGATCTGGAGGATTGGAATTAGCCACTGACCCGCTGCAAAAAGCAGTATGAGATAAGCCAGGGAGAAGCACATGTCATTAAAAGAGCGCATATCTGCATTTATTGTAGACAACCGACGCGTTGTGCTTACGGTTATGCTCATACTGACAGCGATCTGGGCGCTCATGATTCCGCAGGTTACCGTCAACTCTGATATGACAAAATACCTGGCAGATTCCTCGCCCATGAAGCAAGGCATAGACGTGATGGCTCAGGAGTTCCCGGATATGCAGACTCCCAAAACCGTACGTCTTATGGTTGATGACCTCACCGAGGATCTTAAGCCTGAACTCAAAAGCCGGCTTGAGAAGATCGAAGGTGTAGACTCGGTTACCTGGGAAGCCGGTTCTGATGACTATAACCGCGATAACCACACACTCTATGTAATGAGCACCGGCTGCAATTACGGCTCAGCCGCCGAGAAGGCCATAGAAGCCAACTCTCTGAAGACTGCCCAGAGCAGCGAGTTCAACGTAACGCTTGCTCAGGTGAGCAACAACAGTTCGCAACCGGTTGATTTGCCCATTATTGTGCTCATTATGGGTGTAGGCTTTTTGACAATCGTGTTGTGCATTATGTGCCGCTCTTGGATGGAGCCGGTGATATATCTAATTGCGATTGGATGCGCTGTTGGTCTCAATATGGGAACCAATATTATTCAGGGTTCAATTGCGCAGGTAACGTTCTCAATCGGGGCAATTCTGCAGCTGGTTCTCTCGATGGACTACTCGGTTATCCTCATGAACCGGTTCCGTCAGGAGCTGACCTCAGAGCTTACGGCATACAACGGCCATGACGGTGTGGAAACACCGGCTTTTTCAGGGTTTCTCGACCTTTTGGCCAGCGATTTGGCAGTAGCCCGGGAGCTGCGCATTAAAGCCATGAAGCGCGCTCTTGCCGGAGCGCTCACCGCGATTGCCGCGAGTTCGCTCACCACGTTTGTTGGCCTTCTGACCCTCGTATTCATGACCTTTAAGATTGGCGGAGACCTTGGAGTTGTCCTTGCAAAAGGCGTGCTCTTTAGTTTGATCTGCGTGTTTACCGTATTGCCTGCACTTATTCTGATGTCGCACAAAGCGCTTGCCCGCTCGGTAAAACCGTCGCCCAGTCCCCGACTTAACAAGCTTGCCCATGTAGAATATAAGATTCGCTACGTGCTGCCGGTATGCTTTGTGGGTATCTTTATTGCAGCGTTTATACTCCAGAGTTCAACGCCGGTTTCTTATACGCTTCATTATGCTGACCCCATCGCAGATGTGTTCCCCACCAATTCTCAGGTAGTAGTGCTTTATAACAATAAGGATGAAGACGCGGTTGAGTTAGTGGCAAATGAGCTGCTTCTAGATGCCAATGTCAAAGAAGTCAATGCATGGGCAACCACTCTCGGCAAACCGCTTACTGCTTCTGAACTTGCAGATGCGGTACAACAGATGGACATGCCCGAGATTGAAGATACGGGGTTTGACGAGAAAACTTTGAAACAGCTTTACACGCTTTATGCATCAAAATATCCCCCGGAGGAGGGCGATGAATCTCAGGAAACAGCGATATCAATTGCTGAACTTGCACGGTACCTGAATGAAGATATTCTCACAAACTTCCTCTATTCACGCATGATAAGTGCAGATCAAAAGGCTACTATAGCTTCTATGCAAGACTTATTGGATGATGCGCGCAGTCAGCTTGTGGGTCCAAATTACTCGCTTATGTCAATTACCGTTAACACGGCTGCGGGTACCCAGGAAGCCGCTGATCTCATGGAACACCTGGCTACACTTTGCGAAGAAAACTTTGAGGGAAATTATTATCTTATTGGCGATGCTGCCATGGTACGCGAAATGCGCCAGGGTTTTGCCCATGAAATGCTGCAGATTACGCTTATCTCGGCCATTGCGATCTTCCTGGTAGTTGCTATTGCCTTCAGAAATATTGTGATACCGTTCTTATTGGTGCTCGTAGTGCAATGCGGCGTGTATCTGACAATTGTTGCGGTGGGTCTGCAGGGTTATGATATTTATTACCTGGCAATGCTTATTGTCCAGTGCATACTCATGGGAGCTACCATTGACTACGGAATCCTCCTAACCAACCAATACCGGGAAGCACGTATGAGTATGGATATCCCTCAGGCGCTCGCAACTGCCTACAATAACTCAATTAATACCATTATGACGAGCGGTCTCATTATGATTGTGGTAACAGCTGCACTCGCCGTAATGTCTCCCGAGCCCACTATCGCGGAGATTTGTCAAACCATAAGCATGGGCGCCACAAGCGCCGTTATCCTCATTCTCTTCATTCTCCCCGGCATAATAGCCGCCCTCGACCGCTTTGTAGCAGGCAAACGCTAAAATAGTCTAATCTGTAAGCTTGCGCACGAATACGCAGTTTTCTTGGGTGAGGGCGGCTCCGGTTATGGGGTCTATGCGGTAGGGAGTGTGGTCAAAGGGACCTACGCCATAAGAGTCTTTGCCGGCATGCTGACTCGTGGCGTGCTTGCCTCGGCGGCTTCCGGGGCTTGCGTTGGTAAAGAGGGCCTCGGGGTGGAGGTTGGGTGTGAGACATGCAAAAGCATGGTCGCTGCCCAGATCAGAGATAACCTCTATAGGGTCTCCCTCGGCAATGCCCAGAGATGTTGCCCGGGATGAGTTGATCCACACGCTTGCGAGCCGGGAATATGCAGGGTCACCTTCCGAGCCGGTCAGCATACTCGTGGAGGTATGTGATTCAAAGGGGCTGTTACCGCTGATGAGCCTGAATGCGCGGTCGCCTTCAATCTCCACAAGAGGAGGCTGCCAAAACGGAACGCGGCCCAGCCCGGCCTGTTCCCAAATGTCACTCGCAAATTCAATCTTGCCTGAAGGTGTGGTAATAACCGGCTCGCCCGTGCGGCTTATAAGGGGTAACTCGGTATCTGCAAAACCAAATTCTTTGAGCTCAGCCAAATTAACACCATATGGTGCAATCTGCGCTTTTGCAAGATCATCTACAGAAAAGTCTAGATAGCGCCCCACACCTAAGGCAGAAGCCAAACCGCGGAAAATCCGGTCAGCCGGACGGGTTTTGGGATTAAGCGGCTTTACAACCCGGTTGCGATAAAAGAGCGAACTGTCACGCGAGCCTACACCCCGGTCACATTCCAAAAACGTTACATCGGGCAGAATATAGTCAGAGAGCAGGGCGGTTTCGCTCATGCGGATATCTATGGTAACCAGCAAGTCAAGTTTGCCGAGTATGTGCGACCAATCCTGCGCATTGCCGTATCCCATAGCAGGGTTTGAGGCATAGGCAATAAGCGCATGGATTTCGCCGAGTTCAATTGACTCGCCAATGGTTGTACAAAGACCGTCGCGGGCGTCTGCAAGCGGGTAGCGGCTTGCTCCCGCTTTGGGAACCTGCGGCACAGCAGGTGTGGGAAACTGCAGTTCATCAAGGGTGCCAAGAGGAATATCGCAGGGAGGATTGAGACATCCCCCTTCATGTCCGTAGCAGCCGAGAAGGGCGTTTAGGAGCGCTATCATGCGGGTAGTTTGCGTTGAATTGGCATATGCGGTGCCAATTCCTCCATGGAGACCGGCATCAATAACCGCCTGAGGGCGTGCCTTCGCAAGGTTATGTGCAACCTCCCGTATTTGAGCCGCAGGTATATCGCATAATTCCTCAGCCCACTCGGCGGTATAGGGATTCATGGCTTGGACAAATTCATCAAACCCTGAAGTATATCTTTCAACAAATGCATGGTCATAAAGCTCTTTGTCTATAAGCTCATGTGCGAGTGCAAGCAAAAATGCCAGATCATAGCCCGGCCGCACCATAAGCCAGGCAGAAGCAAGATTACCTGTTGAGGTGTTTCGTGGATCTACTGAGATAATACGCGCCCCGCGCAACCGTGCCTTTTCCACAAGGTTTGCCTGCTCGGTGCTCGAAGAATCAATAGCCGAGCGGCCCATATAGACAACGCATTGGGCATGTTCAATGTCTGTCTCGGGGCTGTACCCTAACGTATGCTCCCAGGCAGTTATGCGGCTCGCCTCGCACGCAGCATCAACGCCATAGAAGTTTGGTGAGCCCAGAGCATATAACAGGCGCTTCGCATACTCAGAAAAATACGCCGAGAGTCCCGTTGTACAGGCAAGAGTAGTTGCTCCGTGCGTACCGATTACCTGTTGCACACGAGCAGCAATTTCGCGATAAGCGCTGTCCCAGCCAATAGGCTCAAATTCACCGGACGATGTCCTCTTAAGCGGCTCAACAATGCGGTCTTCTTGTGTCCAGGGAAGCCTGAGCCTGCGCTTACCGCGACCGCAAAGACGGTCTGTACGGCAAGGGTGGCCGGCAACAGGAAAAGTGGCAAATACGTGGCCGGCGTCATCAATATTGGCATAAAAGGCGCACTCCGAGGGACATCCGCTGCATACCGTTACAACGGGACCGTTTGCATCAGACAAAGATGCCGGCTGCCTGTATGGATCATGCCTTGATGTACGCCCTGCATGAGGCGCTTGGTGAGATGACGGACTGACCATACGCCTCCTCAGAATAGCTCTTTTAACAGTAAAAAGCGCGCCTTGAAACAGGTTTTTCAAGGCGCGCCAATAAGCAACATGGCGGAGACGTATGCGAATCGAACACATCCAAGGCGCTCTGCACGTCTCGCAACGGTTTTGAAGACCGCGGCACCCACCAGGGCACATCCGCCTCCACGTGAGGAGGAATCATAGCATTCTCAAAGATCAATCCAAACTGCAATTTCGGTAAACGGTTATTCATGGAGTTTGCGGAGGTTCTGGTCTGCGGGGTCGCGCTCGGTGAGGCCAATGCGATCGAGGTGTTCTAGCAGGGGGAGTGCGTATTTGCGCGAAAGGCCAAGGGCTTCTCGGAGTTCGCTTGCGGTGGCTGAGCCGGTTGGTTCAATAGTTTTTCGCACGAGAGTACATGCTTGTTCAAAGGCGCTGCTTGCAAGGTAGTAGTTTTTCTCGATACGCTCAGCCTTGCCTTGTTCAACAAGGGTACGCATGCCGCGGAGAACTTCATCCGGAGAAATACCCAGCTCAGGGGCAAGTTCATCGGTAAAGAGAGCTGCGATACCCTTTTTCTCAAGAGCGCTTTCAACCGTTTGAGCAAGCCCGTCAAGACGTTTTTGCAGACGTTCCACTACAGCAGCGCTTGCGACATTCGAGCCGAACCTCTTAGCAATGCCGCGTTCTATTGCAGCATCAATTAATGCCGAGAAAACCTCTTCTGAAGCTCTGGGATAGGACTTATCGCGAAGCGTTAACGCAGGTAGGCCCTCATGGTGGGGATCTTTGGCAGCCTCAGAAAGCACAGATTCAATATGCTTAAGGCACTCTGCAAGATTTTGAGATGTTGTATAACAAAAACCATCCTGACCACACGGGAGACTGCAAACAGAACCGGCGGCAACAAGCTCTGAAAGCATGGCTTCTACACGGGCAGGCGGTTCATCAAGAACTTTCTCGATATCAGCAGCATACAAAGGCAGAAGCGACGCATCCACACAACTTATAATACCGGTGTTGATATCGCCCTTAGCTTGGGCTTTCAAAAGAGCGTGTTCTGCAGAGCTTAGAGATGTACGCCGTGCAACGCGCGAAAGCAATACCTCTCCTCCGCCCACAAGCTCAACGGGTGAATAGGCCATAACCACAAATCTGTCATGCGCTCGTACCACGAGAGGTTCTTCGAGGCGAATCTGTGCAAAAACCGTTTCACCGGGCATAATGGTTTCTGCGCCATCAAATAAGAGAATGCGGCCAAGCGCTTCTGAGGTTCCCGTGCATACATGCACGCGTTCGCCTGAAGTAAGCGGCTCGGGCGAGTCTTCCCGGCCTAACCAGGAGATTTGTGCATCAAAGCGGTCATGCGCTTCGAGTGCACCGGGAGCTCCTACTGTACAGCCGCGCGGGACATCTTCTAAACTCAGCCCCGCAAGGTTAACAGCAGTGCGCTGTCCGGCCAGAGCCTCGTCAACATCTAAGCCATGTACCTGAATACTTCTGATTTTTGCACGAGCAGCACCGGGCACAATCTCAACAGCATCTCCCGGCTTCATGCTGCCGGAGCGGAGCGTACCCGTTACGACTGCACCAATACCTGCAAGATTAAACGCACGGTCAACCGGCAAACGGGCAGGAAGGCCCAAACGCCGTTCCACTACTCCGCTCGCAAGTACGCTTTCTACCTGGTCTTCGAGCGCCCGGGCAACATCCTCCACGCCCATTCCTGTTCTCGCAGAAACAGGAATGACCGCAGATCCCGCAAAAGTTGTGGTACCAAGAAACTCTTCAATATCTGCCTGAACCAAGCCAAGCCAATCAGGGTCATCAATAAGATCGCACTTTGTAAGAGCTACTACCATGTGTTTTACGCCCACAAGCTCAAGAATGCGCAGGTGTTCCCGGGTCTGGGGCATGATTCCGTCATCTGCAGCAATCACCAGCAGGGCTACATCAACTCCCGTGGCGCCTGCCACCATTGCTCGCACATAGTGCTCGTGACCCGGGACATCCACCAAACCAACCTCGTGACCACCGGGGAGTTTTAAGTTTGCAAATCCCAGGTCAATGGTGATACCGCGTGCTTTTTCCTGAGGAAGACGGTCAGGGTCTGTGCCGGTGAGCGCCAGTACCAAAGCGCTCTTACCATGGTCAACATGCCCGGCTGTGCCTACAATGACCGGGGTTTCTCGGCCAAAAAACTCACTCATCAGGAATTCTCCTTTGTGCCTGTGGCGGCCAAGAGGTAGAGAATAATCAATACAAGAGCATCTACCAGGTCATCTTCATCTCTGTCATCCACAAGCGTACGAACATCAGCCACAAGTTCTCCCGCATTTACCCGTGTCACAACGGGACGGGCGGGATCTTTGATGAGCTTCATTCGCCAAGTTTCCGCATCAGGGATATTTGGCTCAAGGCATGCAAGACGCAGCGTCCACGTGGGCAGTTCTTCTGTGGGAAGCGCACCGCCTCCGGTATACGAGGTGCCAGCTGCAACTTTGAGGACACAGGGACCGCAGACAAGACGCTCGTTTGCTTCATCGGGAATAACTGAAATTCCCTGCTCAATAAGCGTCCCCAAACAGCGGGCGAGAATACCGCAGGCACGCTTATGCAGTTCATCCTGGGTAGCCGAGAGCATCCTCAATACAGGGACGTTGGCCCAGGGTTTCTCGGCATCAAGGTATTCGCGCAGAACGGCTTCAAGACCGGCCAAGGTGAGTTTATCAGGGCGGAAGGCACGCATGAGCGGGTTATTGCGCAAGCGCTCAATGCATTGGGCTTTGCCGAGAATGATGCCGGCCTGCGTTGCCCCTAAGAGCTTATCGCCCGAGCAGCTCACAATATCAATACCTGCAGCAAGCGACTGGATGGGCGTGTGTTCCCCTGCACCAATGCCTGTGCGGGCTAGATCAACGAGTGAACCCGAGCCCTGGTCTTCATACATGAGCACCCCGTGTTCATGGGCAAACTGCGCAAGGGCAGCGGCATCTACCTCTTCATGAAAACCCACCACGCGGTAGTTAGAGGGGTGCACCTTAAGTACCATTGAAGTCTCGGGCGTAAGTGCGCGCTCATAGTCTTTGAGATGGGTTTTGTTGGTGGTACCCACCTCTTTCATAACAGCGCCGCTCAACTCCATAATATCTGGAATACGGAAGGAACCACCAATCTCTACAAGCTCACCGCGGCTCACAAGCGCCTCTTGTCCGCGCGCAAACTCGTTGAGTACGAGCATAACGGCAGCGGCATTGTTGTTAACCACAACGGCGGCTTCTGCACCGGTGAGCTCGCAAAGGAGGTTCGCCACCAAGTCATGGCGGCTTCCACGTGCGCCGGTCGCCACATCAAACTCTAAGGTAGAGTAATGGCTCGCAACATTGGCAATATGCCGGGCAGCCCTCTGCGAAAGCGGCGCACGCCCAAGGTTTGTATGGATAACTACGCCCGTTGCATTAACCGCACACCTCAGATTATGCCGGGCTTCTGCAGCAACGGCTTCAGCTGCCGCAGTAATAAGCTCATCGCGGGTACGCGGCGCAAGACCGCTCCGAATGCGCGCACGCTCACGGTCAAGGCTTGCCCGGACCGCACAAAGCGCCAAATTGTGCGGTGCATCACCCTGGGCCGCCGCTACGCGAGCCTCTGCAAGCAAATCATCTACCCTCGGCAGAGCACGCAAGGCCTCGAGCATTGCATCAGTGCAGGCAGGGCAAGCGCCGGGCGCTTTGGTCATGAATTTACCTCCCAAGTAAAAAGCCCTCAAACATACCCACAACCAAACCATGGGCTTATGAGAGGACTTGTTGTAAACCAATCCTTTATTTGGGTCTGCTAACCCTAGGAATACTATTTTATTCTAACGATTTTTAGAAGAATCGTACCAGAGGCTTCCCTTCCTCAAAAGTACCAATACAAGCGGTAATCGGAACACGAGCCTCTCTTAAACTCACCTCAAAATCACAAGCTGCTTCAGGAGCAATTGCTACCAAGAGGCCTCCGGAGGTTTGCGGGTCACACACTATGTTGAGAATTGTTTCTTTTGGGGCTACTGCCTCAGATACCTCAACTGTTACAAATTCCTCTGCCCACGCTTTGATGTCCCGGGTTTTACCAGGCATTACGCTGTTCTGCGCAAGGCCAAACGCATGCGGGAGCAAAGGCACCCTCTCAAAACTAATGGCCGCGCTACACCCGCTCGCCTCACACATCTCATGCACATGGCCCGCGAGCGCAAAACCGGTAAGATCAGTACACGCGTGAACAAAGCCCTTCTCGGCATATGCGCGCACTACATTACCTGCAGCTGCGTTGAGCGTTGCCATAGACTCTATTGCCGGACGGGCCTCGTCCTCAGAAATAACTCCGCGCTTTAGCCCGGTTGACACAAGACCCGTGCCCACCGCTTTTGTTAAAAAGAGCACATCGCCGGGACGCGCGCCGGCATTGCGTAACAGTCTTGAAGGATTGACAACGCCCATTACCGAAAGACCAAACTTGGGCTCGGAATCCTCTATGGTATGCCCGCCGGCTACGAGCACACCGGCTTCGCGGCAGACATCAGCTGCACCGCGCAGTACATCACCCGTAACCTCGAGTCCCAGCGCTTTGGGGAACGCCGTGAGGTTGAGCGCGACGCGCGGCTCTGCACCCATGGCGTAGATATCACTCAAAGCATTCGCCGCAGCCACGCGTCCAAAGTCATAGGGCTCATCAACAATGGGTGTAAAGAAGTCGCAGGTAAGAACTACTGCGACATCATCAGTAAGTTTATACACCGCAGCGTCATCATTGGTCTCGGTGCCCACAAGCAGATTGGGATCGGCAAACGAGCCAATACTTGCAATATTCATAAGTGCCGAGAGGTCCGCCGGACCCCACTTTGCTGCTCAACCAGCCTTACTCGAAAGCTGCGTAAGCCTCAGCTTTTCTGCATCTGGAACATCATTTTTAGCATTGCACGTACTTCCGCAATCGCCCATACATCTTTCTCCCGGTATCGTCACCATGTTATTACTTCTCTAAGAAAAAATTATACTCATTTCTCGAAACTCTGCCTTCATTATATGCAATAATACACATCAATGCTTGCTGTGATGTCCCTTGGGAGGGGAAATGACGCAATCGCATTCTTACAATGAGGCTTGCAAGCCTCTCTATTTGCATGCGTCAGCCGAGAATACCTCGAGTACCGGCGACGATACCGGTGTGACCTTGGAGCAGGAGTTATCTCAACAAAGCACAGACTCCTCTTTACCTGCAGAAGTTACGTCGCACCGCAGGACAACCATCATTATCATTTGCCTCGGCGTACTCTGCTTAATCGCGGCAGGGGTTTCGCTTTTGCTCGGTCGTTTTCCCATCTCACCGAGCAATGCAATCCGCATGCTCATAAACAGCATCCCCTTTGTAACCATTGACCCCACATGGACCAACCAGGAATCAGCACTCTTTTTTAACGTACGTCTGCCGAGAATTGTCATGGCAATGCTCGTGGGATGCTGCCTTTCTGCCGCAGGAGCAGCTTACCAGGGGACATTCCAAAACCCTCTGACTTCGCCCGATATCCTAGGCGCTTCTCAAGGAGCTGCCCTCGGAGCGGCAATCGCTATCTTGCTGGGCCTCACCTCGCTCCAGGTGAGCTTCATGGCATTCGCGTTTTCTATAATCGCGGTTCTATTGGTGCTTGTAGTAGCAAGCCATGCAAAGGGTAACCGCGTGCTGGTGGTGGTACTCTCAGGCGTTATGGTGAGTTCGCTCATGAGTGCGGGTGTCTCGTATGCCAAGCTTGTAGCTGACCCTACCGACCAGCTTCCCTCTATCACCTATTGGCTCATGGGCTCTTTAACCGGTGTGCACTTCTCGGACATAACGCTTGTCTTACTGCCCATGTCTGTTGGCCTTGTGGTTCTCTTTGCTCTGCGCTGGAAAATTAACATCCTTACCATGGGAGATGAAGAAGCTCAGACAATGGGAGTCAATGCCAAAGCGGTTCGCATTGCGGTCATCATCGCAGCAACGCTGGTAACGGCATCGAGCGTCGCAGTTACCGGCATGATTGGCTGGGTGGGTTTGGTTATTCCGCACCTTTCGCGTATGCTCGTTGGGCCAGATTACCGCAGGCTTCTCCCCGCTTCCATGCTTATGGGTGCGGCATTTTTGCTGATAGTTGATGACGTGAGCAGGCTCATCTCTACCTCAGAAATCCCCATTGGCATTCTCACGGCATTTGTAGGTGCACCTTTCTTCCTCTACTTGATTACGAGGAGGAATACCGCATGAGCATTGTAGTAAAGGATCTCTCGTTTGCTTACGGCAACCATGAGATATTGCACAATATCAGCTTCGAAATCCCTGACCGTACGCTTGTAAATGTGTTAGGACATAACGGCGTGGGCAAGTCTACCCTGTTCAAGTGTATTCTCGGCCTCGAATCGGGCTACACGGGCACTATCATTATCAACGGACACGATGCCCGCAGCTTGGGCATCAGAGAGCGTGCCCGCGAAATTGCATACATCCCGCAAACTCATTCAAGCGTCTATGATTATGACGTTATTGACGTAGTTATGATGAGCACCGGTGCTGACCTTGGTGTATTGGGACAGCCAAAACATACCCACGTTGAGCGGGCGTACGATGCGCTTAATAAAGTTGGCGTCGCAACTTTGGCTCGCAGGCCTTACACCAAAATCTCCGGCGGAGAACAGCAGCTTGTACTCATTGCGCGTGCCATTGCACAAAACGCGCGTACCATTATTATGGATGAGCCCACGAGCTCCCTCGATTTTGGCAATACCGTACGCGTACTCACCTGTGTACGCGAGCTTGCCCGGCAGGGTCTGAGCATTGTGCAATCAACCCATCAACCTGATCATGCATTTTTGTATTCCGACAAGACTCTCGTTATTGATGACGGCCGAGTTTGGGCATTCGGCGATCCTAAAGACGTCATCACGAGCGAAATGGTAAAAGCTATTTACTGCGTAGACGTCGAAGTCAATTCTTTATACGGTGATACGGTACGCGTTTGCGTGCCTGTTCATGCGGCACAGCACGGCAAGCAAGATTTAAAAAGTACTTGATATGACAAGAAAGGAAGGCATGTTATGAACGTAACGCGTTCCAAGGTACTGGGCATAGTAGTAGCCCTCGTACTGAGCTGCGGACTTGTTATGGCAGCGGTAACGTCTGCGCTTGCGGACCAAGCCAAAAGCGAAACCCGCACTTTTGTGGACTCCGCTGGCCGTACCGTAGAAATTCCGGCCGAGATAACCGCGGTTGCTCCGTCAGGCCCGCTGGCTCAGATGGTTCTTTTAACCTTTGATCCAAGTATCCTTTGCGGACTTGCAACCAGTCCCGACAAGAATGTCGAAAAATACTTTAACATCAAAGCCGACGACTACATTATTTTTGGCCAAATTTACGGCGGTAAGGGCGGCTTCAATAAAGAAGAAGTAGCTGCTGCCGGAACCCAGCTCATCATTGATATCGGTGAGGCCAAGAAGACCATTGTTGAGGACCTTGACCAGCTTCAGGCCGATACCGGTATTCCGTGCATTCATATTGAGTCGAGTATCTCTACATATGATCAGGTCTATTTGACCCTCGGCGAAATCTTTGGCAACACCGAGCGCGGAGCCGAGCTTGCCAAGTACTGCAAAGCAGCCTATGCAAAGACTCAGGCAGTTGTCGAGAAGATCGACAAAGCAGACTATGCCAAGGTTGCTTTTATTACCGACGAAACCCATGCTATTGCCAAGGGTTCATACCAAGGCCAGGTAGTAGATAACTGCGCAGAAAACGTTGTTGTATTTGACGATGTTGTTGGCAACGGTATAGGCAACGAGATCAGCCTCGAGCAGCTTGCTGTTTGGGATCCTGATATTCTATTTATCGCTGATGCCGAACTTTATGGCAAAGTAGCAGACGACCCCACATGGTCAACACTTACCGCCGTCGAGAATGGCAAGTATTACTTTATACCAAACCTTCCTTATGGCTGGCTCAACTCACCGCCCAGTGTAAACCAACTTCTTGGCACTCAGTGGTTCCCCCGTGTATGCTCTCCGGAACTCTTTGATGACAGCATGCAAGATGTT
Source organism: Coriobacteriales bacterium (assembly GCA_017515595.1). Taxonomy (GTDB): domain Bacteria; phylum Actinomycetota; class Coriobacteriia; order Coriobacteriales; family UMGS124; genus RGIG5691. The sequence goes on from JAFWFL010000132.1 coordinate 26,682, forward strand.
GTAAGCGCTTACTACAAGGCACTTTACAACTATGAGCTCAGCGATGCAGAGTGGGCAGAAATCGCCGCAACCTCGGCACCTGCCGCACTTGATGCCGCTGCATAAGATATATCACCCTCGGGAGGGGTGTCTCCCTTTTGTGTCTTGCCGTGAAGACCACAAAACTGCGCCGGATAATCATGAATATCATGTATTATCCGGCGCAGCATATTCTATAAGGATAAATCACATGTTGTATTTTTTGACTGGCGATATTCAAACAGGTAAAACGCGCTGGCTCGAGCAGACAATAGCCCGGCTCAATGAACAAGGTGTCATATGCGCCGGTGTCATTGCGCCTGGTATCTGGCAAAAGCAAGGCGATACTTACAAGAAGCTCGGCATTGAAAACGTGCTTCTTCCTCAGCAGGAACGTTTTGTTTTTGGCATGCGCAGAGAATGCGCTTCTTCCCAGACAGATGCCAAAACCTCAGATTCCCAAAGCAGCAAAGCAAAACTTGGCTGGGACATCCCTGATGCTTCTATAGAAAAAGTCAACGCACATTTTGATTCCCTGCAACAAGAGGCCGCTAACGGTGAGATAAAAACACCAAGGCTTTTGGTTATTGACGAGCTTGGCCAGCTCGAGCTTCTCCACGAAGGCGGCTTGACCTCAGCCGTAAAAATGCTTAAAGCAGGACCCACGGCGTCATATCCTCACGCGCTCGTAATAGTAAGGTCTTGGCTGCTTGATGCAGCAATAGATCTTTTTAGCCCCATATGGCCAGAATATTGCACTATACTTCCTGATGAACAAGGATTTGAAGCTCTTAGTTGATATGAATAACACAGAAGGACGGAGGAAGAAAACACAGGGGACAGTTCTATGTGTTTTCCTCTCAACTAAAATAGCCCGGGCAACATGACGAATGCCAGACAGGTGGTGTCTGGCAACAGGCAGAAAGCAGGAGGTTTAGGAGGTACTCCTTCTGCCCGTAAAGTGCCATAATACAAGTATCTGGCACTCGTCATACTGCTCGGGCTACACGTTTAACTTAAAGAGTTAATCGCGGGGACCCAGGCCCTTTGATTGGGCAATGGCATCAAGATTTACCATTACAACATCTTCTACCTCGGGAGCAAAAGGTACTCCGCCAAGGCCGGTCGAGAAAACCGTGCGAACATAACCATGACATACGTCACAATGATAAATGCGGTGCTCATCATCGCCCTCAATGCTTGTGTAGTGCAGGCTTGTCTGAAGCTGCGAACCGCAACGCGGGCAGCGTACCCGCTCGAATTCCCATAAGGTACCGCATTGGCCGCACCAAAGCTGGCGGCCGTTTTGAGGACCGCTCGGTACGGGTCCCACGTATGCAAGGGTTGCTTCTCCGCCGCAAACCGGGCATGATGTCCGGTGAAAATGCTCAAGGTTGTCCTCGGTCAGACGGCTCGCAAGAGCTTCATTGATCGCGCGGGCCGCAGGCTCAAGCTGAGGACGCAATGCAAGCGAGAGAATTAATGCAACAAGTGAAGCCTGCTCTCCCACAGAGGCTTGGGCGGCTTCTGCCGCTAAGGCAAGATACTCCTGAGGATTACTACCTGCCAGAGCAATATCAGCGCCGGCTATGAGAGCGTCCCAATCCCATGACGCAAGCAGTACCGAATCTGTTTTGTCAAGACCGCTCGACTCGGCAATCACAGCAGTAATTTCACGCGCGGTGGCTGCAAAAAGAGCCTTATCTACAGACACAGGACTTGCGATAAAAATCGCATCCTGTGCCCAATACTGATCCTCAAGCTCATCAATATTGTCTAGAGCATAGGTGTTTTCTTTTGCTGCTTTTTTCTCGGCATCTGCCTGTATCTGCCAAATCTTGTCAAAGAAATCGAGACGTGCCACAGTATCTGCATCTACTTTTTGACGGTAGATATCAGCAGCTTTTTCCATCCATTTGAGATTCACGGTAACAGCTTGCTCCTTTAATACTAAAAACAGTTGAGTGCCGGTAAGGGTCATCCCCACACCGGCACTCTGTTAATCTTTACTTCTTCTTGGGTTCGTCTTCAACACCAACGTTTACGCCGTTCTCAAGCTCACGACGTGCCCACTTACCCCAGTGATAGAGAGCATTGGCTTCATCAATCTTGCCGTCAGTCCACATAACACGCGCCATGCCACGGTAAGGCTGGAAGATACCGCCACCAAGGTAAATGTGCGCGATTACAAAGATGTCAAGCAATACAAAGAATACGTCGTGGATAATACGCCACCAACCCATAGCGGTGTGGCTCATAGGCATAATGGTATCGCCCAACAGGAGTGCAACGCCTGATACTGCCATCATAAATGCGCATACCCAAATGGCGCCGTCAGCAATGTGCTGGCCGCTCTTTGCCTCGTCCTGGTCAGGCATATGCTGGGTCTTGGGAGCAAGAAGATACGGTACAAACTTCTTGAGCCAGTCCTTGTCATCCTGATTCCACTTGTGGAAAAGTGTCTTAAAGATATGGGCTACACCCTTAGGTGCAATAAGGGCTGAAATGAGCGGGAATACCACGAATATCACACCAATGACCCGGTGCGACATACGGATAACAAACATGACGTCCTGCCCGAGGGCCTCTGCCAGCGGGTGAATAAAGACACAGAGACCAGAAAGGATCAAGTAACAAATGGTAATAACCGTTACAGCATGGGTAAGACGCGCCTGGAAGCTCTTACGCTGAATAGTCCTGCGCTCGCCCGGACCTGCCTGGGGCACACTGTTTTGCTCAGTCATGATTACTTGCCTCCTTTCCTCTTATCGCCGTTGAAGCGGCGGCTGATCTCGTGTACGGGTTCCTGCTCTTCGCCGGCCTTAATCTCCGCCGGGTCAAACTGCTCATAGAACTCGCCATGCTTGGTTTGAACACCGGTAACTTCATCATAGCGGAAGTCGCCAATGTCGTACTTGCGGCCATTGATAAATGAGATGCCGAGCGCTGCGACAACAGCAGCAATGCCAACAGCTGAGAGCGGCTTGGCAACCTCGGACAGCGGTACAATGGCGCTGAGCTTGGGTTCTTTAACTTCTTGATGTACGTCAAGGCCATACTTGTATACCGAGATAACATGCAAGCCGTCCATCTCGTTAATACCGTAGGCACATGCGTCCTTGTAACCTCTTGCCTTAAGAACTTCAACGCGGCCAAGCGCCTTTTTAACCATCTCAGAGCGCTGGCCAAAGTCGAGAGCGCCGGGCTGGCAGGTGGTAACGCAGGCCGGCTTCAAGCCATTTTGTACACGGTCAACACAACCGGTGCACTTCTCGATAAAACGCTTTTCGCCATAAAAACGCGGTACATCGTAAGGACATGCTGTTGCGCAGTAGTGGCAGCCAATGCACTTGGACTGGTCAACTGCTACAAAACCGGTCTCCTCATCATGATACAAAGCGCCGGGCGGGCAAACGCGTACGCAACCGGCATCTGTGCAGTGCTTGCATGAACGGCGGCTGAATACCAGGCCCACGCCCTTCTGAAGGTCAGGAGTCTCAACTTCATTGCAACGCATAATGAGGCGTGTCATCGAGTTAAGATCAGGTGGGTTCTGATAGCTGCCAATATAGGGGTTCTCGGCTGTTGCCTTGTTTTGGTTCTCGTTCACACCAATTGGTGACGGCAGATTGTTCCAGCATTTGCAGGCAACCTGGCAGCCTTTGCAGTCAGTGCAAAGGGACGAGTCAAAATAAATTGCTTTATCTGTTGCTTTTGCCATTCTTACCACCTCCTCATTATGCCTTCTCGATGTTTACAAGGAACGCCTTATACTCAGGAATGCCCGTGTTGGGGTCACCTACGTTAGGCGTCAGGTCATTGGTAAGGCCGCTGTTGCCCTCATAGCCCAAGGAACCGTCAGAATAACTGAACGAGTATTCACCCTTGAAGCCAAAGTGATGGGTAAGGCCTACCTGGTGAACTGTCTTACCGTTAATGGTGAGCGGCTTCATACGCTTGGTAATGAGCGTGTCAACTATAATGTCGCCACGGCTGTTCCAGACGCGTGCCTTATCGCCATAGGTAAGACCAAGCTCCTTGGCGAGCTCTTCGCTGATCTCGAGCCACTGGGTAGGAATGGCCTCGGTAAGCGCCGGGCAAGAGCCGGTTTGCGAACCGGTTTGCCAGTGCTCGGTAATGGAGTATGTTGTGGCAACATAGGGGAATTCCTCGGCGTCGCCGCGGTTGCTCGAAAGCGAAGAGAAGTCATCGCCGTCGCGTGTAACACGCTCGTAGTTCTTGTTGCCCCAGAAGTCGGTACGCATCATGGGGTTGCACTGAGAACCGTTGAGAATGTTCTCGGTGGGTGACTCAAACGGCTCAAAGTGCTCGGGCAGAGGACCGTCGGCCATGCCGTAGCTCTCGAGACGGCCGTTCTGCTCCCATGTCATGAAGAATGCCTTGTTGTCCGGCGGGTTCTCGCCATTCTCGGCGCCAACGGTACCGGCTGCCCAGTCGGGAACGTCAACGCGATCCCAGGCCTTGGTGTCTTCATGCCACTCGTTGAGCTTCTTGGAGGCTGTCCAGGGCTTACCGTTAATGTCAGAAGCTGCACGGTTGTAAAGAATACGACGGTTCATAGGCCATGCGTATGCCCACTTGGGATAGAGGCCAAGACCGCTCGGGTCGTCCTTAATGCGGCTGCCAATGGGCTGTGCGCTTGGATCAAGCGGAGCCTCACTGTTGTTGTAGTGGCCTGAATAAATCCAGATAGCGCAGGCGGTGGAGCCGTCGGCCTTGAGCTCGGTAAAGTTCTTGCAGAGGTCAGGCTTGGCGTTCTCAAGATCGCTCGAGCCGGGACGGTAACCGTTCATAGCCCAGCTTACCGGCCTCGGGTCAATCTTGCCGTCAACGTAGTAATCCCACTTGGTGTTGAGAATCGGGTCAGGGTTGGTGCCGCCTTCTTCTTCATAAAGCTTTACGAGTTCCTTCCAGAGAAGATCGCACATCTCAAAGTCGGTCTTGGACTGATCGTAAGGCTCAACAGCCTGATAACGATACTGCAGCCAGCGGCCGGAGTTCAGGATTGTGCCGGGCTTCTCGTAAATAAGAGCTGCCGGCAAGAAGTAAACTGTGGTATTGATCTCCTTGGGATTCATGTCAGGAGCCAGCCAGAACTCGGTTGTGGTGGTTGGGTGCCACTCGGAGTCAACAAGCCAGTCAAGCTGCGCGAGCTGGTCGCGGCAGTTCTTGGTGTTGCCTGTTGAGTGAGCGGGGTTCATGCCCCAGCAGAAGTAACCCTTAATGATACCTGCTGCCATCTGCTCAAAGGTTGAGGAGATGGTGAAGTCAACACCGCTCGGAACCTTGGGCAGCCAGTCATAACCGTAGTCGTTCTCCAGCTGAGCGTTCTCGCCAAAGAATTCCTTGAGGAAGCTTACGAGGAACTTGGGCTTGTTGGTGTAGTAGCCTGCCGAGTAGGTTTGGCTCTCGCACCAAGCGCGAATGCTCTTCTTATCTGTGGTGTTAGGCCATTGCAGATAGCCTGCCATGTCGGTAGGCATCATGCACATGTCGGTAGCACCTTGTACGTTGGGCTTGCCGCGGAGTGCAGCTACGCCACCGCCGGGAACACCCACGTTGCCCAGAAGCAGCTGGATAATGCCCATGCAACGAATGTTTTGAGCGCCATAGGAGTGCTGGGTCTGACCAAGAGCGTAGAGAATAACACCATTCTTGTCATACTCGCCGGTTTTCTTGTTCTTCTTACCGGTCTTGCCGTACTCTTTGTAGACAAGCTCCAGGGTCTCAACGTCAGCGCCGGTGATGGCCGAGACGGTCTCGAGATCATAGCGGGAATAGTGCTTCTTCATTTGATTGAGAACGCACATCTCGTCTTTAAGAGTCGGATCAGTCTTGGGCTTGGTAAACGCAGGAGGCGTAAACTCGGGTACACCCGGTTCACTTGCCCATGCAAAGGTACCGGAGGTGGTACTTGCCTCAATAACTTCTTCGGTCTGATAATGCCATGAAGCGGTGTCGTACTTGCCGGTGGTCTCATTGTAACCACTCCAGAGGCCGTTCTCGATATCAAACTCGAATTCAGGCTCAAGCAAGTACGTTGCATTTGTGTAGTTGAGCACGTAATCGCGCTGCCACATATTATGTTGAAGAATGTAATTGATCATGCCGCCATAGAAGGCGATATCTGTGCCGGAGCGAATCCGGCAATAAATGTCCGCAAGCTCGGCAGTGCGGGTATAGCGAGGATCGACAACAATCCACTTTGCACCGTTTTCGTGGGCCTTGTTAAGCCAACGAGCGCTTACGGGATGGTTTTCTACGGAGTTGGAACCGCAGTGCAGAATGACATCAGTGTTCTTGAGGTCATTCCAGTGGGTGGTCATTGAGCCACGACCAAATGTTGCCGCCAGACCGGCGACTGTGGGGCTGTGTCAAACTCGGGCCTGATTGTCGATGGCACACACACCAAGGGCGCGGTCCAGCTTCATAATCAGGTATTCCTCTTCCGAGTTCTCTTGTGAGCCACCAAGGCTTGCAATGCCGGGTGTGATGTTTACAATAAGCGGGTTGCCGTCAGCGTCTTTCTCGGCATCGGGATAATAGAATCCGTGATCCTCAAAGTACTTCTTGGCATCCTCAGAAGTCTCGCAATGGGTTTCATCACGGGTCTTCTTAACCTTCTCGGCAATCTCCTTGATTGCCTGTTCCCAAGTAATGTCCTCCCAATGGTCAGAACCGGGGCGGCGTACCAAGGGCTTGCTTACGCGCGCAGGGTTGGGAATAACCTCTCGGGTCTCGGGGTCAACAATGTTCCTGAGCTGGAACATAGCTGCACCCTTGGGGCATAAAGCGCCCTCGTTAATGGGGTGATCCGGGTCACCCTCAACATTAATGAGCTCGCCGTCGCGCGACGAGCACAGAGAGCCGCAGCCACCCGCGCAATAGCAGCAGATGTTTGTGGCTTCTTGCGTGTCAACCAGCTTCCAGTCCTGCTTTGAGGCTGAGCCGGCAAAAGCCTTTGTTTTCGAGGTAAGTTCAAAGGCTGCAGTTGTCGCAAGCGCGGCACCCGCGGCCTTAAACAAGCCTCTACGAGTTAGCTCCATGACACACTCCTTTCCTTCTCTCCAAAATCCGATACTCATGATCAAACACACTTTTGTGACAACGTTACTGCACCGCTATAAACAGTAATGTCACGACAAACGTCCAGGCATCCTGCGATATGTCGCAAGAAAAAGACCTGAACGCTCTGGTTTGATTGTACAAGAATGAAAATGTTTGATTATGCAGTATTAAAAAACGGCAAAATAAACAATCCGAACGGTGATATACACCGACTATCCACAACAATTGCCGGTAAACGGCAGGAGTGACCGGGAAACCACCCTGTGATACATTAAAACTTCTTCTCTGCTGACAGACGAACCAGAAGTTGTCAGTCTGTTGCTGATGCCATTATGACAACGTATCTGTTCATGTGCTTGTCAATTTGACTCACCCACAAACTCCGAGTCGTTTATTTGATGCTTTCTCCAAGCGCTCTTGCTTCGGCTTCTTTTCCTGCGCCAAAAACGTTGCCGAGGTTCTTCCAGCCGAGAAAACGGGTAAAGATCGAGAAGAATTCCTCGGTCATTTCATACATATTCCCGCGTGCCGTCATGATCACAACAAACTGCTTCACCTTGGGCGAGCCAAACAGCACGGAGTACAGACGATCGATGACAATCTTGAGCTGGCCGGTTATGGTCCCCCAATACTGCGGAGAAGCAAATACTACAACATCTGCCCAGAGGAAATCCTCACTCACGATCTGCATATCATCCTGCTGGACACAGGTGCCGCCGTTACGCTGACAGCCTTCGCAAGCAAGGCAGCCTCCGATATTCATGCCCTGCAGGTACAGTTCTTTAACCTCATTGCCGGCAGACTCCGCGCCTTCGATAAAAGCTTTCACAAGAGATGCGGTCTGTCCGTTCTTTCTTGGTGACCCATTCAGTATTACTATCTTTGCCATAGTTGCTTCCTCCATAACTCCCAATTTGCCAATCTCATTTCTGTTGTTTTGAATAATCTTTATTCTTTGGCTCATATGGGACTGAAATAAAGTCTTTCTTTTGCTGGTACAAGAGGCATACAGTCTCAACATGGCACGAGTCGTGCTTATGCATAATCATACCTGGAACACGCGCATCCACCTTGCGGAAAAGAACATGGATACTATTTCTCACGCACAGGGGAACATGTCAGCCTTATTTTACGGTCACGGGAACATGTCGAGCAACTGGAATTTGCCGTTATTTGTTTCCTATGCCCAGATTGCCATCGCCAAAGTGCCGACAACGATCAGAATCAACCCGGCAAGCGCCTTTCTGCTCAACTTTTCTTTGAATACGAAATAGGAAAAAGCGACGGAAACGATAATGCTGAGC
>JAFWFL010000011.1 GCA_017515595.1 Coriobacteriales bacterium
ATTCGCGTAGAGAAATCGTCAATTCATGACTACTCAAACGCATTTGTGTAGTCATTTGCTCTCTATTTAGCTCCTCATGCCGAGAAGCCCGCGCTTTTGACCTGCGCGTTCTTCTCGGCATGAAATCGAACGGCTTCCCACATGACTACTCAAATGCGTTTGAGTAGTCATGAATTGACGATTTCTCTACGCGAGGTAGTTATGGGTCAGCCTTACGGAGGGGGTTCGCTGCTCAGGCTCTCTGGTTGCGATATTTCGCTAGAATACGCGGCCCTTTTTGCTTCCCATTATATGGCTGCCGTTATCAAAAGGCTCGAGGCTTGCAATTGCCTGGGCGCGTTTGAGTAACCAATAATCATGCTCGCTTAGGTGGGGCAGATTTGCTGCTTCTACAGCCTCACGGCATATATCTCTGAACTTCTCGGCAGCTTCTATAAAGCACTCTTTTGCATAAGTGCCGGTACCTGATGCAACTTTTATACCGTCAGCATAAAGCATCCAGTGTATTGGTTCTTGCCGGCTGCCTTGACAGTTCATCTGCAAAACATGGGGATTGCCTTCTTTTTCGAGAATCTTCTCGAGAGAAGAAATGCTGTATTGCATTTGATATCCCACATTATCCTGTGCCATATGCGCAATGTAGTTGCCCGGATTACTCAGAATCTTGATCTTTGTTTTGCTTTGATCAATATCCAAGAGCATGTAGTCAATTGACTGTTTGTTTGTGCGTGCATTTTTGGATTCACTCATGGTGAGTCTCCTTTCATCGTTGTTGGCAGTACCACCGTGTCTTTTGACCGGTTGGTGCCGGGATCATAGAGCCAACTCTCTACCCCGACTCTGGATAAAAGTGTTGCAGCGAAGCAACAAGAGCAGTATAGGGCATTCGGTTCTGGAAGTCTTCAGCTGTGAGCTAAATTGTCAAAAACTCTTAATATCGGACTGTCACCGCGGTTTGATGGCAGTACCTAGAGCAATTGTTTACACTCTAAAAACGTCAACCATAAGTTGACCATATGTTTTTGGTTATATGCTATTCTTCAGACAACAACGTCAGAGGAGGTAAAAATAAGTGACAAGAGGCGTCGTGTTTTGAAAGGAAACCAGACTATGCTCAGTACCATAGAAATCCAAAAGATAGATATCGTAGAATTAGATACCGATGCAATAGTCAACGCTGCAAACGAAGCTTTAGCCCGCGGAAGCGGAGTATGCGGTGCAATTTTTAAAGCTGCCGGATTCAGAGAGCTCCAGGCAGCTTGCGATATGATTGCTCATTGTGATACCGGTGATGCGGTCATTACACCGGGGTTTAATCTCAAAGCAAAGTATGTGATTCATGCAGTAGGCCCTGTTTGGAGAGACGGCCGGCATGGTGAGCCGGAGCAATTAAAGCGAGCTTATAAGAAATCTTTAGAGCTCGCAGTTGCCCATGACTGTCATTCTATAGGATTTCTGCTTATTTCTGCAGGGATTTACGGTTATCCTGTAGATAATGCATGGTATACGGCTCTTTCTGCCTGTAAGGAATTCTTGGATGACAACCCGCAAGCAGAGATAAGGATTATCTTTGCTGTCCTCAGTGACAGTATGCTGGAATTGGGTAATAGGAGTTTGTTACAAATCGACGCTTCAGTGTATAGGATATAGCACCTGTGCTATGAGAGCTCAATGGGATTTGCGAAGGCGATGAGCAAAAATGCTGACGGAAGAAAAGAAAGCTGAGATTGCCGAGCAATGGAAGCGTTTTAGAGAGAGCGACAGTAAAAAGCGCAAAAGGATGCTCAACCACAAGTTTGCGTTTACCGTTACGTACGATTGCGGTATGGAGGACGCATTTTGCTTTGAACTGGATGGCGAAGAAGTTGATGTAATTGGGCTGGGATATGCAGGCCCGCGCCTGGATGATTTTGTTAGAATTGTAACCAATTTAAAAGAGAAGGATTTAAAAGAGATTGGCTATCTGTATGAACCCGGAGAGGCAAAACTGCTGTTTTCCAGGAGGAAGGATAACATATATATCGAGTTGCCCCATATGGAGGAAGGCTTCTTTCTGAGATACGACTACTTTGTTGAGAAGATCATGGAGGGCTACTGAGGCTATCCATATGCCTGCTTCGGTAGGTGTGATTTTGTAGCAGCACTTAACCAGCGCGAGGTTTAAAACAGCCGCTGAGCGGTGTATTGTTCACATCGTATGGTGTGGGTTTGTAACAAATAGCTTCTTAAAACTCGCCACGAACAGGCAAAATGTAAGAGACTGTGTCAACGGTGTTAACAAATAAAGTCATACGTCACACGTGTTCGTACCAAAGTTATAAGATACATCATTGTATTTGAATGCGATGTATACCGGTTGACCAACATCCGGCGCAGTCACCTGTTGAGGAGGTAACTCTTATGAGCTATGTACAGAACGTTATTGAGCGCGTCAAGCAAAACGACCCCAACCAGCCCGAGTTTATTCAGGCAGTTACTGAGGTTCTTACTTCTATTGAGCCTGCGGTTGAGGCACATCCCGAGTATGAGGAAGCTGCCCTTCTCGAGCGCTTGGTAGAGCCTGAGCGCATTATCCAGTTCCGTGTTCCTTGGACAGATGACCAGGGCAATGTTCAGGTTAACCGTGGTTACCGTGTACAGTACAACTCAGCGCTTGGCCCCTACAAGGGCGGCATTCGTCTGCACCCGAGCGTAAACCTTTCTATTATTAAGTTCCTCGGCTTTGAGCAGATCTTCAAGAACTCTCTTACCACCCTTCCCATGGGCGGCGGCAAGGGCGGCAGCGACTTTAACCCCAAGGGCAAGAGCGATGCCGAGGTTATGCGCTTCTGCCAGAGCTTTATGACAGAGCTCTTCCGTCACATTGGTCCTGATACTGACGTTCCTGCCGGTGACATTGGTACCGGCGCCCGTGAGATTGGCTATATGTTTGGCCAGTACAAGCGTCTGCGCAACGAGTGGACCGGCGTTCTTACCGGTAAGGGCCTCACCTTTGGCGGTTCGCTTGCCCGTACCGAGGCAACCGGTTATGGCCTTGTTTACTTTGTCGAGAATGTCCTTGCCAAGAAGGGCGACAGCTTTGACGGTAAGAAGGTTGTTATCTCCGGCGCCGGCAACGTTGCAACGTATGCAGCTCAAAAGGCAACCCAGCTTGGCGCTACCGTTGTTACCATGAGCGACTCCACCGGCTGGATTCATGACGAGGCCGGTATTGATATTGCTACCATTAAGCAGCTCAAAGAGGTCGAGCGTGCACGCATTAGCGAGTACACCGCCCGTACCGGCCGCGGCGAGTACTTTGAGGGCCGCGGTGTTTGGAGCATTCCGTGCGACATCGCTCTTCCGTGCGCAACCCAGAACGAGCTTCTCATTGATGACGCCAAGATGCTCATTGCCAACGGCTGCAAGGTTGTTGGCGAAGGCGCTAACATGCCCACCACGCTTGAGGCTACCAACGCTCTCATTGAGGCCGGTATCGCATTTACACCGGGCAAGGCTTCAAACGCCGGTGGCGTTGCTACCTCCGGTCTTGAGATGAGCCAAAACTCCGAGCGCTTGAGCTGGAGCTTTGAAGAGGTTGACGCCAAGCTTAAGGGCATCATGGGCTCGATCTTTGCCGCTGCCGACGCAGCAGCCGAGGAAGTTGGCAAGCCCGGCAACTATGTTGTTGGCGCAAACATCGCCGGCTTCAAGAAGGTTGCAACCGCTATGATGGCTCAGGGTATTTGCTAAAATGGCTGTTAAAAAGCCTTCCTCTTTGAGGGGAAGGTGGCTGAGCGAAGCGAAGCCTGATGAGGTGGAAGCGTAGAGCTTAGAAATACCTCTTTTACATTTAAAAAAGCCCCTCGCGGTAAACGGGGGGCTTTTTTTGTGCGCTTGGGGCATTCCTACCAGTGTTGCGCTATAGTATGAACAATTCTAAGAGAGTGGAGGATTGTTTATGACTACGGCATCTACAGAAATTGTGAAACAAATCCGTCAGAGTAAAGAGCTCGACAAACCTCGCGAAGGCGAGCAGTTGTTATGTGATGTACATACTCATACGCTCTTTTCTCGGCATGCGTATTCAACCATAGAAGAAAACGTGCGTGCGGCTGCCGAGGCAGGGCTTGAGCTTTTGGGCTCAACTGATCATTTTAGTGCGATGCTCGAGCCAAAAACTCCATTTGATGGAACCGATGATCTCGAAAATTACCAGTTTTATATTAACCAGCGCGTTTGGCCGAGACTTTGGCACGGCGTAATTCTCTTGCGCGGGGTAGAAGCAGATATTGTTGATCTTGATGGGCATCTTTTTGGCTATGGCCATGCAATACCTTCGAGCATTACCGGTAAGCGCTTTGCAGAGACAACTGATCTTGATGAACGCGTGCTTTCAAAGCTTGATTACACCATTGCGAGCATTCACGGGTCAAACTTTACCCAGGATGCGACTTCATTACAGCTCACCAATATGTATATTAAGGCGCTCGAGAACCCCCATGTGCTCATTCTCGGCCATATTGTGCGTTCAAAGCTTGACGTTGAGTTTGACCCAATTCTTGAAGCTGCGCGCGATATGAATAAGCTTATCGAGATAAACGAGTATACACTTGGCGGATACTCCGAGCATGTCGAGAAGGTCAAGCGGCTTGCGGAGCGCGCGGCCGAGCTTAACTGCCAAATTGCGGTAAGCAGCGATGCTCATATAGCTCCTTATATTGGAAAGTATCCAATGGTAGAGAATCTTTTTGAGGAGATTGGGTTCCCGCGCGAGCTCATTGCCACAAGGGACGCACAGTCGTTCCTGCTGGCTTTAGACCGGGCAAACATCGCTCGTCCGCAGCTCGACAGCCCATTCAAAAAGCTTCCCGATGCCCAAAAAGACCTGCTCCCGGAGTAAACCGTGTGACACTGGATCGTGATATTAGGGGACGTGTTATGACAGGGGACGGTGGTTTGACATGTGAAAGTGGG
>JAFWFL010000133.1 GCA_017515595.1 Coriobacteriales bacterium
ACACCACATTTCGCAACGCGATCCAGCACTACCTCTCGGCCAAATGCTGACGGCAAAAAGGTGACGATTCGTAGTCTCAAACGAAAACTTGGGGCTTCTCGGCCAGAGGCTGGTGGCAAAAAGGTGACGATTCGTTGTCTCAAAGCCAGAATTTTTCCTCTCAAACAAGTGCAAATGACAAAAAGGTGACGATTAGTTGTCTCAAACAGGCTCTTACTCAGATAGTGCGTTTTCGACAATCAGTATAATGCCTGGTAAATGCTTATTACACTATTAAAACATATCGCAGAGCTCAACTCACTGACAACGAATCCTCACCTTTTTGCCATCTCGACCTTGCTAAGAAGTCCAAATGGGCTCTTTAGACAACGGATCGTCACCTTTTTGTCATCAGCCTCTGGCCGAGAAGGCCTCGGGTATATTTTGGTTACTGATGTTCTCTTTTGCACTATGTTCCTTCATGCAGCTTCTGCCATCTGCTCAGAATCATCCCTCAGTAATCAGCTCTCGTTTTTTTGACATTTGGTGGACTTTGGTGTCTGTGGCACTCCATCACAGTAGAGTGATGTATTATTTGGCTCGTTTTTTTAGCGTTGCAGGCTTTACCAGTTTGGTACGTTTGATTGTTCTACCAGGAAGAGAAAGGCTATCTATGAAAAAGATACTTCTCGCGTTGATTGCAACGGCTTTTGTAGCATTATTGCTCGTAGGCTGCACTACAACCGACCCCACACCAGCCCCCGCACCTTCAGACGACAGCACCACCATCCAGCAACAAGATGCCGAGAAGGCCTCGGTCATTATCTACTCACCAAACGAGGACTACCTCATTGAGTACTATAAGACCAAGCTCGACGAGCAGTTCCCTGATTACGACATCACCGTCGAATATCTCTCCACCGGCAACCTTGCTGCCAAGCTTCTCGCAGAGGGCGCCGACACTGACTGCGACTTCATTATTGGCATGAGCTATGGATACCTCGATTCTCTCACCGACAATCTGGCCTCCATCGACTTCATTGACACCTCGGTCTTTATGCCTGAGCTTATCCAGGCCGATAACAAGTACATCCCGTGGGACCGCTTCAGCGGCGCATGCATTGTAAACACCGAGCTTCTTGCCGAGAAGAACCTCGCAGCCCCCGCAAGCTATGACGACCTCCTTAAGCCCGAGTACAAGGGCCTCATCGAGATGGCCAACCCCAATGCTTCTTCCACCGGTTACCTCTTCCTCAAGAGCCTCGTAAATGCCTGGGGCGAGGACAAGGCATTTGAGTACTTTGGCAAGCTGAACGACAACATTCTCCAATACACCAACTCCGGCTCCGGCCCCATCAAGGACCTTGTTAAGGGCGAGTGCGCTATTGGTTTGAGCCTTACCTTCAACGCAGTTGAGGTTATTAATGATGGCGCTCCTCTCGAGATCATCTTCTTTGAGGAAGGCGCTCCTTATTCGCCCACCGGTTGCGCAATTATTGCCGGCCGTGAGGACAAGCCGGGCGTCAAGGAAATGTTCGAGTACCTCTACTCTGACGTTCAGGACGAGTATCTCGCAACCTATCTGCCCGAGCAGGTAAAGATTGACCAGAAGACCGAGATTGCGAACTTCCCCGAGAACATCCCCTATGCTGACATGTCAAATGACACGCCTGATGTTAAGACCGAGCTTCTTAAGAAGTGGGAGTTCTAAGATCTTTGCATAACCGCTAAACCTGCCGGCCGTCCAAACCCGCTTTGGGCGGCCGGTTTATTCTTAGTATCAGATTGGAATGATCAAGCCTTGAGTGACACTCCCGCAACCATAAAGATCAGCGTTAAAGACCTCACCAAAGTCTACGGTACAAAAACCGTACTTGACCATGTTTCTTTTGAGGTTCAAACGGGAGAATTCCTCTCTATTCTGGGTCCCTCGGGCTGCGGTAAAACAACCATTTTGAGAATACTTATTGGTCTCTTGGAGCCCACAGAGGGCACCGTCTATAAAGACGGGAAGGACATCACCGGTCTTTCTCCCTCACAGCGCGGCATGGGCATTGTGTTTCAAAACTATGCCCTGTTTGAGAACATGAACGTACAGCGCAATGTCGAATATGCCCTGCGCTTTAACAAAGAAACAAAAGACAAAGCCTCCGGCATTGCCGAGAACCTCGTAAAGCGCGTAGGCCTCTGGGAGGAACGCGCCAAAAAGCCCGGTAAACTCTCGGGCGGCCAGCAACAGCGCGTAGCTATTGCGCGCACGCTCGCCTTAAACCCTGACGTCATTTTGTTCGACGAGCCCATGAGCGCGCTCGACGTTGATACACGACTTTCGCTGCGCAAAGAAATTAAGGACATCCAGGCAGAATATGGCTCTACCATGATCTATATCACCCATGACCAGGAAGAAGCCTTTGCCATGTCAGATAGAATCATGGTTATGGAGACAGGCAAGATCCACCAAATCGCGACACCTGAGGAGATCGTAAAAAATCCCGCAGATGAGTACGTTGAACGATTTGTGTTGCAGAACCTCCAGACCAAGGTTGATTCTCTCGCCCGCTTCATTAAGGTTCGCCATGCTTAACAGAGGCAGCCTGCACAGGCGCACAGGTGCGTCGCTCATCCTTAAGATATGCCTGGTCATCTTTTTTGCGGTAGTTGTTGTGCTGCCATTAGTGCGCATGCTGCTTTACATGGCAAATGCCGATATTGTCGAGGTACTCACCTCCAACAACTTCAAAAAAGCTACGGTAAACACACTTTTGGTTGGCCTCATAACCACAGCCATTACGGTACCTCTCGCATATCTTCTTGCCTGGTGCATGGAGCGTACCAACCTTAAATGGAAGGGCCTTTGGGTGGTTTTGATTTCGCTCCCTATGCTCATACCTTCCATTTCTCAAGGTACAGGACTTATTATCCTTTTTGGTGCAAACGGCGTTCTCACAAACCTGTTTAACCTTGGCGGCAGCATCTATGGCATGCACGGCATTGTTATTGGCGAGGCGATGTATGTTATTCCCGTCGCGTTCCTGATGCTCTCCGACATACTAGCTTATGAAGACTCCACTCCTTACGAGGCCGCTCAAACGCTTGGCATCCCCAGGTTCAGACAGTTCTGTGCCATTACCCTGCCATTTTTGCGCCGGCCCATGGTCTCGGTCATCTTTGCCGTATTTTCGCTTACCATCACTGACTACGGCGTTCCGCTTACCGTTGGAGGCAAAGTCAAGGTCCTGCCCGTTCTCTTGTATGAGCAGGTCATAGGTCAGCTCCATTTTGCGGAGGGCAGTGTCATTGGAGCGGTTCTGCTGATTCCGGCAGTCATTGCATTTTTGGTTGACCTCGCAAACCGCGATCGCGGCTCCAACGCATTTATTTCGCGCGGGTTCGATACGGGCGACAACAAGCGCCGCGACATTCTTGCGCTTATTCCCTGTGCAGCTATTGGCATCTTTATGCTCTTGCCGGTTCTCGCGTTTGTGGTACTGACCTTTGTCACCAACTACCCCATTGACATGTCGCTTACCATGGCGCATATCGAGAAAACCTTCCGCGTCAAAGGCGATATTTATCTCAGGAACTCGCTCATTATCTCAACCGCAGTCGGTTTCTTTGGTGTGATAGTTGCGATGGTTACCGCTTATCTCTCAACGCGCATGGTTTCTCCTACCTCGCGCCTTTTGCATTTGCTGTCTATTACCTGCATGGCAATTCCCGGCATGGTTCTGGGCCTGTCATACGCTCTTGCCTTTAAAGGTACAATCATTTATGGAACGCTCGCAATTCTGATTATGGTTAACATGGTCCACTTCTTTGCGTCGCCCTATCTCATGTTCTATAACACCATGAACAGCTTAAACGAGCATCTTGAAGCAGTGGGTCTCACACTTGGCGTCTCCCGTCCTCGCATCTTCCGCGATGTCATTATGCCTCAGTGCATCAGCACAATTCTCGAGACCTTCTCGTACTTCTTTGTGAACTCCATGATAACCATCTCGGCAGTAGTATTCCTTTCCAATACCTTTACCAAACCGGTATCTCTGCTTATCGCGCAATATGAGGCGCAATCGGCCTTTTTGGGCTGCACCGCCTTTGTATCGCTCATGATTTTGGGCTGCAACCTCGTTCTTAAAGCAGCGGTATTCCTCATTAAACGCGCCATCAACCGCTCAAATTAAACATTGTATTATATGCCGAGTTTGTTTAGAATAATATTTTGTGACTGTTTTCATACAAAGGCGTGTCGTGATATCCTTATGATGATATGAATAGCTTTGGTTCGTTGTTTTTTCTAAAACGGTTTCATGAGTATTGTTTTTCAGAAAGGATTCGCGTCATTTTGAAGGTACCAGCAGCCTGCAATTCTATTACTTCTACCTATGAGTTACCTATGCTTGGATGGGGTTTGCTCACCACATGGGGACTTGTTGGCATACGCTTGGTTTTACCGGCAGAAGATGGCAGTCCGTTTAATCTTTTGCCCATGCTGACTACTCTTTTAAGCGTATTATGCTGCGGACTCTCCATTGTCTTCTTGCGCTGCTTCCCCAAACAAATCCAAAGCCTCATGAGTTCGGGAATCCTTCTTAAGATTTCAGGTCTGCTCATGATTGGCGGCTGCATTCTCAATATGCTTGACAGAGCATATGGAGCCTCAGTTGGCATACAATACTTCTCAAATATCGCAGCCTCTGTAGGATATATGTTACTTACCCTGCTTTGGTGCGCCATATATGCACGCAATGATGCGCAGGTCATTGAGCAGCTTACCGTGCTGTCAGTCGCCGTGTGTGCTGCAGTGTATCTCATTGCCATTATTGGACCCGAGATTCTTGCGGCGGCAATTTGGATCATCACGCCAATTCTCTCAACCTGGTGTTTGAATCTTTGCCTCAAAAACTCTGCAGATACTAAGCAAATCGATGAGGCAGATACCGCTTATATGGATGTGGATTCAAATCCTGCTTCACCACTCAGGACTCCTCTCCTAAACAGAAACCATTTTGTTTGCGCGATTGGCGTTTTGGTTGCTACCTTTGCTGTAACTATCCCCCGGGTTCTTTTGTCTGCTCAGGGCCAAGCAAGTTTGCAACTCCCCATTAATACCGCGTATGCCCAGCTTTCAGGCGTCGTAGCAGCTATTGTGCTCGTACTCTGGTGTACGGTCTATGCACAGCGTATTAGTTTGTCGGTATTTTTTAGATTTCTTTACCCGCTCTCGGCAGTAGGTTTGCTTTTTTGCGCAGTCAGTACGGGCTGGCTTCAGTTTTTTGGTCTTTGTATTTTGTTTGCCACACAGTGGGTTCTCTATGTATTTATGTGGCTTTTTGCTACCGAGACAAACCGTTCTGCGGGAAATCCCGTTGCTGTATTTGCGCTCCTGCGCCTCTGCTTTGATTCAGGCTATTACATAAGCACTATTTTGGCGTCACTTTTTGTGAGCATTTCTGCTTCTATGACAACCGTATGCTTTGCTGCTATGGCAGCATTTGTAGCTACAATCCTTTTGCCGCTTGACAAGGATCCCAACCAGGATTTTCAAAAGACTCCCGGCAGCAATCCGGTTCCTGCCGCACTCCGGGACACTGCTGCTAACGCTGACCTCAATGCAGCTCAGACTTGCGAACAGCGTGTGGCTTCTCGGTATGCCCTATCGCAACGCGAACAAGGAATTCTGAGCTATCTCCTGCGGGGGTATAGTTTGCCTGCCATCCGTAATGAACTCTACATCTCCAAGGGAACGGTAGATACCTATGTCCAGCGTATTTATCGTAAATGTGATGTTCATTCAAGACAAGAGCTTATAGACCTTGTCTACCGAGACGAGCCCGCCAACAATATGGTCCAATAAAAAAACAATGAGATCAAAAGCGTGCGTACGTAACGGCTTGTAACAAATCCAAAGCATTGAAAGGGAGAGGCCATGGAGATCGCCTGAGCCGTTACCTGTGGGTACCTTTGATCTCATGCAGGTAATAATACCTGTTGTGCCATTAAATATCTGTCAGGCATAATGTTTGATAATTACAAAATTCACGGATTTTCTTGTCATGCAAATCACCCGACATAAGGCTATGGCCTGGTGTTTATTGTATTATATGTGTACTATTTGCCCTCTTTATCCGGCAAACATGATGTGAACCGGACCAAAATCACAAAGATTGAAACACTGTGTTTACATCCACGCACAAAATTACCGTATCAAACTTATTGAATATATCATATACTTTACGATAACTAATGGGGAATAACAAGGAGCGTTCAAACATGTTGATTCTCAAAGATATTGCCAAAGATTATCAGGCCGGGGATACCATAGTACCGGCTCTGCGGGGGATTGATCTGCAATTCCGCAAATGCGAGTTCGCCGCGATTCTTGGCCCCTCGGGTTGCGGAAAAACCACCTTGCTAAATATTATTGGCGGCTTAGACAAATACTCCCGCGGCGATCTTATTATTAACGGCCGTACTACCAAACAGTTCAAAGACGAGGATTGGGATTCCTATCGCAATCACTCCATTGGCTTTGTCTTCCAAAGCTATAACCTCATCCCTCATCAAACCGTGCTGGACAACGTAGAATTAGCGTTAACAATTGGCGGCATTGACCGGGAAGAACGCCGTAAAAGAGCTCTGGAAGCACTGGAACGGGTAGGTTTGGCTGACCAAATAAATAAAAAGCCCATGCAGTTAAGCGGCGGTCAAATGCAGAGGGTAGCCATTGCCCGAGCTCTGGTCAACGACCCCGATATCCTCCTGGCCGACGAGCCAACCGGCGCTCTTGACAGCGAAACCAGTATCCAGGTCATGGAAATCCTCAAGGATATCTCTCGCGAAAAACTCGTAATCATGGTTACTCACAACCCCGAGCTGGCCGATGCATATGCGAGCCGTATTATCCAGCTGCTTGACGGACGCGTAGTAAGCGATTCCAACCCTTATAACGATTCTCCTCAGGAACCAGCAAAAGCCGAGCAGCAAAAGAAGCCCTCGATGAGCTTTTTGACTGCCTTGTCCCTCTCCCTTAACAACCTGTTGACCAAAAAGGGACGTACCCTGCTCACTGCCTTTGCCGGGTCTATAGGCATCATTGGCATTGCGCTTATTCTGGCCTTATCCTCCGGCGTAAACTCGTACATTGACCGGGTGGCTGAGGATACCTTATCTGCCTATCCTCTTGAGATTACACAACAGGCCATGAATCTCACTGATTCGCTCAAGAGCCTCGTGGGCCTCTCGACAACAGAGCAAACTCATGAAGACGGGAAGGTATATTCCGGCAGCAGAATAACCAACTTCATGAGCGCCTGGTGGAGCACCCTCACAAACAACAACCTCAAAAACTTCAAGGCATATCTCGAAGACGAGAGTAATGGTGTTTCTGAACTTGTGAGTGGTATCCAATACGGATACGAGACACCCCTCATGCTTTTCCGCGAAGATGATTTTGGCAAGATTGTCCAGGTCAATCCCTCCACAACAATGAAAGCCACAGGCGTGAGTGACATGCTCGAAATGTCTGTAGCCAGCGCCGGCGGCTTTTCGCAGACCCTCATGAGCGAATCTTCACGCCGGATGAACGTTTTTGAACCCTTGCTTGACAACGAAGAGCTGCTCAAGCATCAGTATAAGGTGCTTGCAGGCAGATTCCCAGAAGCAATGGACGAGGTCGTAATCATTCTCAACAGCCAAAACGAGCTGTCTGATTACACTCTGTACACGCTGGGTCTCAAAGATCAGAGCGAACTGGCGGGACAATTTGAACAGCTGCAGATGGGTAATGCCATTGAAAGCGCTGATCTGGAATTCACCTACGACGAACTTCTCGGCATGCGCTTTAGGCTGCTTCTGGGCACTGATTTTTACGAGAAGCAAGGAAACCGTTGGGTAGATCTTCGTAATGAGGATCCAAATGCTCTGAGCATGTTGCTTAAGGATGCCATGGAGATTAAAGTGGTGGGTATTCTCCGTCCCAATGAGGATTCTGTAGCCACCTCTGCCAGCAGCGGCATTGGATATCGCTTTGAGCTCATGGAGTACGTAATTACGCAGGTAAACGAGGCGCAGATTGTTCAAGAACAGCGCGAGAACCCGGATATTGACGTATTTACCGGCCAGCCCTTTGACACAAGCAAAGAGGATCTGTTTGACGCACTGGACGAGATGAGCTTTGGAGAGTTCGTTGAGCAATACGGCAGCGCCATGGGCTGGACCGAGGAAGTTCAGTCGCAGCTGAGTGAGATGTCGAGCCTGTTCACGTTCTTCCCCAAGGATAAGATCAAGCAGTTCCTGCCCGCCGTACTCCCTGAAGTCATGGGTGGGTCTTACGCCAATAATATGACTACGCTTGGCGTGAGCGATCTGAGCGTGCCTTCCTCCATCTATATCTATCCCAAGAGCTTTGAAGCCAAAACCAAGCTTACTGATCTCATCAATACGTACAATGCATCAGTAAGCGAAGAGAATACCATTCAATACACCGACTACATAGGCCTGCTTATGTCGTCGATAACCGACATCATCAATGCGGTCAGCTACATACTTATTGCATTTGTAGCAATTTCGCTCGTGGTGTCCTCCATTATGATTGGTATCATCACCTATATCAGCGTACTGGAACGCACCAAAGAAATTGGTATCCTGCGAGCTCTTGGCGCTTCAAAGCGGGATATTTCCCGGGTATTCAATGCCGAGACCCTCATTGTTGGCTTTAGCGCCGGCGTGCTTGGTATCCTGGTTGCTCTGGTGCTTGTGGTTGTAATGAATATCATCATCAAATCGCTCACCGGCCTGTCTAATCTCGCGGTATTACCGGTTAGAGAAGCGCTGCTCCTGGTACTTATCTCTATGGTCCTCACCCTCATAGCCGGCCTGATCCCCTCCAGAATGGCCGCGAATAAGGACCCGGTTGTCGCACTGCGCACCGAGTAAGTGGCTTTTGAGTATTAACGGCACATAAGAACTGGGCTGCATCTCAACCAGAAGAGATGCAGCCCAGTTCTTCTCTGCTGTATGACAGTGTTATATGACAATATGACAGACAACAATATGACAGTGTTATATAACACGTATCAAAAGTTTAGCGCAGCATGAACTTCTTTATGCCACGGCGCCATTGCATCTTGTTCCCGCCGCGTACCGCAAGCTTTGCTTCTTCGGCATCAACCACAACACTCCCGCTCAGGACCTGGACACCAGCATTTGCAATGGGCTCGCAAGGTACCGTTGAGGGGCCAACCATAACGGTAATAGTATTTTTACCAAGCTCCAACAAGCGCGGTGCGGTTTTGTTTTGAAGCGTAGTACCGGTCATAAAGAGGTAATCCTGTTCAGGAATTATATACTCTGCCGCCGGGTCAGGCACATCTACAGGACTTGTGCAGTTGCGCTCCAGAACAGTGAGATTGCAGTACTCTGCCATCTGCTCTACATGCGGAAAGTGCCCAATAACCGTAACATTTTTACCGCTGTAGTCTTCGCGCAATGCTTTAAAGGGATCGCCTTCCAACGAACCCTTTTGATTCTCCCAATCTATCAAAGCACCAAGTCCTTCGAGCCTGCTCAACTGAGAATACCAGGCATTGAGCGCCGCTATTCCCAAGGTTGCCTCAATAAAATCCCAGGACTTTGACAGCTCTGCCAAGCTGCGCAAATCAAGATCGCGTGGGTCTCCGCTCAATGTGGGACTTCCGCCTCCACGCAGCGTATGGCTAATGCCAATGCCACTCTCGGCCTCTACATAAGCCCAATGCAGCCCCAAACAATAATCCAAAACAGCAATCCCCCGCGGAATACCCGCAATCATCCTGTCATACAAGTCCCAAGGACTAGCATTTGCTCCCATAATCTCCTCCAACATAAACGCCTCCCAATACGTTCCCCGCTCAATGAGCAAGAACGAATGCATTATATCCCAAACACGTGGTTTATGAGTGTTGTCCAAACGGACACAAATATAAAGTGCCGTCGGAGGACCCATAGGAGGTAGTTTCCGGATAAGAAAAAACCTTTGATTCTCAACTTCAGCGAAACAGTCCCAAAACTCATCGATACATGTTTTATTAAATATGAGAGATTATAAACAAACGTAAGAAATCATCCCCACACATGCCGGGAGCAGTTTGATCATAGTACAGCCAGTGAAGACTATTTGGAAACCTTACCCTGTGCCCCGTTTAACAGTGTGCGAGACTCTATACTTACAATCGTCCGCAGGGATTACATGAAACACGGGAAAGTGAGGGCCTAATGTTAGAAAAATATCCCGGCTTAAAGATAGCCCTAATTGTTTTAGGCAGCATCCTACTGGCCCCGGTTTTTATTTTATACTATACATATAAAATCACTTTTAAATGATCCCCGCCCGTGCGGAGAGCAGGTCGATTCCTGGGACGTAAAGCTTTCCGGCATGGTATCTTCTTCGCAATAATAAGAGAAATCTCAAGTGAAATCGCCTCACAATCCCCTTCTAAAAAAGGAGCACGGTTCTTCTCGACATGGTTTATTGATGTTGCCCAAACGGGCTTAATTGACAATTGTTGAGATTGTTCTTGGATTTAAACCATGATTACCTGCTATTTCCATGGCTAAATATTAAGTTTCTTTAATATTTAGCTGGTATTATTCAATAATTTGTGTTTACGTAATTTGAGTATACTGTCTCTGACGGAAGTCCGATCGGGTGTTCGCCGGTTTGTTTTGTCAATTCGGAAAACAGACGGGGGGATTACCTATGGGTATCTTAGTTGTCTTAGAAGTTACAGCGGCTTTATGTACAATCATAGAGTTCGCTGAACATCACCGGGAGCTATTCTGGTCAACGTTTAATAGATATTGGCACAAGTACAAAGTGCCGTCGGAGGTGCCGGAGGAGGTGGTTTCTAAAAAAGAAACGACTGCTAACCCTATGGCTGAGGACTAGCAGTCGGTACCGAAACCGGCGTCACCCGTGAACCTTTAACTAGAAACGGGCTTCCGTCAACTCGTATTATACCCAAATTAGTAAAAATCAATTGTAGGTTCTGTGTATTCAATTTTTGTTAGCTACTGTTAGCTACTGCTACCGGTCCTACCGGCTTCATTCCAGAAACTAGCATTTTTTTGTACTACTCCTTGGCACAGATCCTCTCTTAAGCAGGGAACTTAGCAATTATTCAAAGTGAAATCCTCTCGTAAGAGGGAATCTGCGCCAGGCTGGACGGCGGTTGGGGTTGTGTCTGTTTTTTACAGGGTTTATTCTACCGTAAGCGTAATTGACTTGATAAAGACTTGCTCACCAAACTATAGTTATGGCACTTGTGAGTTGTGTGACTTACGGGTTTTCTTCCGGTTTAGGAGATGCCGGTTACCTGTTAAAACACAATGTCACAGGGGGCGTTCCACTGAACCGTCAAGTGTGTAACCATGAAAGAGGGAATGAGTATGGAACAAGTAACAAGAAAAGAATTCCTCGCAGGATCAGCCATAAGCGCTGGTATGCTTGGACTCGGGCTCTCCGCCACAGCTGCTCCCGTAGCGGCATTCGCTGATGAAGCGGCAGTTGCAGAGGATAATCCCCGCACCGCTGCGGCAAGACTGAACCCGCAGGATTATGACTATACCACGTATACCACAGATTTTGCCACGCTGTTCTCACCTTTGCAGATAGGCAAACTCACCATTCCAAACCGCATGGTCAAATCTGCCGCAGGATCAAACACCCTTGTTAACGGCATGGATTCCTCGGTTGATTACTACAGCAACATTGCCAAGGGCGGCGTTGGATTGCTCTGGGTCGAGAACTTCACGAGCTTGCTCCCCGACTACAAGAACTTTGACAAAGATGACTTTGACGACTACGACATGCCCAGGCTCGTACAGGCCATCCATGACGCAGGCGCCTATTGCGGATACCAGTTTGACACCATGTCAATGCAGCTCTTTGGTGGCTTTGGCGGTGCCATTGGCCTGGGAGCCCCGCACCCCGAGACCATGGATAAAGAAGAGATTGTTTGGTTCGAGAACCAGGTCATAGCCGGTGCAAAGCGCTGCAAGGATGTTGGCTTTGACGGCTTTGAGCTCAACTGCGCCGGTAACAATCTCCCGCGTACCTTCATGTCGAGAAGCTCGAACTTCCGCGATGACGAGTACGGTCCTCAGTCATTCGAGAACCGCTGCCGCATTGTCACCAACATTATTAAGGGCATTAAGGCCGAGTGCGGCGAGGACTTTGTAGTCCAGTGCCTCATCAATGCCATCGAAGAGAATGACGAGAACATCGGCGACAACGCATTATGCAGCACCGTTGCCGAGACCGCCGAGATGGCAAAGATTCTCGAGGCTGCCGGCGCTGACAGTCTCCACGTGCGCCTTGGACCGCTTGGCAACCACCTGGGCCAGTTCTTGAACGACGGTTATTTTGACGGTTGCGGCATTGAGGGTACCACCGGTTTTGGCACGCAGTTTGACTTTAAACGTCACTTTGAAGGCAAGCTTATTGCTAACCATGACGGTTGCGGTATGCTGTTCGACGTCGCGGCAGAAATCAAGAGTGCCGTAAGCATTCCTGTTGGCGCTGTTACCTATATGGATCCCGCGCATGCACCGGACTATATTGAAGACGGCCTTGCACAGGGCAAGGTTGACTTCCTTATGATGAACCGTCCGTTCCAGTGCGATCCTGAATATGTCCATAAGCTGCAGGAAGGCCGTCGCGATGAGATTCGTCCCTGCACGCGTTGCCTCCACTGCCTCGCTACCGGCGGCGGTACCACACCCACCATGTGCCGTACCAACGCAACCTATTGCCGTGCCTACACCGACGCTATGCCCGAGGGCTTTGAGCCGCTCCCCGCTGCCAGTCCCAAGAATGTCATGGTTATTGGCGGCGGCCCTGCCGGTCTTGAGTGCGCACGCGTTGCAGCCCAGCGTGGCCATTCGGTAACCCTGTACGAGAAGAACGCCATCCTCGGCGGCACCGTGAACTTTGCCCGCATGGTCAAGGGCCCGCACCAGAACCTCGAGACCCTTCTTGGCTACTTCGCAAAGCAGCTCGAGCTCGAAGGCGTTACGGTTGTCACTGACCAAGAAGTTGACGCCGCATTTGTAAAAGAGCAGAATCCCGATGTTGTTGTACTCGCAACCGGCGGCATCCGTCCGCAACTTGGCTTCGAGTCAACTGCCGGTACCAACGTCATCATGCCTGAGGACATTTTTGGCGCCGAGATTGGCGAGAACGTAGTCATCGTCGGCGCTAATGCCCAGGCATTCGATATTGCCCAGTACCTTGTCGCCCGGGGCAAGCACATCACCATGGTCTTCCCCGACGGCCAGGAGATGCTTGGCAAGGGTCAGAGCGGCAACACGCTTATTTACTGCACACCCATCTTCTACGCTCTCGGCAGCCGTGTATTCCCGCAGGCAGAGATTACCGCTGTGGGCGACGGAGAGATCACTGTCAAAGCAATGTCAGGCATTGACGAGAAGATCAAATGCGATACCCTCATTGATGCCTCAGACGTCCTTGGCAACCATGACATGCTCGCTGAGCTCGACGGCTTTGAGACCTATGTTGTTGGCGACGCCAACGATCCATGGATCAAAGAAGAAGGCAGCATCGCCATCGCCATTGGCCAGGGCAACCTTGCCGCACGTGCAATGTAGTTTAAGGCAGCAATCCGGTCACAGGGGTGCTATACCCCTGTGACCGTTTAAACAAGGAGGAATAATGAGCAAGAACATTACCCGTAGAGACGCCATCAAGCTTGGTGCAGTCGCCACCACCATCGGTACCGTTGCCGCATGCGCCGCTCCCGCCGTATCAATCGCCGACGAGGCTGCTCCTGAATTTGGCATCCCCTCAACCGAGATTTTTGATGACCCCGCTTTTACACTCCCTGCACCCGGCCCCATCGCCTTTGAAGCAGACCCTATTCCCGATGACCAGATTGTGCGTGAAGAAGAGGCCGAGGTACTGATCCTTGGCTGCGGCGTTGCCGGTATTTGCGCTGCCGCTTCGTGTGCCGAGAATGGCCTTGCACCTGTTGTTCTTGAGAAGGGCGAGAGCTTCGCGTTCCGTGGCGGCGAAATCTGCGCATGGGGCGACAGGGCCCATGTTGAGGCAGGTCTTACCGCAACAACCCCCAATGAGCTTGTCAAAGCCCTTGCCGACCTCTCCGAGTGGCGCGGCGATTACGGCCTCTTCAAGAAGTGGTCGGTCAACTGCAATGAGGCTGTTGACTGGTTTGATGACGCGGTAAGCGAAGCAGCCGGCCCCATGTATGTAAGCTGGAAGAATGGTAATGCCGACATGGTTAACACCAGGTGGTACGGCACGGCAGTACAATGGCCCAACGGCTGGAACGCCGCACTTCAGGCCATGATTGACAAGGCCACCGCTGACGGCGCCACCTTCATTTATAACTCACCCGCAGTCCAGCTGGTCACCGAGGACGGAGCTGTTGCTGGCGCCATTGCCAAGACCGAGGAAGGTTACATCAAGTATAAGGCCGGCAACGTCATTCTTGCCACCGGTAGCTACGACCGCAACCCCGAGCGCATGAAGAAGTACATGAGGCCGCGCGACATGGCTGCCTCCATCTGGATGAACTTCACCGCAACCGACACCGGCGACGGCCACGAGATGGGCCTTGCCGTAGGCGCTGTTGAGGACGAGTATCCACACACCCTTATGACTGCTTCGACCCGCCACATTGGCTTGCTCCGCGTTAACAGCTGCGGCCAGCGCTTTACGCCTGAGTACCTCTCGGCCACGCTGCTTCTTAACGCCATCCAGAACCAGCTTGGCGGCTATTGCTGGATCATCGCTGACGCCAATGGTCTGACCGCTCTTGAGAACACCGCCGGCGACTACAGCATGGGCGGCCCTGAGGCTCAGTGGGCAACCATCCAGCAAATGGGCGTAAGCGCCGATACCCTTGAGGGCCTTGCAGAGCAAATGGGTGTTCCTGCCGACGCTTTTGTAAAGACCATTAACCGCTACAACGAGCTTTGCGAGAAGGGCGTCGACGACGACTTTGACTGCCCCGCCTTCTGCCTCAATGCCATTGCCGAGCCTCCGTTCTATGCCTATCGCGAGAACGTCATTATGCTCCTCAGCGTGAGCGGCCTGCGCGTCACCACTGACTTTGAGGTCATCAGCAAAGAAACCCACAGCCCCATCCCCGGCCTCTATGCCATTGGTAACGTCATGGGCGGCATGTTCATTGGTTCCTACGCTCACAACGTGAGCGGCGTAAGCCACAGCCGCTGCATCACCTTTGGCAAGATGCTCGGCGAGTACCTCGCTGCCAAAAAGTAATCTGACTGCTCCGGAAAACCGGAACGCAGAATCTTCCTGTTCATAATAATCATAATGCCGAGTAGAACTCGCACGTTCTTCTCGGCATTATGCTTGAAAACTGTTGTTTACATCAAAATGTTAGGCACAGTTCATTCGCTCCGGGGGATGTGTTCAACCAATTATCAGAGATATACTTCATGACTAACGGATAGCTGTTCAAACTTGGTTTGAATGCATACTGTCCGCTTCTGGTATGTTGTTTACCAAAAAGAAAGGGGTAGTTATGGAACTCAACAGAAGGCAGTTCGTAGCAGCAAGCGGTGTAGCAGCTCTCAGCATGGCAGTCTGCGGTAACGTTGCCCAGGCAGACGAGGCACCCGGCGTGGGTACGCTCTACACCAAGTACCGCAACCCTGACGAGATTGGCATTATTCATGAGGCGGCCAAGGAAGAGGACTTTGACGTTGTTGTTGTAGGCACCGGTATTGGCGGCATTTGCTGCTCCATGCTGCTTGCCGAGCAAGCACCCGAGGCTAAGGTTCTTCTCATTGATAAGATGCCCGTCCCCGGTGGTAACACCAACTTCGCAGAAATCTGCCAGCCTGCGTACAGCAAGACCTGGGAGCAGGCTCTCTCTGACGCTTTGGAAAGAGCTTCAAAGCAGAACAACATGATTGACCCGTTCCTGTGGGCAACAGTTCATGAGGATGACGGCCGTCTTTCCGAGTGGTTCTTTGTGAAGCATCAGGTTGAGCTTTCTGACGACAGGTTCTTCTACAAGGGACACGTAGGCGCCGGTATGGTCACCATGATGACCGGTAAAATCCAAAGCGACCCCACCTATGCCAGCATTGACATGCGCCTCAACACGCAGGCCATCGCACTTCTCACCAGCGATCCTTACACCGTGACCGGCGTTCAGATCAAGGACCGCGAGAGTGGCGAGTATATCAACGTTAACGCCAAGGCTGTTATGCTGGCTACCGGCGGTATGGGTACCAATCCTGAGCTTCTGCGTTTCTACAACAACGCTGATGTCTTAGAGAAAGCCGAGCCCATAGGTCTTGGCCAGGATGGCGACGGCCAGCTCATGGTTGAGTACACCGCCCATGATATGGCAAAGCTTTCTTACTTTGGCTCCGGCTGGGTTGTTGTCAAGGGTAAGAGCATCATGTCTCCTTTGTCCTGCGCTGCCTGCATGCAAACTACAAACGTCTTTGTGAACCAGTACGGCAAGCGCTTTAACAACGAGTCAGCCAACTCCGGACCTACCCGTAACAGCAACTTTATGGTCCAGGGCAAAGTTTACTCAATCATGGGCAAGGGCATCATTGATTACTTTGAGGCCAACGGCTCCACCGCCGGCATGTTCTATTTCTGGCACGAGCCCACAGCTATCCAGGACGAACTTGCCGAATCCATCGACGACGAATTCATCTTCAAGGCAGACAGCTTTGAAGAGTTGGCCGAGAAGATCGGTGTACCGGTAGAGACCTTTGTTGCTGAGATGGAGCAATATGAGGCTGACGCTCTTGCCGGCACCGGCGACTCTGTCTTTGGTAAGCCTGCTGAGCTCACCTTACCATTTGGTGAGCCACCTTATTACGCCATGCGCTGCGCAGCTCTGTTGGTCCAATCCAACGGTGGCATCCGTGTTAACACTGATTGCCAGGTTTGCGACCCGTACTTTGTACCTATCAAGGGCCTCTACGCCGGTGGCATCAACGTCAGCGGTTTCTGGGGCGAACTTGGCGCCACAGGCATCAGCCAAAAGGCCGGCCTCTGGGGCGGCCTCAAAGCAGCCCGCGTCATCATCGAGAAGGACTTGGGCGGCACCGTTGACGAGAACTGGTTTGGCGATGAAATCTACAGCGGCGAACTCGCTGACATGAGCAAGCTTGAACTCAACAAGCCGCTCGTATAGTACGTGTCATAAACTAGATGTCATAAACTAGAATGCCGAGAAGAACCCGCGCGTTCTTCTCGGCATTATTCCAGCATATCGAGAAGTTCTTGCAAACTATGTACGTTCAGCTTCTTGTAGAGCTGCTGAATGTGGGTGCCTACGGTATTCTCGGAAATAACAAGGATCTCGGCAATGCGCGAACGGCTCCGGCCGGCAATCAGCAGGTCAAGTATCTCAGATTCACGCTTAGTGAGACCGTATGTCTCAACAAGACGTACTGCTTTGGCCCGACGGGCATCTACTGTCTCGTCAACCGCATCTGCAGGGTTTACCCCTGTCGCCCGGAGCTTAATAAGCTTCCACAACGCCGAGTTTTCATCGAGCAAAAGCATAACGGCAATAACCAGGAGGTATCCTATGGTTATGGCAAACCCCTCCACCACACGAGGATCCTGTGCGTTCATTGAAATTACCATGGTTGCCAAATAACCTACGACAATCGAAATATGCACTATAAAACGGCCCGGTCCAAAATAACGTGTTGCGCTACGCCGTGTTGCAAACGATATTTCGCCCAATATAGTCCACGTTACAATATCAAAAGTGGTATAGCCCACAATCATGATTGCACAGCTCACCACAATACCCACAGTTGAGTTGCCCAAAAACATGCTTAGAAGCGGTATGAGTGAAAAACCGGCAATTCCAACCATGATACCCACTCGAAATACCAGATAAATGCGTTGAGGCCAGAGGTAAATGCAGGTAAATACCGCTAATGCCGTAATACCGCGCGAAGCGATGAGCAAAAAAGAAAAGCCGGCTCCCAACTGGTCTAAATAGACAATCGAATTGCACTGAATATAACCAAACGAGAGACCAAACAGCGCAAACGACGCAACCAGCGGAAGCGAAAGTCCAAAAAAGGTACGACGCTGCCCTTTGAATATATCACGCACAGAAAGCGGAGCGCCTTCGCCTACCACCTGCCCGGAAGATTGGCACTCGGGCTCAATAACAAATACATCCGAACCTACATTGGTCAGAAAAAACCCAATGGCAAACGCAACAAGCGGCATACAGATAATAAATGCAGCCCCAAAACCCGGAGTCAAACCCATGACAAGTGCATCAATAAGAACCCCAAAAACAATTGCAAGCGAAATAAGCAAAGCGGAACTCTGCATGCCACGTCTCGAATAGACATGAGCCCATCGCAACAAACCCGAGCTACATGATGCTCCCATAATAATTGCAGCCAAAACTACCAAAATAGCTGAGCTGAGCAAACCTCCTACCAGAGTTAAGGCACTCGCAGCAGAAGCAGTCACAGCATCTATCATGGGCGAGAAGCGATTACGAACATAGTGATCATATAATTCCGGACGTAAACCTCCAAATAAAAGCAGCATTGCACCACTTGCCATGGCTATAGTAACATGGAGAAAGTAGAGATTTCCCAGGGGATCTGCAAAAGCGAGCAGTGTAGGAGTAAAGATAGCTGTATCGAACCACGCCCAATAAAAGCATGAAGAAAGTAAAACCCACAGTTCGCTCATACCAAACGCGTTTGGTCTCGTGAATGTGTGTTTTATCTTTTCTGCCTGTATTTGGGCATTCTTTTCGCGGAAAGACTTCTCCTCCAAAATGGGACCGTTCGCCATTCCGCCGCTCCTTTTGCGCTCCTCCAATATGACAAGGCAATTCTATCACAATGAATTAAAACGCTTTATCAGCACATCATTCTAAAAACCCAAAAGGAACGGTATTTCTCGGGGAATAGCCAATGGTTTTGATAAAAGAAATCCCGGCTCGCGTATTCACAAGCCGGGATTGTATATCTATGACTTTATAGCGGTACTATTATTATGCGATGTACGCAGCAGCGCTCTCGCCGGCGATATAACCCTCAACGTCACCAAAACCGTTGGAAAGACCGCAGGTATTGTTGGAGTAAACCATACCAAAGCGCTCGCCTACGCAGTTACCGGTAGCATAAAGGCCGGGGATGGGGTTCTTGTCTGCGTCGAGAACCTCCATGGTGTCAGGATCGCATACAACGCCGCCCAGGGTTACAAGCAGGTTGTAGGGGACTTCCATACCAAAGAACGGAGGCTCAAGCGGGTCGACTGCAGCGAGGAGGCGGGCAGGTACGCCAAACTGTGTGTCAAGACCGTCTGCTGCCATTGCATGATAACGCTCAACGGTGGCAACAAGACCCTCAGCGCTAATACCCAGAGCCTCTGCGAGTTCCTCGAGGGTGTCGGCCTTGGTTGCGGCTGCCTCAAACTGAGCACACTTCTCCTCGCCAAACTGAATGGTGCCCATCCAGGTCTGGATACCAAGGTTGTTGATGGTTTGTGCATAGTTGGCGTCAAAGATCTGCCATGCGCGGCCCTCGGCCTGGTTCAGAATTGCATAGGGAGTCAAGAATGAGCTGGTAGCCTCGTTGAAGAAGCGCTTGCCGGCCTTGTTGACGCAGATAAAGGGGATGGGGTTAGGAACGTTGGGGTCATCAGGTGACTTAGCCGAGGACATCATGGTGCAGCAAGGACCCTGCTGAACCTGAGCGCCAACCCAAACCATCATCTTGATGGCGCTGCCGTTGCCGGGCACGGAGTTGGCAATGCTGGAGCCGGCAGCCTGAGGTGCAAGCTCTGCAACCATCTCGGGGTTACCGTCAAAGCCGCCGCCAGAAACAATAACGGCCTTAGCGTTAACCTTGAGGTAGGTGCCATCTTCCTTGATAGCGTAAGCACCAACAACCTTGCCGTCCTCAACAATAAGCTGCTCGCCCTGAGTCTCGTAGCGAATCTCGCCACCATTCTCGCTAATCCAAGCGCTGAAGCCCTCAATGAGAGGAGTGTTCACGTCGCCGGTAGAAATCTGAAGAGCCTCGCCCGGATATACTGACTCTGAGAAGTACTCGTCGGCCAGCTGATCATAAGGAGCGGCACCGTTGTTTACGCAGTGAACATACTGAGAATCAAAGCCTCCGAGCATGGATTCAAAGACCTCGCGGGAACGCTCTGCCCAAACGCGATAGTAACGCTCGTTTGCGCGCATGCCAGAAATCTGCATTTCTTCCTTGATCATCTCGTTAACCTGAGCAGGCTCAAAGGTTACGCCAATCTCGTCAGCAAAAGAAGAACCAAGGATACCGTGAACGCCGCCGCCAATACGGGAATAAGTAGCTTGTTCAAGAACAAGAACACTGCCAACACCATGGAGAAGAGCGCTACGAGCAGCGCCGAGACCTGACGAACCGCCACCAATAACAAGGACATCAACGTCAACGGTCTCTGAAATCTGATCCTCGGCAGGAACCGGAGCGGGCTCGCGCCAACCGGTGGCCTCATGCTCAATTGGGCTGAATGTTGCGCTTGCGGTGCCAACAAACGAGGTGGCTGCAACTGCGCCTGCGGCGATAGCGGATCCTGCGACAAGCTGACGACGACTAATGTTGTTCTGCATTGTTATTCTCCAATCTTAACTACCAACAATAGATTTTGAACCCAAACCCTGTTTAAGGTTGCGTACATACATATACGTTATATATGCATCGCACATATAACGCGTTGGGTAAACATACGCCACCCGATGCCCGGCTTGGGTTCTGCCTTTGGTGAAGCACGTCTGCAGAATAACTGCCAACCATTGTCTGTGAAAATCGCCAAACGCCTACCATTTTTATCTCATGAGCTAATCATTATCCGGCTAAATATTGCCTCATGTAAATCCAGTGAGCCACTGATCTGCAGCGATAACAAATAGTTGTAATCGTTCGAGATAATACTTAATCATCATAGATATCCCGGCAGATAGCTTGCCTCAAAAAACAAGTTATGCCGGCCGCTAGCATGATCAATCATCTAAAGATTCTCAATACCTGGGCTTTTGCCGAGAAACTCTTCGAATTCCGGCTGTCCTCATGCTAGCGGCCGGCATAACTTGCAAGACAACGAGGCTTTGATTCTCGCATTATCATATTGGGTTTGCCCTTTGCCGGGTTTTTTATCAGCCGGCTCCGCCGCTTCTGGCGATGGCGCTGGCTATGAGCGAAAGGCCGGCAGCGCCTAAGGATGAGGCATAGATGCGGAGGCAATAACCGCCTATAACGAGGCAGATCAATGATACAAATGCAACCAGGCGTTGCTTTTGGTATACATAAGTGCACACAACCGGTACCAGCGTGCCTACTACCATGCAACCAAGCCAGAACAGAACCTGATCGCCAATAAACTCTGCAAGAGCAACAAGAACTACAAGGCTAATGGCCTGAAGCACCAGTATAACAAATGCTATGAGAATCATTATCTTAAGCAGCTTGCTGTTTGGAGCTACCGCTAGTTCATCATCCTCGGCAGACTCCTGTGCATCAGCTGCCTGCTTGCCAACCAAAGCGTATATGCACAAAAACACAGCCACGCCAATTGCAAGTGCATTGCACAGATATGCGGCCGGCAATACAATTGACGTCCAGGTTATATGTCCAATTGAGGCAACAACGCCCGAGGTCGCAGCAAGCGCAACACCAACAAGTATGGCAATGACTTCAAATGCTTTATGGACTCTTGTATCTTCGCTTCTTACAAGCGCAATTGCATATGCCACCGCAACAATGAATCCCAAAATCGCAAAAACAAATTCGAGAGACTTAGGCGAGCCGTGCACCGCGTTGGTTGCAATGGTGAATGTACGCGTTACTCCTCCTATGGCGCACGAGAGAGTCACCACTCCGCACACCATGCATATCGCAGCAATAATCGCGAGAATCAGTTTAACTTTATTAGGTGCACGCAATAAACCAACAAGGCCTGTAACAGCCAGAACGCCTGCGCCGCAGTCAGCAAGAAACCCGTATACCGTCATTAAAGTCAACGCGTTCATTGTTCAAGCGCCTCCTCAACACTTGCAAGCTCCTCGTCTGCCAAAACAAGAAAACCCTTTGTTGCCATCAGGACTCCGCGGTAAAAGTCATATTCCAAAACCTTATTGGCCACCTTGGCAAGGTCATCTATCCAGCTCAATATATGCTCGGCAATAAAAGCGCGCTGCTTTTTAACATTCTTGAGAACTTCCTCGTAATCGCCTGACGCC
Source organism: Coriobacteriales bacterium (assembly GCA_017515595.1). GTDB lineage: Bacteria > Actinomycetota > Coriobacteriia > Coriobacteriales > UMGS124 > RGIG5691. Next base: position 22,269 of record JAFWFL010000133.1, read on the forward strand.
ATGCTTTCTTTACCGCGCTCACAAAGAATGGCAAGGTACTGAAGCTCAAAAGAAAGATGGTCTTCAGGGAGATCAATTCCCTCCTTGAGCTTGAGCCTGTCATGTTTCATGGCCGAGAAAACATCGTCTCGTGCTTCTCCGTAAAGCTCACGCCTTTCTCCACGGAAGATTGATTCATATGGGGTTGCAACCTGCTTCTCATAACGGGCAATACCGTAAAACGCTGACGTGTAATCAACATTAAAATCAAGGCGCAGATCATGATCTATTGAGCGCAGCTCTGTGCGCATCATGTGCAGTCCGTCATGCAGCAGCTTGGATGCATCGTCGTCTGCATCTGCATCAAAGTTATAATCACTGAGCGTTGTTTTAAGCCGGTCAATTTCTTCTTGAGTAAGCGGCGAATAATAGAGCCGCGAAAGCAAACCATAAAAGGCGCGATGGCTCTCAAATACCGCAGAAACCGCTTCTGCTTCTTCAGGGGAGATAACCGGTTCATTCTCACCGGATACGGTTTGTTCTTTTACTTCCTGTACAGGATCCATAGCGGCACCCTTTCTAACTTTGATTCGCTTTCAGACCAATAAAACACTCTTTGCGCCGTGCATTACCCCCTCACCAATGCATGGTACAAAAAGTGTGTCCCCGGCACGTCGCGATAACATGCCGGGGACACAACTCAATTACACATTAAAACACATCTTGCCATTCAGCTATACTCGGTGAAAGAATGTAGCGTGTGGTAGGACCGTTGCCAATGTCGGGCAGAGAATGGATGCAGGACTCGTCATACTTGGCAAGCTCTTTTGAAGCATCCGACTCAGGATCATCAAGGTCGCCATAGAAGCGGGCACCGCTGCAGCAGGTTACTACGCATGCCGGCTTCTCTTTGGTCTCGTCAAGATGGTTGCAGAGCGTGCACTTCTCAACGATGTTGGCGTCAACATTGAGCATACGGACGCCGTACGGGCAGGCAGGAATGCAGGTTTGGCAACCAATGCACTTCTCCTTGTCAATGAGAACAACATTGGAGTTCTCATCACGGTATGAAGCGCCGGTTGGGCAGACTTCAATGCAGGGAGCATTCTCGCACTGCTGGCACTGTGCAGGCAGCCAATACTGCTGAAGATCAGGGAAATCGCCAAACGGGCCTACCGGTATAACACGGTTCCAATAGACACCGAGCGGGATTTTATTCTCGAATTTGCAGGACACTACACAGGTATCGCAACCGGTGCAGCGGTCAAGGTTGATAACAAGGCACTTTTTCATTTAGAACACCACCCCAGTGTTTGGTTCGCCGGTGAGCGTTGGCAGGAATGGCTCGAACTCCTTGGGCTCGATCCAGATGTTTGCCGGTTTTTCGCCCTTCTCAACTTTAACAGTGAAGCCACGCAAGGTATAAGAGCCGTATGGGCCGTTATAAGGATGGTCAAAGTCTGAATCAACAAAGTTGTCGGTAATAACGTTGATGTTGCACTGACGCCAGCCGCCATCAGGATTCTCTTGCGAATCGTCAAATGCCTCGGGGTTCCAGAAGCGCTCCATCCAGAGAACACGAGGAGCAACCGTCTTGGTTACGAGCGCGATTGCCGAGATGCTGCCGCGACGAGAAGATACCTTGACCCAGTCGCCGTCCTCTACGCCGCATTCTGCTGCGGTTTCGGGGTTGATGTGCAGCTTGGGTGCCGGGTAAAGTTCACGCGAGAAAGCAGCATGACGCATTGTTCCGTGATGGAAGTAAGGAACACGGCCGCTTGTAATAACATACGGATACTCGGTGTCGGTGGTAGGATCTTCAACCGGGAGAATGTTGACGCAAATGGGGTTGTAATCCTGGCATGCCGGAAGCTCGTAAGGATAGGTGAACGGGAAGCCGGTGCGGCTCATGCGGAGCAACAAAGTGCAGTACGGCTCGCACTTACGCGACTCGGTTGCAAATCCTGCGGGCAGGCCGTCGCTTACAATGTCGAGATGCTGGTAGTACTTCCAGTATACATCTTCGGGGGTGACAACAGGAACAAACTTGTCCTGGTCGGCCATGAGCTCTTCCATGGTCTCGGCGCCAAACTGCTTGGCTGTGTTGTCCTGGATTTCCTTCTCGGTCATTGAACCCCTGTTAACGGGGAAGACGTCAGATACCGGCCACGGATCGAGCTTTTCCTTTGCCTTTGCGAGAATACGGCGTGAAGGAACTTCGTTGTGAACGGTCTCGCCCAGGTGAATAATCGGGGCAAAGATAAACTTCTTGTTGAGAATGGAGGCAGAGCCGGTCCATTCAAGCCATTCCTCGGTGGGGAGGAAGAGGTCTACAAACTCAAAGCTGAACGAAGTGAGGTTTGGATACTGCTGGATGCAGAAGTCGATCTCACCGCGAATGTCATACCAGGACTGAGCATTGCCAAGCATGGCAAGCTTGTTACCCGAGAATTCGTACCAAACGCGCGGCTTGTAGGGCTCGCCGGAACGAATGTACTTGAGCATGGTCGGAATATGGCAGTTGTCCTGCCAGAGGAAGCCCTTGTGCTCCTTAAGACCGGCACGGTCTTCCATTCTCTGCCACCACTGAGCCTGCGTGTCTTTGTCGGGGAAGTTCTCAACGCGCTCGCGGTTCCACTTCTCGGTCTTACCGGTGCACCAGCCAACACCTGTTGCGTTGCACCATCTGCCCATACCAAAGGGGTCCCACCACTGGGTAGGACGGTCCTTGTACTGGGTAGAAAGCAGGTTGAGGCAGCTGCCGGGCTTGTTGACATAGCCCATGAGCATATCGAGGCCGTTGACGCCCAGAGGAACCTCAGAAGAAGAACGCATTTGGTCAGTTGCAACACCGTGAGCAATACCTGCTACCTCGGCTTCTGCATACAGCTTAATGGCTTCTTCGATCTTCTCGGCCTTAAGCCAGCAATACTCGGCGGTAGCGTCGAGTGTCCAGGGCTCAGCCTCTTCCCAATAAATCTGGCCGGCTGTCTTGGCTTCTACACCGTTGACCTCTGCGGAGCAGAAGATCTCGGGATCAACGGGTGAATCCTCGGGTGCACTGAACGGGAACGGAGCAATTGCGCCGGTCTTGTTGTCAAAGCATACATATGCGGGGGTCGAGAATTCCTCGTTGGGATCAGCTGCCGGGTTAACATAATCAGGCCAAACTTCCTCGGCCAGATACGGGAGACGGGTCTCCGGATTGATAAGGAACGGCAGGTTGGTCCAGTACTTAACAAACTGCTCGTCATAGAGCTTGTTCTCAATGAGATAACGCCACCAGCACAGAACAAGTGCGGTGTCGGTACCCGGGCGCAAAGGCAGCCATACGTCGGCCTTTGCGGCATCGGGGCTAAAGTGCGGGTCTACAACAACGGTCTTGCAGCCAAAGCCATTGCGCAGGTCAGCCATACCACGGCCAGAAAGTGCCGTCTGGCTGATCGAAGGCTGTGCGCCCCAAAGAACGAGCATCTTGGTTGAACCGTCACCCTTAAACGGCTCGTTCAGGAAGCTGTCGGCGATTGACGGCGGACGGCCACCATAGGTAAGCGGAGCCATGTTTGCACGCGGCATGAAGCACTGTGCGCCACCGGGCTCGAATGAGTTGGGAGAACCATAGCCAAACGGATAGTCATATGCCATACCGCCGGTGTAAGCGCCACCGCCGCCACCTGTGGCGAAGAACGAGTACGGACCATACTTCTTGATAGCGTCGGTGATCTGCGTAGCTGCGAGATCAATGGCCTCGTCCCAAGAAATAGTTTCCCACTTGTTGGTTCCGCGCTCAATGTGACGCATAGGATGGAGCACGTGACGCGGGCTGTACAGCGTATGGAGCTGGTTCAGACCCTTAAGGCAAACGCTGCTCTTGTTGATGCCGGAATCCTCGTCACCAACAATGCGTACTGCGACACCGTCTTTGACGGTTACCTTGACTGCGCAGTAGTTGATGCAGCCGTGGCACATTGTCTTGTATACCTTGACATCCGGTTCGGAGTCGGCATACGCAGCACTTGTCAGCTCAAATGAATCGAGCAGAGACACCTGTGCTGCTGCGGCAATACCCGCAACTGCTGCAGTCTTCACAAACGAGCGTCGTGAAATCTTATTGCCCAACATTTAACCCTCCCTCTCTATTGAGGCTTAACGGACAGTGACATTAAACCTGATTAAGAAAACACTGCCATCGCACAAGATGTACCATTTTTAAAGCGTTAACAAAAACCCAGGATACAGATAGAACAATTTGTTCTAAGCAAGCGAAACATGCCGAGAATACCGGCCAAAACGTTAATCTGCCGTTTGTCGAACTTCTTGGGATGAACGGTATCGTTGCCACACAACGCCGCAGGAATACGTATAATGTATTCTTACTGATATTTCGCGCAAGATATGTCGGAGAAAAGGTGTAGCTTTATGAGTCTGAGGCTTAAGGAGATCGCACAACAAATAGACAGTGCTGCTCCTTCGCTTAAATTCTGCGGCATGGGCGCCTGGCTGCTCTGGAGTTTCTCGAGTTATCGTGTATCTACCTGGGGTCCTGCCACAACGAGCGGTGATTTGTACCCACAGCTCCTCTTCTTTAGCTCAACCATTGCTCTTATACTTTCTATCCTCTTTCTTGCGTTTACCCCAGCAGGAAACCGGTTGTCCCGGAGCAACCCCATGCTGCTCGCAGTAGGAGCAATTACTTCTGCCGCGGCGTTTTTTCTTGAAGTATTAGAAAGCCAAATCCAGCAACTGCCCGTCTTTTGTTGTGTATTGGCTCTTATAACAGGCGTTGGATCAGGCTTTTTCCTCATAAGAACCGCGGCTATGCTTGGTTCGGTAAAACCTCCTCAGGCGTTCAAGATAGTTTTGGGGAACACGTTCTTTATTGTGGTAGCCTACCTTGTGCTGCAGAATCTCGACCCCTCAGAGGCCATTGTTTTTCATGCTTTAACCTTTTTTGTGGCCACACTTTTGTTCTCTCTTGATTCCTCAATGCCAATTACAGCCAACAGTTCGCAAGAACCGCTTACCATCAAAGCAACTCCTCCGCTCTTCTGGAGGTTTTGCCTGATCATCTTTATGATGTCGTTTGTATTGACGCTCGAAGTTTCCTGTTTTTACAGCGTGTCAGACGCCACCAACATTGAGCGGCCTAATATCAGCATTGCCTTATGGACCATTCTTATAGTTTGTGCTGCATTTTTGATCACATGCCCGCGCAATTTTTCGCTTGATTTTTCCCGGCTCTTCCACCCACTTATTATTACGCTTGTCATAGTATTCTCGGCAGGCATGCTTTTGGGACCAAATACAGAGGCATCAGTTATTCTCACGGGAGCGAGCAGGTTTATTTGGCAAATGCTTCTTTATGCAATCTGTGCATTTATAGCATACTGCTCCCGGACCTCAAACATTGCGGTTACCGCTTTGGCTCACGTTGTTACATGTACGGGAGATATTTTTGCACGCCTCATTTCGCTTGCAGTGCCCGGTTTTGAAATAGGGACCGAGCAGGGCTTGGTTATTCTCGTCATCTTTGTTGTTTTGTTCTTGGTAATTCTCACGCTTGTTCTACCTCAAGAACGTATGGTCACGATGTGCAATAATCCTGACAGTTCGCTCATTGAACCCGACGACGCTGATCAAACAGACACTCTGCCAAGCGAAGCGGAATCTGCCCTACCGTTATCAGAAGAAGCCGCCGAGAAAGACGCTGAAGCCGGCAATGCATCAGTTACCGGCGCTCACAAATGGAAGCACCGCTGTGAAATTGTCGCTGAATCTTATGGTTTGACCTCGCGCGAGTGCGAAATGCTCGTACTCTTAACGCACGGCTTCAGCAGCGAACGGATTTCTGAAGAACTCCAGCTGTCCTACTACACGGTACGTGCTCACACCCGCAATATCTATACCAAAACGGGCGTCCATTCCAAACAAGAGCTCATCAAACTCGTAGAGTCCGCAGAAGAGTAATACCTGACAAAAGGACGGACCTTTTGTCAGGTTAATCATTGTCTCCTACAAATTTCTTGCCACCCCCACTCATAGTTTAGTTAGAGTTCATTGACATCTTTGCTAAAGTCCTTAATAATCATTATGCCTTGTTGGTTTACATAGAAAGGAATTGCTATGGAAATGTCACGTCGTGCGTTTACCGGAACTATGGCCGCTGCCAGCGCTCTTGCTGCAGCAGGAACCGCTCTTCCGGCATTGGCAGCTGCACCGTCTGAGGACAACAGCGACTGGCTTGGCGAGCCGCCTGCCCTTACCGAGGCTGACTGCGTTGAGACCGTTGAGGCTGAGATTGTAGTTGTCGGCGGCGCTCTCGCAGGCGAGTTCGCTGCATACTCTGCACTGCTCTCCGGCGCTGACGTTGTTGTTCTTGAGCGCAACGGCACCGGCCATGTTGGCGGTTCGGGCATTGGTTTTGTTAACTCACAGTACCAGCTCGATGCCGGCCAGCCCTGGCATGACCCCTATGAGGTTATGGAGCGCATCAACAACCAGACCCAGAACCGCACAAGCCTCGCTCTCCTGGCACCGTTCTGCCTGCACAGCGGCGCTGTTCTCGACGAGCTCGAGACAAATGTTCTTGCCGGTACTGATTGCGTAGGCAGGGCAAACGTCACGGTAGAAAACGGCATGGACGAGTTCTGCCCAAGCCTTAACAGCCATGTTGACTTTGACCCCACCGGCTCAGACAGCCTTGAGTCCTTCAACTTTGTGATGCATGACTGGATTAAGGCCAACGGCGGCCGTATTTTCTACAACACCTGCGGCCGTGTTTTGACCCAGGCTGAGGACGGCACCGTTACCGGTGTTATTGCCACCAATCCTGAAGGCGCTTATGTGTATTACAAGGCTTCAAAGGCCGTCATTGTGTGCACCGGTTCTTACGGCCACAATGAAGAGATGATGGAGCACTTCAACCCCTCATGGGTATGCGACTTCGCAAAGAACTACGGCATTTACAACGGCCGCGTTACCGAGAATACCCCCATCACCACCGATGAGGATATGGATGACGGTCTCGGCCACAAGATGATGGTCTGGGCAGGCGCCGACATGGAGCAGACCGACCACTCCTTCCAGGCTTGGGAAGATGCCGGCTATTACTGGTGGCCCTTCCTCCAGGTTACCTGCAAGGGCGAGCGTTTCCGCAACGAGCAGAGCTCATGGCTCTCACAGTGCAACACCATTGTTGAGCGTCCCGAGCGCGTCAATTACTACTGGCAAATTCGCTCCATTTCAGACACCGATATGCCCGCAACGCTCCAGATTGGTATCCCGCTTTCACTTTGGGACGCCATCATTACCAGCAACACGGTTTGCCACGACGCCGACACCATTGAGGAGCTCGCCGAGCTCATGGAGGTTGACCCCGAGGTTCTCAAGGCCACCGTTGACCGCTACAACAAGATGTGCGAGCAGGGCCGCGACGACGACTTTGGTAAGAATCCCAAGTTCCTGCATCCCATTCTTGAGCCTCCGTTCCGCGCAGCAAGGGCAACCTGCCACTTCTATTGCACCTCATCAGGTGTTCGCTGCAACGGCAAGCTCCAGGTATGCGATAAAGACTGGCAGCCCATCCCGCACCTCTTCGCAGCCGGCAACAATGTTGGCTGGCGTATGGGCTGCGGCTACCAAATGACCATCCCCGGCCTGTGCAACGCATTCGCCCTGTTCCATGGCTACACCGCCGGCCGCTTTGCCTCCAACGATGACTTCTCCTGGGATGAAGTAGGCGCATAATCCCTCGTAACAACCCCATAGTTTAAATGCCGAGAAGCCCCCGCAAATCCTCAGACGCGGGGGCTTCTCGGCATATGACCTGACAAAAGGTCTGTCCTTTTGTCAGGTCAACATGCATAATGCGCCTCAGTACTCAATTCATGAGGCGCATCTTTTAAATGTTATTCCCACGGCTCCTCGCCAGCGGCGCCAAGGCCGGCAAGACGTCCAAACGCAGTTACCTCGGCCCAGTTATGGCCGCCAAAGGTGTAGACATAACCTACGGTCGAGCCGCAGCTGCCGGCCTCGTAGAGACGCGGGATCGGGTTGCGGTCGACGTCGAGAACCTGGGCCTTGCCGTTCTTGCGCGGGCCACCATGAGTGTGGTACATGGCCGGCCAGATCTCGAGGCAGTAGTACGGCGGGGTATCAATGGGTACAAGGTTCGGATCAAGAGGACTCCAGCCCATAGCTGCAGGAGCACCATCATAGCGTCCAAAGTCCTCGTCAACACCGTTAGCGCACATCTCGTTCCAACGTGTGACGGTCTCGGCAAGAGCTTCGCCGTCAATGTCGCCAATAACCTTGGCAAGCTCTTCGATGGAGTCGGCCTTCTTAATCCAACCGGCCTCGATTTCGCGGCTGTTGTCATCGCTCCACATCTCGTCATCGGTCAGACCGCCAAGCTCAGGCGGAACGGTGAAAGCGCTGCGGCGTACGGGAGCCTTGCCAATAGGACCGGCAAGACGGCACTTCTCGTCAAAGATGAGATAGAACGACGAGGTCAGAAGACGTGTATCGGTAATATTTGCTTCATCGGTATCCCAAAGGTTGAGAACCAAGTCTGAGCGGTGAATGTTAACCGGGAACGGATACTCGCAAATAAAACGCTTACCCTTACGCGTGACCCAAATATGGCTGCCGCCCAGCGCTTTAACGCCAAGCCAGCCAATCTCGGTGTTCGGGGTGATTGTGGTGGTCTGGGTACCGGAGGCCTGGTTCATATGCCACAGGTCGGCGCCAACGCGCTGAGCCATCTTAATGCCGTCACCGGTGTTGTACTTCCAACCAACGCACTTCATGATGGTCTTGAGGTAGTTGATCTGCATCTCTTCGTTAAACTCGAAGCCGCCGCAGGTAAGGCAGACGCCCCTGCGGGCCTTGACGGCGATGCGGGTACCGCTCTGGTTAGCATAAACACCAATGATTTCCTTGGTTATGGGGTTCTGAATGAGGTCGGTTGCGGGGCAATCAAAAAGAATCTCGATACCAAGCTCGGCGCAAATCTCGGTTGACCTATTAAAGAATGCAAGGCCGTTACCGGCAGTCGCTATACCCCTGAAGTTACCTGATGCATTGGGAACACCCGGGAAGTCGCCGGTTGAATAGCCGTCACGGAACGAGACGTCATAGCCGTGGTCAAGCAGCCAGTCCGGTACATGGGTCATCGACTCGCAGAAGCCCTCGAGTACATCGAGCGGTGTTGCTCCCTGGCATGCGTCATAAATATACTGAGCAGCATCTTTAACATGCTCTGGCTCAACATAGGTAATGCCGGCGCCTGACATTCTCGATGCGCCGCCGCCCTCGATGGGGGCCTTCTCGAGAACAAGAACTTCTGCACCCTCGTCATGTGCGGTTATGGCGGCAACGGCACCTGCTCCGCCAAAGCCTATTACGACAACGTCGGCCTCCCGGTCCCACTTCTCAGGCAACCAAAAAGCACCGTTAGCCTCAGAGGCAACGGCTGTGCCGGAAGCTCCGACCGCAACAGCTGCCGCTCCTGCTCCGGCAAGAAAACTTCTGCGTGAAAGCTGCTCAGACATATTCAACCTCCATTGTACGAGCAATCCGGCCTCATCCGGACCGCGTTGGGCATATTATATCCAAGCAGTTAAATAAAGAAAAGCCCTTCCCGGCAGACTGTCTGAAAATTATCCCGTGCAGAGAAATCGCCGTTTTGTGACAACTCAAATGCGGTTAAGTTGTCTGCCAAGAAGAGCAAGAAGAGCCTGCCGAGAAGAACCCGCGGGTCAAAGACACGGGCTTTTCGGTATATCGAGCTGAATATTGAAAACAATACTACTCAAATGCATTTGAGTAGTCCCGAATTGGCAAATTCTCTGCACAAGGTAGTTTTGGATAATCTCCCAGAAAATGATCTGGTTGCACTAACATCATGTTATATAATTGTTTGAGATAATGAACCGGGTCCCCGGTTTGTTTGCAAAGGAGCTTGTTATGGGGTTTGATCTGGGCGAAAGCGTATCGGGCTTGGTTGTGTTTGTGCAGGGGCTTCTGAGCTTCTTTTCGCCGTGCGTGCTGCCTATTGTTCCTTTGTATGCGGCTTACCTGGCAGGAAGCGCCGGTAACGCCTCAACAGCTTTGGAAGATAACAATGCTCAATCCTCAGATGCCGCTCTGCAGCCCAAGAAATCCCGCCGGGGTGTGCTTTTAATCAATACGCTCTTTTTTGTACTCGGCATTGCCGCTACGTTCTTTATTCTCGGAGCGGGGGCAACGGCGCTGGGACAGCTCTTTGGCGAGTACCATGACGTTTTAACCAAGGTAGGAGGCGTTATTATTATCCTCTTTGGTATTGTCCAGTTCTTTGCGTATGGCAAAACACAATTCTTTGGTAAAGAATTCAGGCTTCCCCTGCGTCTCGACAAGTTCACGATGAATCCGCTCACGGCGTTTATTCTGGGCTTCTTTTTTAGCTTCTCATGGACTCCCTGCGTGGGGCCGGTGCTGACCAGCGTGCTCATGATGGCAGGCGCAGCTTCAACCGCAGGTACGGGCTTTGCACTTATTGGCGTTTATACACTCGGCTTCGCGATCCCATTTTTAGCCATTGGCCTTTTGGCAGATTCTGCTCTTGGCTTCTTTAAAAAGCATCGCGCTGTTGCCGGAGTATCGGTTAAGATAGGCGCGGTTCTTTTGATTATCATGGGTGTTCTTATGCTCACAGGCTGGATGAATACCTTCTCGCGCTCCATGGCAAGCCTTGCCGTGTGACATGCAGACATAAGCCCAAAACAGATTTGCAAAGAATGAGAGCTATTTATCTGCAGATTGTTCACAAACGGCAGATATACTGTAACCGTCAGAATACATAATGAGGAGAAGCTCATGATTAGTAGCAACAGCACAGTATTCCGCCCGGTAAAACCGCTTATGGCAGGCATATTAGCCGCGCTGCTGGGACTCGCCTGCTGCGGCTGCACCGTTACAAACACAACACCAAGAAGCACATCGCAAAATGGTATCCCCGCACATTCACAACAAACTGCCGGCAACGCGACCGCAGATCAGGACAACTCCGCAGCAACCCAAAGCGCTGGTTCATCGCAGAATGCTGCCGGTGCCGAACCCTCTCCCTCAGCAGACACCAAGGAGAGTGCTGCCGCACAATCAACCGAACCTGCTCCGGGTGGCGTTGTATACCCGGACGGTGACACAACCGGCGTGCTCGAAGCAGCGTACGACTTTGAGCTTGTTGACCAGTATGGCACGACGCATAAGCTCGCAGATTACAGGGGCAAAATCATTTTTCTTAACTTCTGGACAACCTGGTGTGGTTACTGTGTGCAAGAAATGCCTGATATCCAGCAGCTTTACCTAGATAACGGGAGCAACGAGGGCGACGTCATCATCCTGGGAGTCGCAAACCCATCAACAGCCGGGCATCCCAACAACTCTGATGAATCACTCGACAAGGTTCTCGCCAAAATGGACGAGCTTGGAGTCACATATCCGGTGCTCATGGATACAACCGGCGCCATTTTTAACGAATACAAAATATACTACCTGCCCACCACCTATATGATTGACCCGTACGGAAACGTCTTTGGCTATGTCCCAGGTGGTCTCACCCGCACAAACATGGACAAAATCATCGACCTAACCCTCGCCGGCGACCTCAGCGACCGTACATCAAGCAAGTAAACCTCAACGCCGGTCAACAAACTTATTCAGAATGCCGAGAAACCCCCGTGATTTTGGTTGCGGGGGTTTCTCGGCTGATGAAAGGCAATTTTCCTCAGGTCTGTTACTGTGTGCGGCGCCTTAAGAGGACGACGCCAGCCAGGGAGAGACAAATGCCTGAGATAATGGTGAGAAGGATGGCTGAGGTGGAAGTAGCGTCTCCTGTTTTTGGTATAGAGACAGATGTGGGCACCGGAGTAACCTGCTCAGGATCCGGCGTGGGTGTTGGGACAGGATCCGGTGTGGGGGTAGGCTCAGGTTTAGGTTCGGGCTCCGGCTCAGGCTCAGGATCCGGTGTGGGTTCGGGCGTCCACTTGGCATAAAGGGTTATGTCGCTTGTAACGGCAGATGCAAAATCATAGGAGGCCGTACAGGCCGAATCAGTAAACCAGCCGTTAAAGATATAGCCTTTTGATGATGGGTCAGAAGGTTTTGAGACAGTATCGCCGCTCTTGATTGTCTGAGCCTTGGGGGCTGTTCCGTGTCCTAAGACATCAAACGTAACCATGTATGTATCTGCAATGTAGGTTACCGTGACCGAGATATCTGACGTGCCCATCTTTCCTGAAACTGTAGGTGTATCTGCCGTAAAGCCTTCGATAGCGGGAGAATCAACAGTATAGTCTGCCTCTTCTTCAAAAGACTCTGAGTATGTCTGGGCTGCCTCGGTACTATCCTCATAGACATAAGATATGGTGAGCATATGGGTAGGAATAGGCTTTGGGCCTAAGCCTGTTACTACAAACGTTGCAGTCTCGGCTGTATCTCCGGGCTTGGTTATATGAGTAAGTACATAGGTTCCGTCATACAAAACGCTCCAGTCATATTCACCTTCACCGGTAAGCTCAGGAGATATGACTTCTCCGTCCTGAGAGATGGTTACAGAAGAAGCGTCATCACCACTCCAAAGCGTTGAGTAGGTAAGTATCTCACTACCGTCACTGTCCCGAGCGTCGGTTCTTGTATCTAAGCTGAATGCAGCTGAATCAGAAGAAGAGACAACCACATCAGACGCTAAAGCACCAAGAGGCAAAGCTAGAGTAGCTGCTACTGCTATAGCTACGAGAGCTAAGAGTAATCTGAGTGTCTTTTTCATTACTCCACCTCCGTGGTTTCTGCGTCTTCGCCATCTGATTCAAAAACTAAGACAAGGTCTATCTCATCAAGAGGCATCTCAAGACTTTCGGGTTCTACGGGTGTCTCGGCAACTTCTTGGCCAGGTGCTTCTTCAAGCAAGCTTTCGTTTGAAGCTACAAAAGCTGCGGACGCTGATTCATCTACCAATGTAGTAGCTTCGCCATCTACGAGATTGCTCGTTACTGTTATGTTCAATACCGTCGCTTCAATCGTAATTGTCAGCGTTGTCGTGCTATAATCACTGTCGGAATCCTTGATGGTATAGCTGAACACATCATCCACCCTCATACCTGATCCCAAATTCGCTGTCAGTGTATACTGGTATGTACCATCGGCGCTCAACGTCAGCTTGCCATATTCACCATCTATTTCTGAACCTACATTGCTGCTTAGTTCGTCGGTTGAATTACCCTTGCAAACACCCACAACTTCTTCAGCTGTTACATCTGCACCAAAAATATCATTACTAAGAACACCCTTGGCAGCGTCCGTAACTTCACATCCGGTCTTTGCCGTGTCTGCCTCGAATGAATCACAATCGGCTGTTGCTGTAAGATCATCGTCAACAATTGAGATGATTAGTGTCTTCTCCTCTGCTGTAGCACCTAAGCTATTCGTAAAACTAACAGTAAAACTGTCGGTTACATCACCGTTACTGTGATCTTGGCTTGAGGTCAGCTCATATGTGTATTTTACCACGCTATTTTTGATCTCGTTGATGGTTAAAATACCTTTATCTGTTGTTATGGCGTTACCACCAGAATCAGACTGGCCATTGCCGTCTGCTCCTATGTAAATGCTTGAGGTACCTATAGTTATATTTCCAGCTTGACCGTTTAGCTCAAGGTTGAAGGAACCAGATGCATACTCTGAATTATTATCGGACTCTGTACCGGCATGTTGAGTGTTATTTCCATCCAGACCAGACTCATACACCATAAGGGCATCCCCCAGTGTAATAACCGGAGGCTGGTCTTCCACGCCTTCGATTGTAATTGATAGTTGCGCTTCTGAAGTGTCACCGTCTTCATCGGTAATTGTATAGGTTAATGTATCTGTTTTACTCTCGCCCACCGCAATATCTTGTGTCAGCGTGTACGTGTAGCTACCGTCTTCATTCATCACAAATATGCCGTAGGCTCCCGTAAAGGCTGTACCGATCGTGCCGTTTTCGATCGACGTCACTGTCTGTTCTGCCGGTTCATCTGCACCAAATGTATCATTTGACAGAACACTTTCACCGGTATACCCGTTCTTTGCACTTTCCTCATCGATGATAATGTTGTCGTTTTGCGCAACAGGTACATCATCTAGGACCGTTACTGTCACAGACTGAGAATCTGACGTGTCGCCATCATTATCTGTTGCGGTAACCGAGAAACTCTCTGTAACCTCGTCCTTACCTTGACCAGGATGCTCCGCCCTGTTTGTAAGTGCATAAATATATGTAAGTGTGCCATCTGAATAAGAGAACGATATGTTACCGTACTGCATGGCGAGTGCGCCATCTTCAGCTGGCAAAACTGTTGCTGATTGGTCATCACCAAAACTGATTGTGAACCCCTGCAGGCCATCTGCACCACTTACCAGCGTCATGGTACCTTGAGCAGAGACATCAACATCATCTGTCTGGCTGCCGTTTGAAAGACCGGCTTCGTATACTGTGAGAGTGTCTGCGTTAACCGTAAGGACCGGTACATCATCAACAATGGTAATGCTCAGGGTTTGCTCGGCTGCCGCATTATTTGTGGCATCTATTACGCTAATAGCGAACTTGTCAGCCACATCACTTTCGCTTTGGTCTTGGCTTGCGGTAAGTGTATAGGCATAGCTTACGATACCACCCTTGATACCTGTGATAGTTAAGATACCTTTGTCTGTTGAGATCGCATTGCTGCCATCTTCAACTGTCGCATCACCGTTTGTGTCTATATCAAAGTTCAAGTTACCAATGGTAAGTGCCGCGGCTTTGCCATTGAGCGTAAGCGTAATCTCACCTGACGTAGCTTCTGTAGTAGCATCAGGGTTAGAGCCTGCTTGCTGAGTATCGCTTGCGTCAAGAGCAGATTCGTATACCTTAAGAGCGTCTGAGCCTTCTTCAGGAAGTGTAATTGAAGGCTTGTTTGTATCGCCCTTGATTGCGATGGTAAGGGTTGTACAAGCAATGTCGCCGTTACCGTCCTCAATTGCATAGGTAAATATGTCTTCTACCGTTTTATCTTGTGCGATATCTTGGGTAAGCGTGTAGGAGTACGTGCCGTCAGCATTGAGAGTAAGCTTGCCGTATGTGCCTTCTACTTCTTCGCCCACTTTACCGCTTGGCGGATCTGTGGCTTCTCCTGCTGCAACACCAATAAGAGAGCCGTTGGCATCAGGACCAAAATCATCATTGGCAAGTACGCCGTCTGATTCTTCTGTTACGTTTAAGGTTACATCTGCTTCATTAAAGGTATTGGTATCTGCCATAGCTATGGGTGTTCCGTTGGGACGCATAAGGGCTACGGTCGCTATAACGTTTGAAGATACCACATCTGTAGCGCCATCTTGAAGCGCATCCCAGGTAGCGCGATGAGTACCTTCTGATGCAGAAGGCTCTGTTCCGGGATAAAACTTGGTTGCTTCCCAGGTTTGTCCGCTCTCAGTATCTTTTACCGAGATGACAACATACATGCCCTTGGTTTCGCCCGTGATCTTATAATCGATATCTACAAGACCGTTCCAAGGCCACCTTTGCCGGGCCGACACATCAGAGATTGAGGGGTTTGTGTTCTCAGACCCTTCTGACTGAATCTCCGGATTGGTTTCTTGCCCATCAACATCCTCTGCGAATATCGATGCAGTTAAGACACCAATTGCGAGTACCAGGCAAGCAACAAGGAAACCAAACCATCCCGCGCGCTTCATTCTCTTCTCGGACATCCCGCACCTCCTTCCGTGCGTACATGACAGTCCCATAGGGATTGTCATCAATAATCCCATAGTTAAACTAATTATTTTTGCACATAACTGTCCCGTTACAGCGGCTCAGGAACATATTTGGCAGATATTCTATACCAAACGGAGAATCCCATGATGGTACTGTGAACACTTTACCTGACAAAAGACTTGTTCTTTGCCAGGTACAGGCATTAGGTCTGTCCTTTTGTCAGGTAGATGCCGAGAAACCCTTGCCAGTCTGCCCAAAATTACCCTCGCACACAGGAACTGCCACATGGGAATAAGCCCGTCTACCTATACGCATCCAAATCATCCTCGCGCACAGGAATCGCTCTTTTGACGCTCAATTAATTGGATTAATTGAGCACGAGAAAGGCTATTCCTGTGCGCTAGGATGATTTGGGCAGTCTGCCACAAGCTCCTTGCTACTGCGAGGGTTTCTCGGCATTATCGCCTTATGAGGTATGGCCGCAGACTATACAGGGATTACCCTGGTGTTCTTCTTTTTGATATTTGCCACAATACTCGCAGACATAGTAGTGGTATTTAGAATCGACATAACCGGAAAACACGTAGTGATGCCCCTTTTCTCCGTCTTTTCCATAGGGGACTGCGTTTGTGAACTTAAAAGTATCGTAGCAGTTCAGACAGATCCATACTGAATAACCATAGTCAACGCACGTAGGCTCTATGTTATACCAGTACTCGAGATTATGACCGGTCGCGGGCTGGAAGTTCTCGATCTTTTTCTCACCGCAACGCGAGCAGGTATACTCTTCATATCCGTCTTCTGTGCAGGTAACACCATAAACGAATGTGAATACCCAGTCATGTCCCAAAGCGGAGCCTACTTCTGTCTCGAGGTATTCCGCACCGCATTTTGTGCATACCCAGTTTTTGTTACCGTCGAACGTGCAGGTTGGCGGGTTACCTCCCTGCTGTTGCCAATCATGGCCGGTGGCGGGAAGCGGCTCGGTATAACCATCCCCGCAATAGGCACACGCATAGTAGATATAACCGTCTGTCTCGCATTCCGGCTCAACATAAGCGGCAACATAGTAGTTATGGCCGGTCGCGGGGTAATAATCTGTATATGATTCTTCGCACCCCGTGCACTGATACACAACGTAGCCGTCTGTAACGCATGTCTGGTCAACCACTTCTGCCGCATACCAGGTGTGAACATGAGGCAACGGCTTTACGACGATGTCCCCAAACAACGACATTTTGCCGGGGGCATACTCTTTGCCTTTGTAATAAATAATGCCGTTTATCTTGCAGCCGGGTTCGTATACGAGACCGGCAAGGTAGCTGTCTTCGGTAACATTCCAGACGCTGTCATTGGCGAGCGTTACATAAGCTCCGTGGTGCGTTTTATAAGATTCGTCGGTACAATAATCTTCAAAGCCTTCCTTTTGTGCCGCGGCTTGCCATTGAGAAAAACTGTATTGGTTAATAGCTCCGGTGTAGGTTGTCCCTTTGAGCTCTAAGTACAAGTCGCGCTGGTAGTCCTCGTGGGCAATGTCTCCTGTAACCGCCATGTCTTTCATAAGAACAAAAATACCGGGGTAGGTTTTGCCATCAGGAACCGCAAACCCCGTAGCAGTATCATTGCTTACAACAGTCTGGATAAGATAGCCGGTTCCGTCTTTATCCGGAAGCAATTTGCAGCTGTCGAGCGTAAGGGCAGCATTGGTTGACTTGATCAGGATAACGCTGCCTTTGGTGTGGTCTATGTATGCCTGCTCCTGGGGTTTATAGGTCACATTGTTATCAATGGTCAGGTCAGTTTTGAGCGTCGAGTCATGAGCGTCTATGTTTGTTTGCAAAAGAGCAAGCGCTTGGGAGAGGTATTCCTGGTACTTCTCGGCCTGGTATTCTGCAGATAACTCGCTGGAGAAAAACGCCTGGTATTCCTCTGGAATCATGTTAAAGAGATATTCTTGATACTCCTCAGACAGTTCAATGTCTGTGCTTTGGACCATAAGGGCGTTGCGGCCACCCTCAACAGTTGTGCCAAGCTGCTTGTTTGCTTGAGCGCCTTTGTCTTTGTTGCTAAGAACCTCCGCAAGTTCCTCATTGGCTTCGCCGTCCTGAATGGTGCTCAGGAGAACGTCTCCGCAGGTATCTGAGATAAGGCCTATCTCTGCAGCTTTCACCGAGCTGCCATAGGCATAAAAGCTGTTAAAGGGTCCTATGTAGACTCCACAGCCACCGTTATTGACTGTTATGCCTGATCCATAGGCATATATGCTAAGCTTTTGAGCATCTTTCTCAAGCGCGGGGAGTACTTTTGAGGCACAAAGAATACCCAGGCCTTTCGCATCGACAGTGGAGTTGATATAGGCACCTTGACTGTCTTCTTGGCTTTGAGCTGCCTGGATGTCACCCGCCATTAAAAGACGGCCCTCTGTTGGGGTGGTTTCTTGCGCGGCTTCTGGTACCGCTTCTTCAGCAAAAACAGCTTGGATACTTAGAACGCTTACCCAGCCAACCAGAAGCATCATAACAAGGCAGATACCTATAGCGCCTAATCTCCGGAGTTTCATGCTCATCTGTGTGCCTCTTTCGCTCCACCACCCGCTCCTTCATATGTGGCATTATACTCCAAAAAAGTAGCCGTCACTTGATAAGCTCCGCCCCACTCGGCCATCACTAAAAGGGATGGGATCCCTGTTTGGTGGATAAGATTCTGGTTTGTGAGATACGCTGATGGATAAGATCCCTGTTTTCGAGAGGATCGGTGGATGAGATCTGGGTTTTCGAGAGGCGCTCTGCCACAGATCTGGCTTTTCGAGAGGCGCTCTGCCACAGATCCTTGTTTTCGAGAGGATTATTGGGCTTCTCGGCATCGTGCATTTTTGATACACAGGTATTTACCTGGTATTCTGTAAAATGCCGAGAAATCCTTCTCTTCAAAATCCTCTCGAAAACGAAGATCTGCGCCAGAGCGCCTCTCGAAAAGCCGCATCTCATCCACTTCAATCCTCTCGAAAACGGCAATCTGTGCCAAAGTAATTGGCTCCTCTTCCAAACAGCAATCTCTACCAAAATGATTGGTCCCTCTCCCAAACGGCAATCTGTGCCACTTTGCAGCAACAAAAAGACCCGCCGGCGGTTATACCGGGCGGGTCTTTTTAATTCATGTTACGGCAGGCCGAGAAAATCGCGCTTATGCTGCCTTTTGTGTGGGATTATCCCAACACTTGGCTTTGGCTTAGAATTTGCCTGCTGCGAGGTCGCGGCCAAGGAGGTAACCAAAGGTGATGCAGTTAATGCCGTAGCTGTTGCCGGGGATGGCGAAGTTGTAGTTGTTGGCGTACATGTTACCAATCATCTGACCAACGTTGAACAGACCGGGGATGGGCATGTTGTTGGCATCGCATACCTGGAGGTTGCAGTTGGTGTTGAGGCCAGCCTCGGTTGACATGAACATAGCGTAGTTGCGAGCTGCATAGAAGGGGCCCTCAGGCTTGATCTCAATGAGGTTGCTCGGATCCTTATGGAAGTCAAGGTCCTCACCGGCAGCAACGCACTCGTTGTAACGCTCAACAACAGCAACGAGCTTCTCAGGATCAAGACCAATCTTGCCGGCAAGCTCTTCAAGGGTATCGGCCTTGGTGTATGACCAGCTGCTGTCCCACATAGCAACAACGTCTTCTGCAGCCATGGCAGGTACGTCGTACTTGTTGCCAAAGAAGTACCACTCATGGCCGTTGTCAATGATTTCCTGAGCAAAGTTTGCGGTCCAGATGCCCCATGCAATGTGGCCGGGCTGTGCAAGCAGGTGGTTTGCGCTGTACGGACCGGTCATATCCTCGCGCTGATAACGCTCGGTGTTCATGTTAACATTGAGGCCCTGATGGAATCCGAGAGGCTCATAGGAACCGGCCCATGCGCTCTGCATAATGGGAGCAGAGGTGCAGTGCTGCCAAGAAGCGCCTACCCAGAGGCCCATCTTTTGGCCGTCGCCCGGGAAGATGCCGGTCAGAGCAAAACCGGTGTTGTAGTCAACCTCAACGGGGTCAAGGCCAACCAGCGGGAGTACCTGGGGCATATACTTGGCAACCATGTTCTTATCTGCGCAGAAACCACCGGTAGCCATAACAATGTACTTGCCGTTGAACTGGATGTAAGAACCGTCTTCCTTCTGGCCAATAACACCGGTAACAGGGCCGTCGCCTTCGCGGATGAGCTGCTTGGCAACGATGTCATACATAATCTTTGCGCCATGGGCAAGAGCGAATTCCTCTACTGCCTCAACGGCGTTCTGCTGACCGGTAGAAGCGCTGCCGGAGTCGTCGCCCTTTGCACCAAAGCCAATAGCGTAATCAGGGCCGCCCTCGTTGATGTTGTCGCGCTCAAGGAAGACCTCTACGTCTGCGTCGCGAGCGATGTCAATAACCCAGTTCATAGCCTCTTCTGAGTTGTTGTAACCACGCATCCACATTTGCTGGTCAATGCTAAAGCTTGCGGCCTTCTCTTCACGCCAGAAGAAGTCAACCGGGTCAAGGCGAGGAATACCGTACTCTTCAATAACCTTGTTGTAGGCGCTGAAGTTTGAACCGCCACGGCTGATGGGCTGGCTTGAAGCACTAAAGAGGGTGACGCTTCCGCCCTGCTCGGCAGCTGATGCGGCAACGCAAAGACCGGCCATACCTGAACCAATAACAATGATGTCGTCCTCAATGACCTCAGCAATTTGGTCAGCGGGGATTGGCTCAGGGGCAATCTCAAAGCTCCACCTGGGAATACCGTTGGCGATATCAACGACATACTCATCATTGTAAGGACGTCCAAAAACGTCGGCGCCGGCTACAATTGAGCCACCCTTGGTGCCGAGAGCCTCAGCGGCTGCCATAGCGCCGGAAGTGTCACCGGAGCTGGCTGCAAAAGCGCTGCCTGCGCCAAGCATTGCAGCAGCTGCGACGCCGGTACCGGCCAAGAAATTACGACGGCTCATATTGTTACTCATGTGATCTCCTTTCGTTCCGCTGCCCAAAACCGGGCGGCGAAAAGACATGCGACCCTTTGTCGCGATCGTTAAAGATAATAATAGGATAATATGGAGTTTTGTAATCTTATAGTTACGCAAATGGAAACTTATTATTACGTATCCCTGTTCAAGTGCAGTCAGTTTGTGTAATATAAGCACATTGATTCTATTGGTATCAAAGCAAAGAATCAAAAGAGAACCGGCAGGGGGCTGGCAAACCATGGATATCAAAGCTCTGAAACTTCTTACTGTTTTGCGTGATTGCGGCACATTGACGGCCACGGCTGACCAGCTGCACATATCGCGGCAGGCCGTGGGCAAGATGCTGAGAAATATCGAGCGGGAACTGGGTGTCAAAACCTTTGAACGCCATACCGGGAAACTGGTTCCCACCGAGATTGGAAGGCAGATTGTAGCCGATGCTTTTGGCATTGTTGAACGTTACGATGATTTTTGCCGAGAATACCTGCGTCCGGTGGGTAGCGCTGCGCAAAACGAGTTCCCGGTCTCGATCGCCCTGGTAAACGGAGGCTCTCAAGGTCTTCCAACATCATTTTTTGAGCGATTTATTGTAAGCCAGCCAAGCATTCGTCTTGAGGTCGAAGAGATGAGTACTGATGCCGTACTTGTGTCTATTGACCGGAAAGAAGCTGATATTGGCATTGTGGGCTCGCACCCCGAGCTGCTGTCAAAGTATGAAATCTGTGCGATCATGCGCATGGGTATCTGGCTTTTGGTGCCTGAAGGCCATCTCTATGCGCAAGCAGATTCCCTGGGTCTGAGCGCCCTACAGGGAGCACCGCTTGTAACAGCCGGGCGCCATAACCACCTGCACCAATTTGTGCTAAGCAGATGCCGGGAAGAAGGTATTGAGCCTGATATCAGGGCAAACGCGACCGAATCCAGTGTTATTATCAAGCTTACCAGGGAACTCGGCGCTATGTGCTTTGGATTCCCCCCGCAAACGGTTACCCCTCCAAAAGGCATGATACCCGTGCATCTCGACGTGCGCGATGGAGATGACTTTGGAACGTACGCGCTCAGACTCCCCATCCACCATAACCGCCATCACCAGCGCTTTTGGCGCTATATCCAAGCATACGAAGGCTAAATCCAACCGACTATATGCTGGAAAACTTGCCGCCGGCTATATCCAAGCATATAAAGGGTAAATACACTATGCCGGACAGTGCAAAGACGGCCTCGCAGCCATGGCGCTGCATTCATACGCCAAATAGCCTGTCCCTTTGACACACTTTGACACACCGTGCACGGGAATCGCCACTTCATGACAACTCAAATGGGTTTGAGTTGTCATTTCGGAATAGCAAATCACAGTAGCCGAGAATAACTTGCAGGTCAGAAGGGCGGGGGGGGTTCTCGGCCT
>JAFWFL010000134.1 GCA_017515595.1 Coriobacteriales bacterium
CACATTTTTGCTGGAATAAGAAGTCGCCTACCGCGAGGGTTTCGTCAACAATCAAAAGATCAGGCTTTGTTGCCGTCGCGATGGAGAACGCAATACGAGCGACCATACCGCTCGAATAATTCTTAAGCGGCATGTCGAGAAAATCGCGCAGCTCGGCAAAGTCAACAATCTCGTCAAAATGCTCATTGATAAATGCTTTTGAGTATCCAAGGAGAGCGCCGTTTAAATAAATATTCTCGCGCGCCGTCAGCTCGATATCAAATCCTGCGCCAAGTTCAATCAAAGGAGCAATTGTTCCCTTTACATAACAAGAACCCAAACTTGGCTCAAGAACACCCGCAATGATTTTGAGCATAGTAGATTTACCCGAGCCGTTTGTGCCCACAAGTCCAAAAACATCGCCTTTGTTTACGGTAAAAGATATATCGTCAAGCGCTCTGAACTCTTTAAACCTCAGTTCATGGCGGGCAATTGCGATAAAGTATTCTTTGAGGCTGTTCAGTTGCTCTGAAGCAATATTAAAAATCATACCTACATGGTCAACCGCAACAATGACCTCATTGTTTGGTGTATCTGCGGTAGGAGTTTCTGCCATGACAACCACCTTAAATGTAGAGAATGAACTTGTGCTGAGTCTTGCGGAAGACCACAATTCCCAAAGAAAAGGTTACAACGGCAAAACCAATGCAAATAAGATTCTCCGTAAGACCGGGCATGGTTTGATACATCATACAGTCTCTGATATACGCTACATAATGATACATAGGATTCCATTGCTCACAGGTCATAAGCATATTCGAAAGTCCTGAATCAAGGCTCGCAAGGCCCTCCTGCGGCCAAAAGATGGGTGTGAGGTAGTTCCATGCCATAATAATAACACTCCATAAGTGCATAACATCACGAAAGAAAACGGTAAGCGCACTTAAAAGGAGGCCGAGACCGGCGCTGAATATAAGGACATAAATGATGACGAGAATGGCTCCGAATATAGAAGGCGAAGGCTGGATCTTAAAGAAGATCATAACGCATATAACGGCTATCATAGAAAACGCATAGTTAACAAGAGAGAACAAGACTTTCTCAATAGGAAACACCGCTTTTTCTATACGGACCTTTTTAATAAGCGCCGCAGAATCAAGCATGGAGTGCATAGCGCCGTTTGTCGCATCACTCATAAGCGTAAAAAGCGTCATACCAAGAATCAGGTAAACCGGGTAGTTCTCGATGGGAAACCTGAACATATTAGAAAATACGAGCGTTAGCACGCACATCATAAGAAGAGGATTCAGGACGCTCCAGAGAATACCCAGAACACTGCGCCGGTATTTGAGCTTAAAGTCTTTGGTGACCAGCTGTTGCATAATAAACATGGTGCTTTTGCGCACCTGCGATGATTCGAACGAAGTACTTTGAGTTGATGCCACGAAACTGTCCTAACACGCTGCGTACAATACCACTGAGTATAGTACCATAGTTATTTGTATATTTTACACATATTTATGCCATGAGTTTCCGAATTGTATATTGCAGGATGCCACCGTGTGCCATATAGGCAAGTTCTGTGGGTGTGTCAATGCGGACAGTCGCCTCAAATGTGAATGTTGATTCGTCTTCTCTGGTTACCGTGACCGGTATGGTCTTTGGACAAATACCGCTCGCGTAATCAAGAGGAGGAAGAGTAAATGTCTCATGCCCGGTGAGTCCTAAGGTATCAGCATTCACATCTCTGGGGAATTCAAGGGGCAAGATTCCCATTCCTACAAGGTTTGAGCGATGAATACGTTCAAAAGACTGGGCGAAAACTGCTTTTACTCCCTGTAAAAGAACGCCTTTGGCAGCCCAGTCGCGGCTTGATCCCGAACCATACATTTGGCCGGCAACAACCACGAGAGGGATATTGTGGTCCATATAATCTACCGCAGCATCCCAAACGCTTGTTACCGTGCTGCGTATCTGGTCATATGTCCAGCATCCGCGCTTCTCGGGTACCAATCGGTTTTGGAGTTTTACGTTTGCATAGGTTCCGCGCTGCATAACTTTATGGTTGCCGCGGCGTGATCCATAGGTGTTAAAATCTTTTTGTGCAAGACCGCATGATTCAAGATACAAAGCAGCTGGAGACTGAGCGGCAATTTGTCCTGCCGGCGAAATATGATCTGTTGTTACAAAATCACCAAGGAAAACAAGAGCTTTTGCATTGGCGATCCGGGCAGAAGCAGAAAGCTCTTTAGACATACCCTCAAAGTACGGAGGCTTGGCAATATAGGTTGACTTCTCATCCCAGTCATATGTGAGACTTGGTTTTGACGAGAGATTCTGCCAGGCGCTGCTCCCCTTTTCGATATCCTGAAGAGCAGCTGTATACAGGGATTCATTGACATACGTCTGCATAAGCTCAGAAATCTCCGAATCAAGCGGCCAGAGATCGCGGAGAAAGACTTCTTTGCCATCCTTGTTTATGAGAGGTTCGTCCACAAAATCAAAATCGACGGTTCCGGCAAGAGCGTATGCTACAACGGTTGCCGGAGAACCTAAGTAATTTTGGCTGACATCGGGAGAAATGCGGCCTTCAAAGTTGCGGTTTCCGCTTACGACCGCTGCAAGATCGAGGGTTTGAGAAAGCTCATGAAGCTGAGGCAGAATGGGTCCTGAGTTGCCAATACAGCTCATACAACCAAATCCGGCTGTATAAAAGCCCTGTTCCTGAAGGCTTTTCAAGAGACCGGCACGCTCGAGCAAAAGCTCGCTTGCATGGCTTCCCGGCGAAAGCAAACGCTTAACCCAGGGTTTTGTAAAGACGCCTGCAGCTGCTGCATTACGTGCCAAAAGACCGGCAGCAAGCATCATAGAAGGATCAGCTGTAGTTGTGCAGCTCGTAATAGCAGCTATAGCCAATGCGCCATGGGTAAGGTTGTACGTGCTTCCGTCAATTTCTACCTGGCATACCATATCTTGCAACGTATGACCGTGCTCGGCAATAACTTCGCGAACGCGGTTATGTGCACTGTCAAACGGAATCCTGTCATGAGGCCTAGAAGGACCGGCAATAGAATGTTCAACAGTTGAGAGATCAAGCTCAATGACTTCATGATATACCTGTGTTTGAGACGGATCATGCCAAAAACCCTGAGTCTTGCAGTAAGTTTCTATAAGAGAAATCTGTTTTGCGCTGCGGCCGGTGTTGCGGTAATACTCAAGCGTGCGTTCATCTACCGGGAACAAAAATGCCGTGCAGCCATATTCAGGGCTCATATTGCTTACACATGTTCTCTGTGTTGCGCTAAGACTTGAGACACCTTCGCCAAAAGCCTCGACAAATGCTCCTACGACATTCTTTGAACGAAGAATTTGAGCGACTGTAAGAGCAAGATCCATAGCGCTGACGCCATTTTGAAGTGCGCCTGTCATATGTATGCCATACGTTTTTGGTACGAGAATAGAGATGGGCTGACCCAATGCGGCGGCTTCTGCCTCAATACCTCCAACACCCCATGCCAAAACACCCAATCCTGCGGCAGTAGTTGTGTGGGAATCGGTACCCACAACCGTATCAAAGCAAAGACAAGACTTAGTATCCTGGCAGCAATACCCGCAAGAAACGGTGGTAACGCCTTTAGCGAGAAGCTCGATGTTGAGCTGGTGGCAAATACCTGCAGCAGGAGGGAGAATACGAAGGTTATCAAACGAGTCCTGTGCCCACTTTAAAAAGGTGTAGCGCTCACGGTTGCGATCAAACTCAATGGCTTCATTTTGAGCGCAAGCTTCTTTGCAACCAGAAACATCGCCAATTACGGAGTGGTCAATGACGAGATCACATGGGATAAGCGGGTTAATAACACGGGGATCTCCGCCAAGATCTTGCACGGCATCGCGCATTGCAGCAAAATCAACCATAACAGGTACGCCGGTAAAATCCTGAAAAAGTACGCGCGCCGGCATATAAGAGACTTCTTCACCGGTTTCACCCTTGAGGCCGGCCGTTAAAACAGCCTGAGCCTGCTCCGTATTTGCATGCTGAGAGTCCTGGTAACGCAAGACATTCTCAAGCAGAATTTTCAGGGCATAAGGCAGCCGGGAGGCCCCCTCGCACTGGTCAACGGGATAATAACAATAGGTATTGTTGTCTATAGAAAGTGTAGCGGTACGGATTTTTGTATCCTGGGTCATGAACTTTATCCCCTTTAGTAATCATTTGCAGCCGGGCTTGACATCCAATTATCTAAGAATTCTTTATACGTGCCTTGAAGAATGGCTTCTCGCGCAAGGTTCATTAGATTAAGTAAGAAATAAAGATTAAGCATGGTGAGCAAAATTCCGCCAAGCATTTCTTTTTGCATAACAAGATGACGAATGTATCCTCTTGAATAACCTCCAGTGCAGACCGGGCATGTACAGGATTCATCAAGCGGACCTTTATCATGAGTATATTTGGCATTGTGCATATTCATGCGTCCCAAAGAAGAAAACGCCGTCCCTGACCGTGCGGTTCGTGTTGGCAAGACGCAATCGAACATATCTATACCGCAGGCAACTCCCTGAACCAACGTTGTGGGATTTCCAACACCCATTAAATAGCGCGGTTTGTGCTTGGGCATATATTGAGAGGCTAATGGAGCAAGGGTTTCGAACATTGTTTCATGGTCCTCGCCAACCGAGTAACCGCCAATTCCGTAACCGGGAAATTCACCGCAGTTTTCCAGATGATTGAGCGAGCGAATACGCAAGTCAAGATGCATTCCTCCCTGTACAATACCAAAGAGCGCCTGGTCTTTTTTGGTATGGGCTTTAAAGCAACGCTCGCCCCATGAGCTCGAGAGTTCAACGGCACGTTCAACAAAGCTTCTCTCGGCAGGATAGCCGGGACATTGGTCAAGCTGCATAACAATATCGGCCCCGAGAGCCTGCTGGATTTCCATATTGCGCTCGGGAGTCCAAAAAACATGAGCGCCATCATAGTCATCAGTTCTGAACCCAACGCCATTATCTTCGAGCTTTACCAGACCCTCATGACTAAATACCTGAAAACCGCCGGAATCGGTAAGAATAGGCTTGTGCCATTGCATGAATTCATGAAGTCCGCCAAGCTCTTCTACAACTGTTTCACCGGGACGGCAAGCCAAATGGTACGTGTTTGCGAGGATAATTTGCGCACCAAGATCCTCGACACCACCGGGCAGCATACCTTTAACGGTGCCCTTTGTGCCTACCGGCATAAAGACCGGAGTCTTTATATCGCCGTGTGCTGTATGAAAAACGCCGGCACGTGCCGCAGTCTTTGGATCCTCGGCAACAATGTCATACATAAATAATTCTTTTTGAGGAGATATCTGCGCGCATGCTTCGCACATATGATTTAACTCCCTCCTTGCATGTTTATATGTAAAACGTAACCTATACATGATACTATTCTCAGTGTTACAACTGAAAGAAGAAGGGCATAATTAGCATGGCAGAATTACAAGATTCATTACATACCCACCAACAATCCGCGAAAACTACCGGCGGAAAAACCCTTGAGCTTTTGGCCCCTGCCGGTACCTTCGAAGCATTCCGAGCCGCTTTGGCCGCCGGCGCAGATGCAATATATTGCGGATTAGGTTCATTTAATGCCCGCAGAAATGCCGAGAATTTTACCCTTGAGGATTTTACACAAGCTACAAGACTTGCTCACCTCGCAGGCAGCAGAGTTTACGTAACAATTAACATTCTCATCCGTGAAGACGAACTGGTGCAGGCGCTCAAACTTGTTTACGAATGTGCATGTGCAGGGGCTGACGCCTTTATTGTTCAAGATTGGGGCCTGTTAAACCTTATCCATGAACTTTGGCCTGCTTTGGAGTTGCATCTTTCTACCCAGGCAAATGTTCATGATCCTTTGGGAGTTAAGTTTGCCGAGCAGCAAGGTTGCAAACGAGTAACCATATCCCGCGAATTAACGCTGCAGGAGCTTTTGGCATGTTCTCAGGTAGGACCTGATATAGAAGCATTCGGTCATGGTGCAATTTGTATTTGCTACTCGGGAGAATGCCTTCTGAGCAGTATGCAAAGAGGAAGGTCAGCCAACAGAGGCCTCTGCAGACAACCATGCAGATTGCCGTACATTTTGTCTGATTCTCAAGGAAAAACCTGTGCTGTAATAGATGGATCAAGGCTGTTATCACCGCGTGATTATTGCAGCATTGATAATATCTGTGACCTTGTAAGATCCGGCGTGAGATCCTTAAAAATCGAAGGACGCATGAAAGCGCCGGATTATGTAGCCTCGGTTGTAGAAACCTACCGGAAAGTTATAGATGAATATGAGTCTTCCGGGGAGCCTCTCAGAGCTTCAGAAGAAGCACATCGCACATTGGCCCGTGCCTTTAACAGAGACTTTACAAACGGATACCTCTTTGGTGTGCACGACAACAGCATAATGTCTTATGAACGTGGGAACAATCGCGGCCAGCTTGTGGGAAGCGTGGTTAAATCTCAGGGTAAACAAATAACTGTTAAGCTGACTGAGCCGGTATTTACCGGAGATCTTCTGGAAATCAGAAATCCTCAGAGCTTCCAAGACTATCTTACCGCTTTGGTTCCTCAAGACACACCAAGCAAGGCTGATCTCAATATACGTTTGAGCCGTCCCATGCCGGTTGGGTGTGCAGTGCGCTTAATACGCAGCGAAGAAGCCATGCAAAAAGCCAAACAATTTGCAAGCCGTGAATGGCCAAGAAAACGTAAAGTAGATGTAAGAATCAAAGCCAAACTCGGTGAGCCGTTCACCGTAGAACTCGACACAGGAGATTGCAAAGCTTATGCGAAGGGTTTTTTGGTTGAACCCGCCAAAACAAGAGCAGTAACAGAAAATGATCTTATAGAACACGTAGGACGTTTGGGAACAAGTCCCTTTGAGGCGAAAACAT
Source organism: Coriobacteriales bacterium (assembly GCA_017515595.1). Taxonomy (GTDB): domain Bacteria; phylum Actinomycetota; class Coriobacteriia; order Coriobacteriales; family UMGS124; genus RGIG5691. Next base: position 6,906 of record JAFWFL010000134.1, read on the forward strand.
TTTCTGTTGAAATGGATGAAAATGTTGGCATGAGTTTCTCGGCAGTTCATGAAGTGCGAGCACAAGCAGCAGATGCTTTGGTACAAGCTATTCTTGAACCATGGGAAACAATCAAGAATAACCTCCATGAGCCGCCGCAAACAATACCATCGCCCAAGTGTTCCTTAAGAGTGCGTGAAGAAACAGAATCTGTTACAGCATTAGAACTTGCCGTTTTGGCAAATACACCCAAAAAAGCCAAAGCAGCAAAAGACGCCGGAGCAACTACAGTCATAGTTCCGGTAGAAGATCTCGTTTTAGGAAGCGGATCAAGTACGTTGAGGCAAAAATATAATTTTACGTAACCGATGAATGGCCTCAGAACATTACTCCCCTCTTTGGTGAAGTCGCCCGCCAACGTGATCATGAGCTTTTTAATGAGACAATGAATGTCTCGTTTAATGAAGTCATATGCGGTTCTGTTTCCTGGCTGTCTTTAGCACGCGAAAAACAAGTATCATCATGCTGGCTTTGGGATACCTTGCCTTTACACAATCACATTTCATTTGAAGTATTCGAACACCGGGGAGCAACAGGCGTGTGGCTCTCCCCCGAGCTTGAAATCCTTGAAATTGAACGATTAGCCAAACTAACAAATCTTCCGCTTGGAATTACCGCTTACGGTTATATCAGAACCATGACATGTGAACACTGTGTACTCCAAGCAATGGGGAACTGCAAACAAACCTGCAAAACATGTCCAAGACGAGAAAACCCTTATGCTCTAAAAGATGAGTTTGGCCGTCCAAGCCTTGTTACAACCAATGCCTTAGGCAGATCAAACCTCTGGTGGAACCAGCCCCTTGATATTACCCCCCATATTGCTGAGCTTGCCCGCATAGGAGTCAAAAGATTCCTGGTTGATACTCGTCTTCTTAATGAAGAAGAAAGCATGCAGGCAATTAATCATGTAAAAGAAGCTCTGGAGGCAGTCAAGCAAAAAGTGCAATTACCGTCTAGTTTTAGAAATACCACAACCGGTCATTTATTCGAAAGAATCGGATAGAAAGATATTGATTCAAAAGATCAAAAAAGCCCATATCATATTGAATGATATGGGCTTAAAAACAAATCACAGAATGATACTAAGCTTTGTAGAATTCCTCGACATCAGCCGCCATCTGTTTAAACGCATCGCGGTTAACATAAATCATATGTCCTGAGTCATAAAGTTTAAACTCAAGGTTAGACTTGATCTCATCAGAGAGATACATACGTGCGAGATCCTCAATGGGTCCAAGGAACGGTGTTGCCATATCATAGCGTCCGCCAAGTATAAGAACCTTCATGTCTGGGTTGTGACGCATTGACATTGCAAGATCGTAAGCGACGTTGGGCGTGTGTGATTTCCATTCAACACCGGCGCTTGTGTGGTCATGAATCCAGTTCATGCCAATAGTTTCCCACGCGCTTGTGTTATACGGCAAGGAGTTGGAGTAGTTAAGATCATGCTTAACGTGATGTCTGAAACCGGCTGCCCAGGCAGAAGATGTGCACGTGTCAGAAGGATCTTCCTCGGAGATACCTTCTGAAGAAGTCTGAAGGAAGTTACCGGCTTCAAACGAGAATCTGCCGTCGAGACGTCCCACAACTTTGCCTTTATCGCGAAGAAGTTCCTGGCGGAAGTCAGTGAGCTCAATACGCAGATGCTTGGCGGCAATATAGGAAGACGTAAGGCCTATGAATTGGGACATAAGCTGAGCGAGTTCGCTCTCGCGGTCTGCATCAAGTCGGTCGCCCTTAAGAAGCGCCGGGGCAAGAGCGTCTTCTGCGAATTCAAGAGCACGGTCAAAGAGTTCATCACTCGTAAGCTCATTAACGTAAGCGCCTTTTCCGTGGTATTGTGCAATAGCAGCCATGGTTGGGAAAAGCTGGATGTAATTCGCATCATTACCGGGGATTGTTGCGCTCCAGTCAAAGAGAGCAGAAAGCATAATGACACCGTTGAGGTCGATTCCACGTTGAGCAAGCTGGCCAATAAGAACAGCGTTACGAGTGGTTCCGTATGATTCGCCAAAAAGGTAGAGCGGCGAATTCCAGCGGCCTGTCTTTTCGAGCCAGGCAGCAATGCAGCGGGAGAAACACTCGGCATCTTTGTCGAGAGAATAGGCGCGCTTGCCCTTAACGCCGTCAGCGAGGCGCGACCAACCTGTGCCGAGAGCATCAATAAACACAAGGTCAGAAGTCGCAATGAGTGAATACTCATTCATTTCAAGTGCGTAAGGAGCGGGGCCTATGTGTTTATCGCCGCAGGGCATAACACACTTAGGACCAATGCCGCCAATATTAATGATATAACTTGCGCTGCCCGGGCCGCCGTTAAAGCAGAATGTGACAGGACGCACTTCTTGTGCATCTTTTTTGAGATATGAGATAGTGAACATTGAACCAATGGGTTCGCCGTCATTCTCGGTTATTTCAATATGCTGAGCTATAGTTTCGAGCTCAATTTCCTGAGAGCCGTCAGTCCAGGTAAAACCTGATACTACGGGCTCAGGCATTTTTTTAAAGGAACGTTCGGGCTTTTGAGCGTTCTCTTTTAAAGCTTCTGGCATGAAATATCTCCTTAGCTAATTTTAACAACCCAACCCTCGGGACCTTCAATCTCGCCTGACTGGATGCTTGTGAGTGTTCCGCGGAGCTTGGTCATAACGGGACCCATTTCTTTGCGGCCGCTCGGGAATTCAACTACGCCGTCGGGACCGGTTACGCTGCCAACAGGGCTGATAACAGCTGCAGTTCCGCAAAGACCGCACTCGGTGAAGTTCTTGATCTCGTCATAACGAACGGGACGCTCAACAACATTCATACCAAGCATATTCTCGGCTACATATACAAGGCTGCGACGGGTGATTGAAGGAAGGATGGAGTCGGTAAAGGACTTGGGAACAATAAGGGTTCCTTCTTGATCAACAAAGAGGAAGTTAGCGCCGCCGGTCTCTTCAACATAGGTACGGGTGCCGGAATCGAGATACATATTCTCGGCAAAACCGTTGTCATGAGCGAGCTGATAGGGATAAAGACTCATGGCATAATTCAGACCGGCCTTGATGTTGCCGGTACCATGGGGCGCCGCACGGTCATATTGTGCAACGCAAATATCAATGGGCTTTGCTCCGCCCTTAAAGTAAGGACCAACCGGCGTTACGAGAATACGGAACTGATACTCATCAGCTGGTTTTACACCAATGACAATGCCGGTAGCATACATTACCGGACGCACATAAAGTGTGGCACCTGAACCAAAGGGAGGAACCCAAGCCTCGTTTGCCTTGACAACCTGCTTAACGGCATCAATAAACTTGTCCTCAGGGAACGGAGGCATAACAAGCCTTCTGGCCGAGTCTGCCATACGCTTAGCATTCATGTCGGGACGGAAGCAAACAATGTCGCCGTTCTGAGTGGTATAAGCCTTAAGGCCCTCAAAGCATTCCTGGCAATAATGAAGAATACCGGCGCATTCGCTCATGGTAACGCTGTGGTCGGCAGTAAGACCGCCCTCTTCCCATGCGCCGTTTTTGTAATTGCAGACATAGCTGTAATCTGTTGGCATATATGCAAAGCTCAGGCTGCCCCAGTCAATATCTTTCTTTTCTACGCTCATACAACACTCCTTTTCTCTGCAAAAAACGTGCTTAAACATGGTAGTCGCAAAAAAACACAACAATACGGTCATTCTGTGTGTTTTGGCGAAATGCTTTGTTACAGGGTCATCCAGGACTCGTCCTGCGGGTTGTCTCTGAAAGCAAGAAGGCGTGCTTTATCTGCAGGTTCAATATAGCCTTTCTCGACAGCGACATCAACAAGAGTATCAAGATCACAAAGGCTGTGATTAATGACTTTCTCGGCATCAAGACGCTCACGTGATTTGGACATACCATAGGTAAAGATACTTGCAATACCCAATACCTCAGCTCCGGCTTCGCGCAAAGGATTTACGCAGTCTATAACAGAGCCGCCGGTAGAAATAAGGTCTTCTATAACGACTACTTTCATGCCGGGTTCAATGTAGCCTTCTATCTGGTTTTTGCGGCCGTGATCTTTTGCGCTTCCACGGACGTAGCCCATAGGTAAGCCAAGTTTATAAGCTGCAATTGCAGCATGAGCTATACCTGCGGTTGAGGTTCCCATAAGAGCAGCTGCCTCAGGGTAAAACTCTTGAACTGTGTCAGCCAGGCCTTGTTCTATAATCTCACGCACATTGGGGAAAGACAACGTGAGGCGGTTATCGCAGTAAATAGGACTTTTAATACCTGATGCCCAGGTAAAAGGATCATTTGGACGCAAAAAAACAGCTTTGATGCTGAGAAGTCCTGCTGCGATTTCTTGTTTTGTTGCCATATCTGTCTCCTTTAGCCGGGGAATTGTGCTGAAACACAGGGATTAAGCTTAATATAAGATCATTATAGAACCAATAAGTTTAAATAACAGTGAAATACCGATATCTGCGCAACATTTCAGAACAAAGTTTAAACGGCGGTAAAATTTGAGTGTCAAAGGGATTATAATAAATGCGGGTATAACCCAAATGGCAAATTGTTTAATTGTTTGCCAGCACATTTGTTTCTTCTTAATGAAAGGGGCTTTGTTATGTCAATTGAAACAAATGAAATCACACGCCGCACATTTATTGCCGGAACTGCCGCAGTTGCTGCCGGCGCTGCGATTTCTGGCGTTGCGCTTGCCGGAGAGGTTGAGCAGCACATGACTCCGGGAACCTACACGGCCCAAGGATACGGTAAGTGGCCAGAGGGTTCAACCGAAGGCGCTCGTTACGGTTCGCCAAAAGAAATCGCCCCCACTATTGTTGAGGTTACCGTAGACGAGAAGAGCATTCTCGACGTAAAGCTTGTCCAGTCAGATGATACTCCAGACCTTGTTGCTCCCGTAGCTGCTCGCATTCCGGCCGCTATAGTAGAACAGCAGTCTGTAAACGTCGATACAGTAACCGGCTGCACCCTTACGAGTCTTTGTGTTCTGCGTCTTGTACGTGACTGCCTTGAGCAGGCCGGAGCCAATCTTGACGGCTTTAGCGCTTATCCCGAGCCGGTAGATGCAGAGGAAGAGTATGAGGCTGATCTTTGCGTAGTTGGCGCCGGCGGTGGCGGAACCTGCGCTGCTCTTGCGGCTTCCGAGCAAGGTAAGAAGGTAATTGTTCTTGAGAAGTGCGGACGTTTGGGCGGTAACACCGCTTGGGCTACCGGTCCTATGTCTCTCGGCAGCAAGCGTCAGATAGAAGCCGGTTCTGTCAAGACTGCTGATGAGGTCTTTACCGACTGGATGAATTACACCTGCTGGAAGAGCAATGCTCCGCTTGTTTATAACATTCTTAACCGCTCCGGCGACACAATGGACTGGCTCCAGGATTACTGGGATCAGACTGATGACGAAGGCTTTACCAAGATTCCGAGCGGCAATGGTTATGAGATTACCTGGACCTTCTCAAAGGGTATTCACAAGTTTATCGCACTCTATGAGCAGATTCTTGCTCCTCGCGGCTGCGAAGTCCTTATGGAGACCCGTGCTCAGCATCTGCTCATGGATGCAGAAGGCAAGGTTGCCGGTGTTATTGCCAAGAAGCAGGACGGAACTACGGTCAGGGTTTATGCTCCCGCAGTAGTTATTGGTACAGGCGGCTATGCCGGTAACCCTGAAATGCTCCAGCGCTATGTCAACAGCTCAGAGTATTATGTTAAGGGTATGACTACATCTACCGGTGATGGCATTAACATGGCCATTGAGGCTGGCAGCGCTTTGCACAATGAGCTTAGTGTTGCTATGGCAACAGGTGCCGGTAACTCTAAGGTCGACATTTACAGCGGTTATCTCAAGAATGCCAACCAAATTTGCGGTCTTCTTGTTGACGCTTCAGGCGAGCGTTTTATGAATGAGGAACTTTGCGTAACCGAGTCAATCCAGGCAGGTGGCTCGGCTATCCGCAGGACCGGTCATTTCTATGCCATTCTTACTCAGAATGAGTTTGATGCATGGGCTGAGCATGGTTTCTATGGCATTATTGACGAGACAACCATTGGCGAGCTTGGTTACCGTCCGCGTCTGCTTGTTGACAACATGCTCTCGATTCGTGATGAACTTGCACAAATGATCGAAGTCGGTGAAGCCTGGAAGGCCGATACCCTCGAAGAGCTTGCAGAAGTAGCTCCGTTTAACTCAGAGATCTTCCTTGATACGGTAGCGAAGTATCAGGAAGCCTGTGCTGCCGGGGAAGACAAACTCTTTGGAAAGCGTCCTGCGCTTCTCCGCCCGCTCGATGATGGTCCGTTCATCGCTGTCCGTCTCATTCCGGCCATTGACGGTACGCTCGGTGTTATCCGTGTTAATACCACACTCCGTGACATGGGCCAGGATCTTAATCCCATCCCGGGTCTTTGGGTTGTCGGCAGCGACGCCGGCGGATACTTCAGCAACCCCTACACCCTGTATGTAGGTTCAACCAGCTGCTATGCAGTAACCGGCGGACGTATTGCCGGCGAGGATGCCTGCAGTTATATTGACAGTCTTGCATAAGATGTAATGCATTAGAGGCCCGCAAAGGATAGTCATTTGCGGGTCTCTTTTTTATCATGTAATTTATGGATTATATTTCTTCGTCCAATCTCTGTCGTGCAACGAGATCAGCAAATAAGCCGTTCTTTTTAATGAGTTCGTCGTAAGTACCTTGTTCTGCTATGGCACCACCCGAGACTACCATGATGCGGTCACATTCACGTACGGTAGATAACCTGTGTGCAATTACAACTCGTGTGCAGTTTAAATGTGCAAGAGAATCGGAGACATGCTTTTGCGTCTTGTTGTCAAGTGCGCTTGTAGCCTCGTCAAACATGAGAATCCTGCGGTTACCGCAAACGGCTCTTGCAATCATGATTCGCTGGCGCTGACCGCCGGATACACCGCTTCCGCCTTCAGTTACCATTGTCTGCATACCCATGGGCATCTTGCGTATATCATCAGCAATACCTGCAATTTCTGCAGCCTGCCATGCGTCGTCCAACGTAGCCTTTGGTGAAGATATTGTAATATTGGATAAGATGTTACCCATAAACATTTTGCTGTCCTGCATGACGGTGCCAATATGCTGACGCAGTGAACGCAGGTTGACCTTTCGCACATCATGCGGTCCAAAGAAAATACTGCCCAGTTCACCTGAATTATTCAACCCTCCAACGAAATATTTTCAATAGTCAAAATATACCATTGAAAATATTTCGTTGGAGGGTTGAATAATTCAGGATTAACTATACTGCACGAAATAATGCAGAGAGGAGCCCGTTAAAAGGCTCCTCAAAAAACTTAGAAAGCTATTTATTTGTGCTTACGCAATGGGGTCAAGAGCGCTGATTATGCGTACTGCACGACGGCCGGAGCTGATTGCCTCGGAGATGTTGCCACCTGCGTTGTAAACATAGTCGTACTCGCAGCCCATCTCGCCGGCGCTGTAGAGACGGGGAATAGGCTCACCAAAGACGTCAATGATCTCACAATCAGCAGAGCGCTTGGGGCCACCCTGGGTGTTGAGAATGGCGCCGTACAGCCTTACGCAGTAGTACGGAGGCTCGATTGGCACCAGATCAAATGCGGCGCGGGTAACAAGATCGTCGGGGCTGCCGAGGGTGTCAACAGGCTCGTTGTAGTCGTTGGTAGCCCTGCCGCGGCCAAAGTCCTCGTCGAAGTTCTGAGCGGCGAATCCGTTGTAACGCTCGAGTGTCTTCTGGAGCTCTGCCTCGGGAAGACCTGTTGCGGCAGCAAGGTCTGCAACGGTGTCGCACTTAAAGATTGAACCAGCCTCGAGAGCCTCCTGGTTGGAGTGGAAGCAGTCAACACCGTGCTCTACCGAGAAGCAGTTCTGAAGATAAATGCAGCCCTTGCCCTCTTTGCCCTCAAAAATAGCCTGGTCAAAGATTGCCCAAGCGCCTTCGGGCATAGGTGACTCGATGAAGGTTCCGCCAAAATAGGTCTTGCCATGAAGTCTGCGGATGTTCTCGTCCATAAAGCGACGGCCGTGTTGATCAACATAGATGTAGCTCTTGGCAGACCAGCTGCACCAAGCGCGGGCGTCCTCGCCAAAATCATCGGGAACAATGCGAAGACCCAATGCGGCTCCTGAAATGTTGGACATATGAATGAGGTCTGCACCCATGGTCATGGCCATCTTGATGCCGTCGCCACGGTTGTACCAGCCGCCGATACCGCGGGCATTGCTATAACCTGCGGGCATATAGGTCCTCATCATTTCAGCGCTGCTCTCAAAGCCGCCGGTTGCAAGCAGTACGCCTTTGTGAGCCTTAAAGCGACGGCCGTCTTCGCACTCAACGCCAATGACAACGCCTTCCTCGTTAACAACAAGTCTCATAGCACGGGCGTCGTAGTAAATGGGGAGTTCAAGCTCGTCGAACTTCTCTTTAACCGCGTCCCAGGTAAGACCTTCGCTGATGCGGTAGGTGGGGCAGCCGTCAGCGCCGGGGACTGCGGGGAACTCACCCTGCGTACCGGTTGAACCGATGTTGGGGTTGTAGGTGCAGTCGTAGTTCTCCTCCATCCAGTCCTTGTTGAGAACAATGTCGTTTGCCCAAACGTCAAAGATCTTCTCGTCGAGGAAGTTGTGATAGTAGCCGTCGAGTGCAGCCTGATACATCTTTGCGCTCTCGACGTCGTTGGGGCAAAAGAGAACGCCCACGGTCGAAGCCGAGTTACCGCCGGCAAGGTTTTCCGGGGATGCTTCAAGGTTGATGGTTGTTCCGAGCGATTCAAACGAAGCGGTGCATGCGGCATTCAAGCCTGCGACACCTGCGCCGCAAATAATAATATCGGCCTCGTCATCCCAGGTGCCGTTGTCGGCTACGGGAGCAGCTGCCTGAGCGGCAGAGGCAAAGCAAGCAGAACCTGCCGCAGCAGCGGCTGCAGAAGCGATAAACGAACGGCGATCGATACTTTTCATGATACATTCCCTTTCTCAAAACACTTCTCTACTACACTTATATGTTCTGACCACTCAAGAAGTTTCTTGGCGTGGCGCCTGACATGAGTGATAGTAGAAAAAAGCTCAAGGCAAAAAAATAACCCGTTTGCGCTATTTTTTATAATTACAGATAGATTTTTGAAGTAATGCATTTGCATACTATGGCTTTTATCTGGTTGTTTGCAACAAAGCATCAAAAAAAGAGCCGGAGAAGATTCGGCTCTTTTTTACAAACTGTCGGTAAAGAATGACAGAGCGTATGTACAAACTGATGCTTTCAAATTAGGTAAATCCCAATCTTCAGTGCCCGGCAATCGGGTTTGAATCGCTTTCGCTCGTTTGCTCCATTCCGTCTGCCGAGCCATACACCAAAATAAAAAGAGAACTTCTGTCATGAATATCAAGCTTGTTATAAATTTTGGTGGTGTACACACGAACCGTGTTTTCGGAAATACAAAGAGACTCGGCAATATATGCCCGGGTTCTTCCCCTGGCGAGAAGCTCGAGCACCTCTGCCTCACGGGAAGTAAGACGGTATGATTCTGTGAGTTCTTTACATTTTTGGGCAAGGCCTGCTTTGCCCTCGGGCACTTGAGCATCCAGGCTGTTAAAGAGACCGGTTATGCTAACATTGCGGCCAAAGATCACGGCTACAAGCGTCATACAGGCAACATACATCAGCACCGCACAGGTACCCGGTCCAAGTGTCAAATGAACCAGCTTGGAAAAAGCTCCGGCACAAAGAACCGGAAGCGACCTTACCGCCCAACCCACGGCAAGTACAGCCCCGGCGCTGCTTGCGGACTTCAGGGCAATTGCAACTAAAAGAATCCACACAAAAAGATTTAAAAGTCCGTAATCAATACTGGTGAGAAGATATGCGACGTTTGCGGCATCGTTTTCCAACGTAATAAGCAACGTACAACTGGTAGCCATAACCGCTGCCATAACCGCGATAATAATAACAATACTTAAAGATCTCTCTTTAACACAAACCCAAAACCATACGGCAACGGTCGCAACTACTTCTACCGCATTTCCCAAAAGAATCTGAAGACCTCCGCTGCTTCCAAACGTGGTAAATCGAGCCGAAAGCATAACACCTACCAGGCAGCTTAATAACACTATCGAAACCGGAACCAACCAAATGTCTGCCAGCCGCACCGGTTCCGAGTTTAAAGGCATCCTCTCGGCATATTGTCCCTCAAGGTTTTTGAGACACCAACGAAGCGCAAAGACACCGAATCCGGCGAAGAAAATATTCATTTCCGGGCGTATTACAGGCAACAGATAATTAATGCTTTTAATAAGCTCGGCCAAAACAAAAGCCCAGCAGATATACATAATTGAGCGCTCAAGACTAATACGGACACAGCATTGCCCCCAGCGCACATACTGCCATGCAGCACCCGCTCCACATAAGCTCATGCCAATAAAAACCGCCACCGCAGAAGGTCCAAATGCCAATGCATGCACCAAAAGAACGCCTGCGGCCATAAAAATGCCCGACAATACGTCAAATACAACCAATTGCCTTGCCTCGGCGTCTTTTGACTTATTAAAAAATACCGCACAAAGCACGCAAACCAAAAGAAAACCCCAATACGGGCTTTGAAGTATCCAAAGCTGAGACGGCCAGTCGATGCTTGGAATAAGAAACATTTCTCTGTCGAGAAGATACGGCGTAGCCATTAAAAGCCAAGGAAGCTCGCTCGTTTTTGGTACATATTTTTGAACAGCCTGTTTTTGCATGGTTGTTAAACCCCCACATAAACAGTGTACAATGCGAGCTTATTATAACACTTCTCAGAAAACGAAATCGCGTAGGAACATTCATAATTGATGTCGCAACAGTGACGGTTACTGTTCACAGGGTTTGAGTCGGCGGGACATATACTCTGTGAACAGTTACAACAAAAAAGCAATGCAAACTTTAACATTTTAAGGGTATTTATACTACCATTAAAATAAGGTATACTGTGATCTAAGTCACAGGTGTTTCATGAACCATTCTCGTATTCTTTACGCCTGTGCATCATGTTTTATATAATCAGCCAAGAGATGCAAAGCATGTTTATAACCATCGAGACCTTCTCCGCTTATGGTGGCTATACAGGCTTTGCGTACATATGATATTTGGCGAAAATCCTCACGTTTTGAAACATCGCTTATATGTACCTCAACAGCGGGAATTCCAACAGCTTTTAAAGCATCCAGTAACGCTATTGACGTATGAGTATATGCTGCAGGGTTTATAACAATGCCATCATAAATTCCGTAGGCATTCTGAATGGCATCAACAAGGTCTCCCTCATGGTTTGACTGATAATGGTCAGCTGTCTCAAAACCATATTCTTTGCCGGCCGTCTCAATAAGATTCAAAAGATCTTCGTAACTCTGTGATCCATAGATTTGCGGTTCGCGAAGACCGAGCATATTTATATTTGGACCGTTGATTACCAGGGCTTTCACAGTACGTCTCCTTCCTGGAGAATAGATGTGAGTTTTTTCGCATTGTCACGCGATCCTTTGCCCGAGTCAATGGTTAAGTCGGCCCAGGCGCGGTAGAGAGGTTCTCGTGTCTCACGGATTTTCTCAATGCCGAGTTTTTGACTGACAGGCCTTCCTTTTGAAGACAACGTATGCGGGCGTTCGCCAAGACCACGCTCCAAAAGCACAATACGACCGTTCATATGGAGATTTGCATAATTTGCTTCTCGCGTTACAACTCCGCCTCCGCAGGAAACAACTCTGCACGGTCCGGAACAGGCTTCATAGGTGTACTGTTCTTCGAGCTTTCTAAAGCCTTCTTCGCCTTGTGATTCAAAAATCTGCGGAATAGTGAGACCGGTTTTTTGTTCTATGAGCACATCTACATCAACAAACGTTTTATTGAGCAGTTTTGCGAGACGCTTGCCTACGGTAGTCTTTCCGCTTCCCGGCATGCCTATAATCGAGACGGTTTCGAGTTCATGCAGAAGCTCAGAATATATAATGTCAATGATCGAATCAGATCTGGTAACAGACAAAAAGAGATCGCTTGCTCGCTTTGCCTGGGCTACAAGCATGTATAAACCACCGTAAGCGGGTATACCCAAACGTGAGGCTTCCTGTATAATACGAGTTCTTAAGGGATTGTAAATAAGGTCGAGAACCAGCTCGAGATTCGTAAACTCCCCGAGATCAATGAGCAAGCTGTCATTTGCATGAGGATACATGCCCACAGGTGTTGCATTCACTATGACAGCAACTTCATGCTTAAGGCTTTGAGCGACCTCGGAGTTCTTATCAAAATGATCAAAAGTAATTTTACCGTGCCTGGAAGCTGCAACCATCAAACCTGCTCCGAGATCCATAAGTACGGTTTTTACCGTTTGTGCAGCAGCTCCGTCACCCAAAATAAGACAGGTCTTGCCATGAATGTCTATACCTGATTGATTGACCATACATTTAAAACCGTAATAGTCGGTGTTGTCTGCATAGAGGGTTCCGTCATTTTGGACGATAAGTGTATTGGCATTACCCAGGCGCTCGGCATCATAAGAAAGAACTTGTGCCGTCTCTGCAGCTATACGCTTGTAGGGTATTGTAACATTTATGCCCCGGAACGGGTGCTTCTCAATAAATGCTTGCACGTTCTCTCTGTCTATCTCAATAAGTTTGTAAGGTGAACTCCCAAGCTTCTCGTGTATCTGTGGAGAGTAACTATGACTGAGCTTCTCGCCCAAAAGGCCAAAGGTGTATTCAATTGGATTACTTTGATTTTCTTCCATACACAACCTATTTCTTAAAGAGCTCAAAGATTTTCCCGGCATCAATTATACTCTGATCATGAGATTCAGGTTGAAGCTGTTGTTGTAAAAAGCCGGCTTCTTTAAGCGCATCTGCCAAAACTGCAGCAACCGCTGCTTCCACAACGGGAACCGCACGAACTACGACAGTGGGATCGTGACGGCCTTTTGCAGAAAGAACAGTTTCAGATTGCGTTGTGAGATCAATGGTTTGCTGAGGCAGTCCAATTGTTGGGGTTGGTTTAAAAGCAACGCGAACAACAACCGGCATGCCGTTGGTTATTCCGCCTAAAATACCGCCTGCATTGTTTGAGGCAAATGCAACCCGGTTATCTCTGAGATACAGCGGGTCATTGTGAACACTCCCCCGCATACGTGATGCTTCAAATCCTGATCCAAATTCAACACCCTTCACCGCCGGGATACCAAATAAAACCTGTGCCAAGCTGCTCTCGAGACTTCCAAACATGGGCGAACCTACTCCCCAGGGCATGTTAAGCGCCAGGCATTCGACAATACCTCCAACAGAGTCACCGCTTTCATGAGCTGAGATAATTGTCTGTTTCATAAGGTTGCCGGCAATGTCATCTAAGACCGGGAAATCTTTTTGAGATGCAGCCATAACAGTGCCGGCATCTGGTGTCACGGTATCTATGCGGGTATCTTCGATTCCGGCAAGACTATAAATATGTGCTCCTATAACAATGCCGCGTCTGTTGAGAATCTGTTTGCAGATCCCTCCTGCAGCCATAAGCGGAGCTGTCAGCCTGCCCGAGAAATGCCCGCCTCCAAAAACGTCCTGCTCACCAAGCCATTTGGACCATGCGGTAATATCGGCGTGTCCAGGCCGCGGTTTTTGTGCAATTTCAATATAATCAGAAGACCGTGTATCTGAGTTTTCTATCAATAATGCAAGAGGTGCTCCGCAGGTCTGGCCGGACCTGTTAATACCGCTTACTATTTGAACAGTGTCTGCTTCTTTTCGGGACGTCGAATAAGCAGTTTGTCCCGGAGCTCTTCTAGACATAAAAGAAGCAAGTTCTGTCATATCTACAAATTCGCCGGCAGGCAAACCGTCTATCACAGCTCCAATGGCACGCGAGTGAGATTGTCCAAAGAGCTGAAATCTTATGCTCGAACCAAAACTACTCGACATCAATACCACATCTTTCTCGATCTTATCAGCTAAAGTTTGAACAATACCGTCTGTGTTCCTAACCGTTACGATTACTGCTCAGTCTGCGTTCGGCCTCTTCTTTAGCTATACGGCCTTCAGCCAAAAGTTCAGTGAGTTTTTCTTTATCACGGTTGACCAGAGCATCCCTATATGCACTTATATTATCAATAATGGTATTAAGTTCAAATATAAGATTATCGGCATCATCCAAAAAGAGTTCGCTCCACATATGTTCATTCAAACGGGCAACGCGTGTTAAGTCTCGGTAAGATCCTGCTGAGAAGCCTTTGTGTCCTTGAGCGGTAGGACTTTTGACATAAGCATTGCTTACAACATGTGCAAGCTGGGATGTATAGGCAATACGTCTGTCGTGTTCTTCTGCATTTGATACTTGGAAAGAGCCAAACTCAGCCGGTTCGAGAAGCTTTGTAATATGATCGAGAAGCGCCATACTGTCTGTACGCGGCGGAACAATAACCATAGGAGCGCCTTTAAACAAATTGGCTCTTGCATACCTGAAGCCAGAGTACTGTGTTCCCGCCATAGGATGACCGCCCACAAAGGTAAAGTTATGCTCGGCTGCGATAGGTGCGCAAGCATATACAACTTCGCGCTTTACACCGCAGCAATCCATAACAAGTGTTTGCGATTGTACATAGCAAGCATTCTTTTTGAGCCATTCTATGCATCCGGCCGGATAGATAGCCAAAAGAATAAGATCGCATTCAGGGATCGTATCTTTGTTAAGCTCACCGTCTATAGTCTCAACCTTAGCCGCACCCATACTGTCCTTGTCTGTATCGTAGGCGTATACACGCCAATCATGAGCCTTATAGGCTTTTGCCAGAGAGCCTCCAATAAGCCCAAGTCCGAGTATACCTACTGTTTGCATGGTGCAACTACCTTTCCGGATTTCATATAAGTCATATTACCGTTCAGTCTGAGCGATGGAATATAACCGCTCAATGTCTTTTGAAAGCTTGCGTTTATCTCTGGCTTCAGTTCGTTCCCGGGCAGCCTCTGCAGCTGAGAAACGACACCCGCAATAGTTTTGCCGGTACATACCCAAAGCGCGCGAACGTCTGGTTGCCTCTGCATAATAAGGCCTGAAATCCAGCCAAACAGGTGTTAAGCCGTGTGTTTCACAAACATTTGCAAGGGCTTCTCCGCATATATCAAAGAGCTGGTACGGAGAAACAGCGAGTGTCGTTGATAAACAGGTAAAACCAAGTTCACAGGCCATGCGAGCCGAGGCTTCCAATCTGAGTTTATAACAAGCTGCGCACCTTTTTTCACGGTTACTGCCAAAGCATGCCACTTGTTCTTGCCAGACATTTTTATTATTTGGACCCTCGAGGCACGGTACCTCAACAACTTTTGCCCATGAGCGCAAAACAGCCAGCCGACGTTTGTATTCGTCGGCCGGCTCTATATTTGGATTAATATATACAAGCGTAGGGGCGTATCCTAAAGAAGTGAGTATACGCACCGGCTCAAGGGAACAGGGTCCGCAACATGCATGCAAAAAGAGCTTTGTTTTTGAGGACCCTTCACCCATATATTCTTACTCCGCAGCTGCAATAAGAGGAGCGGCAACCTGCTTTTTGCGCGAAAGTACTCCGGGCATCCAAACGCCGTCTTCGCAGGCTTTAATGCCGAGACCTTTCTCGGGAATGGTAGGATCGCCCACAATAAAGACCTGGCTGCCTTCTTCAATAATGTCAGTGATAAGAAGTACCAGAGAATCTCCGCCCTTCTCGGTGCGGTAAGCTTCCATGGCTTCAAGAATCTCTTTTGATTGCTCAAGAACGGGCTCTTTGTTTACGGTCTCATACTGACCAATGTATACTGCCTGGCCGCCCATCTCAAAGCGTTTGATGTCGCGGTTAACCATTTGCTCGGGGGTAAAGCCGTCTGCACCACGGCTCTTAAAGACCTCGGCGCCATAAGCAACAGGGTCAACGCCAATCTTTGCGCCAAGCTTGGCAGCAATCTCACGGTCAACATCTGTTGTGGTGGGTGACTTGAGCATAACGGTATCGGTCATCATGGCTGCAAGCAAAAGAGCTGCCTGAGTATCGCTCATCTCTACACCAAGAACCTCAAACAGACGTGCGATAATGCAGCAGCTTGAACCCCAGGGAAGGTTGATAAAATAAATGGGCTGCGCTGTTTGGGCATCAGCAATGCGGTGATGGTCAACAATTCCTACAATCTGGGCGTTTTCAATACCGTCAATGGTTTGAGAAAGCTCATTGTGGTCAGTAAGAATAACCTTTTGCTTCTCGTCAAGCAGAGGGATTGACTCAATAAGCTCAGGCTCGGCAATGCCGTACTTTGCGAGAAGCGCAGCGCTTTCACCGGGGAGCCCACCGAGCCTGCAGGGAACATACTCATTTTGAGGCATGGCAACACTTAGCAGCTGAGACAAAACCACAGCGCTCATAATTGCATCATTATCAGGATTTTTGTGGCCAAATACGAGAACTTTGCTCATGTGTGCTCCTTTGTGATAAACCTGAAATACACCGGTTACTCTATAAATAAAAATGGGCGGAAAGAATCCGCCCATACATACAACTTCTGGTGGGCGATGCTGGATTTGAACCAGCGACCCCATCCGTGTGAAGGATGTGCTCTGCCCCTGAGCCAATCGCCCGGACACTGGTGGAGATAAGGGGGCTCGAACCCCTGACCTCTTGACTGCCAGTCAAGCGCTCTCCCAGCTGAGCTATACCCCCGCGTCCAGTAATTGCTTAGAATAACAGAACCAATTTATCTCACGCAAGGTATTTGTACAACTACTTAATATCTTCAAGCGTAAAATCATCAATGCCCTTAAACACGTCAAGTGCTTCCTGAGCATCATAATCGGCCATGGTAATAGCGCTGATGGCCTTGGTTAGACGAACGGCTTCATCAAGAGAACGCTGATGAATGTTACGTCCGGTTGCATTGCCGCTTGCGCCGCCAATATGGATTTGCTCCCAAAGCTGAGTAAGGAAGCTTTCGGCATCAACAGTAGAACCGCCGGCGCATACAAGGCCGGTACGTCCTGCTGCGGTAGAAGCACGCTTCAAAAGCTCGGCCGAGGTGTTCTCATCTGTCTTTGAAGGCGGGTTGACCTTAACAAAGTCTGCACCAAGGCATACGGCTGAGCCTGCGGCACCGGCAATAAGATCTGCGTCCTTCTCGGCGGTAACTGCCTGGCCGCGCGGGTAGATCCAAAGAACAACAATGAGGCCGTTTGCATGGGCATCAGCTACAAGCTGGCCGGCAGCTTCGAGCATTTGATCCTCATACTCTGAACCCAGATAAATGGTATAGCCAACGCCAACAACGTTAACGCCGGCATCGCGCATATTGAGAACAGAATCAAGATCGCTGAGCATGGCCGAGAAAGGATCGGCCTGGGCGGTCTTCACGAGGTTGGTCTTAGAATTCATCTTGACGAGGTAATTGATCTTTGGATAATCCTGTGCGTAACGGGCAATAAGACCACGTTGTCCGGCAAGCACGCCAATAACACCCTGGCTGCCAATTTGGAACATATGCTCGGGATCATTGTCAGAAGGATCAATACCCTCGCCGTAGAAGTCCTTATTCAGATGCTCAAACTTTTGGTCGCAAGCAAACAGCATAAGGCGGCCGGTACCCTGTGTAGCTGCCAGATAATTAGAAATGTAGTCCTCACGGAATTCCGGCATAACATCGAGCGGAACGCGAACGTCCTCACGAGTAATCTTAGGCATAACATTCCTCCTTAATCGAAGCTTTTAAAATGCTTAAAACACATACATGTATAGCTTACTCTACTCAGTTATAAAAAAGCAAGATAAATAATGCTGACGGTAGAATTATGCCAGTTAGTGTCTTAATGAGTCATGGGGAAGGATCTCTTGGTTTATTAAGAGCAGTATGGATTATACTTTTTGCACCATTCTAAGGTTGTTACTGGACCGTGTCCACAGAGGATGAGAGTATCGCCGGGGAGCTTACAGAGTTTTACAAGGGATTCTTGAATAGCTCTTGGATCACCGCCGGGGAGGTCGCATCTCCCGCAGGATGTGGCAAAGAGCGTGTCTCCGGTAAAAGCCCAGTTATTATCTTTGTTGTAGTAGGTGACACTCCCGGGTGTATGACCCGGGCATTCAATCACGGCAAAAGTAAGTCCGCCTATTTGTACCGAGTCATTGTCAGATACCGTCTGGGTTGGCTGAACTTTAAGCTTGCGCGAAAGGCCAAACATTTGTGCATCTCTCGAAAGTGTCTCGAGTAAAGAGATATCTTTTTTGCCGAGGGTCCATGGGCAGTTATAGGTTTGGATGAGATCATCAAGAGCGCCTACATGGTCAAAGTGCGCATGAGTTATCAAAATATGAATTACAACCCGTTCTCCGAGGGCTTGTTTTATAGTTTGCGGCTCGTCGCCGGGGTCAACAACAATGACTCCTGATTCAGTTTCAATGATATAGCAGTTGGTTTGGATAGGTCCTACAACAAGATGCTCGATTTTTGGTAAGGTATCCATAGTTGCAGCGATCCTTAATGACGATGTTTGCGGGTGCCTGCTTCGTTAGGCTGGGCTCGGCGTGCTTCTATAACATTATTAATTGAATTGATGCGCTGCAAAAGTATATCGAGGCGGTTAATATCGCTCATTTCAATTAAAAATCTCATATAGCTCATGCCTTGTTTACCAAGCCTTGAACCGCTTGAGAGAATATTTGCGCCAAAGTCACTGATTGCGGCAGAAATATCTACAAGCAATCTTGTGCGATCCATAGCTTCGATCATAATTTCGACAGTAAATGTTGCTTCCTGCTGGGTATCCCAGGAAACACCAATCATGCGGCCTTCTGATTTCTTGAGGTTTTCTACGTTGGGGCAGTCGGCACGGTGAACGCTTACTCCCCTGCCGCGCGTAATAAAACCAACTATTTCATCTCCTACAACGGGATTGCAGCAGTGTGCCAGACGCACAAGCATAGATGCGTCTCCGCCATCTACCAAAACGCTTTGCTGGGTGCTCTTTTTGCTGCGGTCTAATGAAATTTGTGCCTGTCGGGAAATTCTCGGTTGAGAAATCTTTGAGGTAATGGTAGCAAACGCTCGCTTCTCGGCTTCTGCCTGAGAGTCTGTTGAGTTGTCGAGCATTGCTTTGATGCGGGCAGCAACAATACGGGGCGATGTTTTATTGTTGGCAATCGAGACAAAGAGAGCCTCGGTATTGGCAAATCCAAGCGTTGGCGCAAATTTACTGAGCGCGCGTACTGTTCTGGGCGTAGAAATTCCGAGGTTGACTTTTCGCAGTTCACGGGCGAGAATTTCACGGCCTGCAGCTGAGTCGTCAGCTTTGGTTATCTTGCTGAAGTAATTCTTTATTTTTGAGCGCGCCGAGGATGTCTTGACAATATTGAGCCAGTCGCGGCTTGGTTTTGCATTGTTTTGGGTGAGGATCTCTACGCGGTCTCCGTTCTGAAGCTCGTAAGAAAGCGGAACAACGCTTCCGTTGACTTTTGCACCTATACAGTGGTTACCCACCTCTGTATGTACAGCATACGCAAAATCAATGGGTGTCGAGCCGCCGCGGAGTATCTGGACCTCTCCCAAAGGAGTAAAAACAAAAACTTCTGTATCAAAGAGATCAATCTTTAAGGAATCAAGGAATTCCTGAGGATCGCTCAAGTCGTCTTGCTGTGTCCAGTCAAGTGTACGTCCAAGCCATTTGAGCTGGTTATCAAAGTTTTGGGCTTCGCTTGTCTTTTTGCCCTCTGAGTTGCCGGCCTGTTTATAGAGCCAGTGTGCCGCAATGCCGTACTCTGCCTGCTGATGCATCTCTTCAGTACGAATCTGAATTTCGAGCGGTCTTCCGGCCGGACCAATTACCGTGGTATGTAAAGACTGATACATATTGTATTTGGGCATTGCAATATAGTCTTTAAAACGCCCGGGCATGGGAGTCCACAGCGCATGTACGGCTCCCAAAACGCCGTAACAGTCGCGCACATCTTCTGTAATAACACGAAGTGCAATTAAGTCATAAATATCCGAGAAGTCCTTACCTTTATTGCGCATCTTTTGATAAATTGACCAAAAGTGCTTGGGACGTCCCATAATGCGGTAATTTTTAATATCCGCACGTTCGAGTTCGTTGCGGAGAATCGAGATACTCTCGTCCAAATATTTTTGACGCTGTGCGCGCGATTCACTGACCATGCGGGCAATTTGGCGGTATTTAACGGGATCAAGATAGAAGAAAGAGAGATCTTCAAGCTCCCATTTAATGGAACTGATGCCCAAACGGTTTGCAAGCGGAGCATAAATTTCCATTGTTTCGTGAGCCTTAAAGATACGACGATCCTCGGGAATTGCCATGAGCGTACGCATATTATGCAAACGGTCTGCGAGCTTAATGATAATAACGCGAATATCCTTAGCCATAGCCAAAAACATTTTTCGCATATTGAGCGCCTGCTGCTCAGAGAGTGAGCTTACTGAGAGGTTTGTAAGTTTTGTAACACCGTCTACAAGCTCGGCAACCTGGGTTCCAAAAATCCGCTCGATATCATCAAAAGAGGTGTCGGTATCTTCAATGGTATCATGCAAAAGACCTGCACAAAGAGTATCAACATCTGAATGGAGATTCTCGGCTAAGATTAGCGCGACTTCTACCGGGTGATTAATATAAGGTTCACCGCTTTTACGCTTTTGTCCGCCATGCTTACTCTTGGCATATTCATATGCTTTTTCTATTGTCTTAATATCTGAATCATCAAGATAAACCCGTGCGGCTTCTATCAGTTTATTAAACGTATCAGAAGCATCAGCGGGGAGAATATCGGCATGCGCCTCTTGGGTGGTATCAACAACACTTGTTTCTGTAGTTTCTTGTGCCATGACTACCTCCAAAAACTCATAGCAGCATGCAAATCTTACCGTTAAATACTCGGAACAATGGGTTTGTTGATTTGACTGAGAATCTCCTGGGCAGGAGCCTCAAGCGCCCATTGCCGGTAATCGTTAAATGCTTCGAGAGCATGGATACCCTCACAATAGCGTATTGATCCGGTTAGATCCATACGGTTGGGAGACTGGACCATCTCAATTCTTCTGGCAACACCGTAACCTGAAGTTAAAACAAAGCCCAGTTCTCTAAAAATACCGATACCGCTTGAAACGCCTTTGTCGCTGATACTGCATGAGCTGTTAAGCATTGCGCAGTCACCAGCAAGCTCGGCATTTGTAGCGGCAAAAGATACGTCGCCTAATAAACGTGCGCCGCGGGATCGAGTCTGAAGTACACGATAAAGCGTCACCAAATCATCGCGCTGCGGAGCTTCTCCGGCTAACAGGCGCTCGTTAATACGGGCATCGGCCTGGGAATACGCGAGATGAATATGCGCTTCATGTCCGTCCCGGCCTGCACGTCCGCTCATCTGGTTAAATTCAACCTCATCAAAGGGTAAATGATATAAAACTACGTGACGGACATCAGGGAGGTTAACGCCTTCGCCAAATGCACTCGTAGAAACAACAAGACAAATATCTCCTTCACGGAAGGCATCCTCTACGGTTGCCCTGTCGCTTCTCAGAAGTCCTCCGTTATAAAAGGCTACTCTATGAGCACGCTCCCGTACACGTTTGCGTAAAATTCGAGCAAGCGTTACGGTTTGTTCACGTGAATTCACATAGACAAGCGTTTTTTCTCCTGAAGCAAGAAGACTTACCAGATGATCATCACGACCCGGAAGGTTTCGCTCGTCACAAATAGAAAGATTGGCGCGCTCAGAGTTATCAATCACAATACCGTCGCGCGAGATTTGCAATAGGCGCATGATTTCTAGCGTAACTTCATTATCAGCAGTCGCCGTGACGGCAAGGGTTGTGGGATGGTTTAGAGCTTCGATGACACGCGGCAGGTCAAGATAGGCTGTTCTTGTGCCGCCCTTTGCCTGACCCGCATGATGCGCTTCATCAATGACGAGAAAACCAATGCGATTTCCCTCGGCAAACCGGTTGGCATGGATTGTCAAAAACTCGGGGGTTGTTAAAAGAATGTCTATGTTACCCTCTGCCAGAGCAGCAAACAGGGCTTCACGCTCTTCTATACCGGTCTCACCGGTAAGGGTACGCGTGGTCATACCAAGCTGGTCAAAGACTTTGCTCAGGTGGAATGCCTGGTCAGAAACAAGAGCCCGCAATGGATATACAAATATACTTGCTCTATGATCAAGCAATGCGCATCTTGCGGCGTGTACATGGAAAATGAGGGATTTACCGCGTCCCGTAGCCATAACACAGAGTGTATTCTTACCCGATTCAAGCTGTTTTAATGCCTGAGCCTGAGCCGGTAAAAGATTATGATGGCCAATGAGAAGCTCTTTGAGTTCTTGTGTAATCTGCTCGGTGGTAAGAGCGGCAAGACGGGATCTTTCTTCCTGGCGTGCTTGTACAACTTCGAGAGTATCTACGCTCGAGGCGTTTTCTTTGAGTGACACGAGGATATTCACCCCCTGAGTTGGTTTTTGAGGGGTACCGCCCGTTATTGACTCAATAAAAGCTTCATATTGAGCGCCGCAATCCATACGTGGAGCTATTGCTGCAGCTATGAGACGCTTAATATAACCAATTTGCGTTCCCTGCCCATTGAGGATTTTAATAGCATTTGAATCATGAGGATTCTGAGGCTCGCGTATGAGCGAGAGCATATCGCCTTCATGTAAAGTACTTAAAAGATTTTGTCTGCCATCAAAAGTTGTTCCGGCAATTTTTGTATGGAACTGCTGGGCATGTGCTAAACTCAAAAGTTCGCTTGTATACATAAACTCGTCGGCCCGGTCAAAGAGATCATCAATGAAAGAAGCCGTCTTTGTAAGCGATTCATGAGGATCTTCGACATTGCGGCGCAATATATCGCGTACATGAAGCTTACAGCTTTTACGCCCCTGCCAGTCTTCGATCTTTGGTTCAAAGACCATGTCAATAGCATCTTCGCACTCCGCCAAAGCATCAATTTCCTGGGCATTGAACATAATGCACCCGCAGGAGCCGCTCAGATCATTTGCAATAAAAGACAAATGCTGGCTGTTAATTCCGCGTCTTCTCCGCTCGGTCATGGTAACGCAAGGCGCTGCAAGTAACGGGATACTGTTTCCTTGTCCAAAAGGCTGAAGAACTGACAAAGAGTCAATAATGTCAACAGTCATTTCACTCATAGAAACCTGAGCCGCAATCTCTTTGTGGTCCACAAAGAGATCTTCAGGAAGCTCAGACAGAACTTCTTCCATCCGATCTCTAAAAGCATCAAGGTTGCTTGCTTCGAGAGTAACGCCAACAGCGCCGGCATGTCCGCCAAACCGTTCAAGTAAATCAGAGCACTGTTCGAGAGCTTCAAAAAGGTTGACATCGCCCACAGATCTTCCTGATCCGCGTGCCATACCGTCGCTGATGGTAAATAGAAGCGTGGGCACATGATATTTGTTGACAAGTCTGCTTGCAACAATACCCTTGACTCCTTCATGCCATCCTTCTCCGCCAACAACTATGACTCTGCCGCCGGTATATGAGGCATCCACCAGGTCTACGGCCTCTTTTGCGAGTTCGCCTTCTATATTGCGACGTTCCTGGTTAATATCTTCAAGTCTTGCGGTTATAGCCTGTGCTTTGACAGGGTCTTTTTCCATAAGAAGTTCAAGCGCTATGGCAGGATCATCCATTCTGCCGGCCGCGTTGAGTCTTGGGATAATAGAAAAAGCGAGGTCGTCAGAGGTCATTGTTGTTATGTCGCGTCTTGCGGCTGCTGCCAGGTACACCAACCCGGGCCGGTCTGTCTTTCTCAGACGCTCAATTCCCTCGGCTACAAGTGAGCGGTTTTCTCCGGTAAGGAGCATCATATCGCTTACTGTCCCGAGCGTCGCGATATCAGTATATGAACGCCAGAGATTGGGGAAACCAAGCCTTTTGCCTAGTTCACAAACAATCTTTAATGCAACACCAACACCAGCAAGTTCGCGAGAAGGACAATTTGGATCAAGTTTTGGATCGCAAACCGGTACTCCCACAGGAACGAGCTCACCCGGTTCATGATGGTCAGTAATGGCAACGTCAATCCCGTTAGCAACAAGCTCGCGCGCTTCTTGAGCGCCTGCAATTCCTGTGTCTACGGTAATAACAAGCTGAGGTTGCGCTAGCTCGATCAATCGCTCAAGCGCTGCGGTAGAAAGACCGTAGCCTTCATCAAACCGTTTAGGAATGAATGGCGTTACGGTTCCGCCAAAATCACGAAGGGCGCTGGTTAAAAGACAGGTAGCGCTGATTCCGTCAACATCAAAGTCTCCGAATACCGCAATGCGCTCATGGTTTTCGAGAGCTTTTTGAAGCCGGTTTACAACGTCAATAAGGCCCGGTATTATACACGGGTCTTCCCAATCCCTGTCCAGTGAGGGATGCAAAAATATTTGTGCATCTTCTACCGTTGTTATGTTACGTCCGGCCATTATGCGGGCAACAAGAGGATTGACACCACAGCCAACCTCAATGAGGGAGGCTGTGGAGACATCATATTTTGCTATTTCCCACCGTTTGCTTTGTGCAAGAGATGGCATTAACGTACCTTATTCTTTTTGGGTTTTTTCTTCTTTACTTCATCAGCCTGAGAAGTTGTGTTCACGTTACGCGCGGCAGATGAAGATACATTCTTTGATGCTTCAGTTTGAATCTGAGCGGCAGAAGCCTCTGAAGCAGGGAGAACTTTTGTTTGTACGGCATTCTCGCCAAACTTCTCCTCAGCTTCACGCCATTTGGCTTCGCGGGTCTTCCAAATAGCATAGAGAGGCGCAGCGATGGCGATAGATGAATAAGCGCCGAGTGTAAGGCCTACTACCATAGCAAAAGCAAAGCCCTTGAGGGTGTCTCCGCCAAAGAGGAGCATTGCCAAAACGGGTACCAAACTTGTGAGCGCCGTGTTAATGGAACGGATGATAACCTGGTTTTCTGAGTAGTTGGTAATCTGTAAGGCTGTGCGGTGAACACCGTCATCCAGAGTGCGTATATTCTCGTCTACGCGGTTAAATACAACAACCGTGTCGTAGAGGCAGTAGCCCATGATGGTCAAAAGAGCTGCTACAACGTTAGGAGTGACTTCGAACCAAGTCCAAGCATAAATACCGGCAACAATGAGCAATACCTGAATAAGCGAGACAATGCCCATGAGCGACATCTTAAACTCGTAACGCCAGGATACAAAGATGATAATCAGAACTATTACAACCAAGAACGCAATAATCATAGAGCGCGTAACATCGCTGCCCCAGTTTGGTCCAATGGTCTGAATATGATACGAACCAATTTCAAGGCCAAGGCTTTCGGCTACCTGTGTAGCATGAAGGTTTGCGACTGAAGGGTCAGTTTCAGAAGTACGTACCAAAAAGCCGTTTGTATCACCGGAAACCGTTGTCTGTACTACTGCATCTTCAATTCCTTCTGCACGCAGAGCAGAACGCATCTGAGAAATATCAATGTCTTTGGTATCGTCAAAGGTAACCTGGGTACCTCCCATAAACTCAATACCAAAGTTCAAAGCAGAACCGGTTGTAGCTGCTCTAAAGCAGAGACCTACAATAGAAAGCACAATGCAAATGGCAGAAATTGCAAACAAAACTTTACGATATTTGACAAAGGGGATTTCGCCCTTGAAGTGACTGCGCATTATGCCTCACCTCCTTCAAGGGATAAACCTTGTGCGGCAAGGGTTTCCTTTGCTGATGTGCTGCCATGACTCGCAGCGTATTCAAGACCTTCCTGAAGGTCATTCTTAACGCCCCAGAAACCGGGGTTGTCAGGGATAACCTTGCGACCCAAAAGCCTGATAAGAGGCGTAGTGAAGGTAAGTAATACAAAGAACGAGCAAAGAACACCAAGGGCAAGTGTCAAACCAAAGCCCTTTACTGAACCGGTTGTAAGGAAGAACAAACCCAACGCCGAGATAAGCGATACAATTCCGGCGTCAATAGCGGTAGAAATTGCATGCTTGGAGCCTGATACAGCGGCAGCCCTGATAGAGCGGCCTTCGCGAAGTTCCTCACGGAAGCGCTCGAGTACGAGAATTGAGGAGTCCGCAGCCATACCAATGGTAAGTACTACGCCTGCGATGCCGGGAAGTGACAGAGCAAACAGCCCCTGGCTCGAAAGCATTGCCAAAACACCAAGGTAAATAATACCAAATACCGTGAGAGCTCCGGCAGTGATAAGACCCAAACCCTGATAGAAAAAGAGCAGGTAAATAAGGATAATGGCAAAACCAACAATAACAGCCATCAAACCCTGGCGCAGTGAATCCTGACCGAGCGTAGGTCCAACAAAGCTTGAGTCTGAGAACTCGAGCGATACGGGCAGCGAGCCTGATTCGAGAATAGTTTTAAGAGACTGGGCGTCTTCGAGCGTATACTTACCGGTAATTGCTACTTCACCGTTGAGAATCTGAGCCTGAACATGCGGAGCGCTGTTAACCACACCGTCAAGCACAATGGCAATGGGGCTATGGGTAGGATACAGCCTCTTGGTTACCTCGGCAAAAGCTTTGGTTCCGGCATCAGAAAGTCGCAGGTTAACTGCATAATACGCGCTACCCTGAGATTCCATGCCAATGCTTACGGAACGCAGGTCATCACCGGTCATAAATGCTTCGTAAAGACCGCTGCGGAGTTTTACGTTCTCAATACCGTTTTTGATTTTGAGAAGTGCATCCTGGTCTGAAATATCATTAAGATCAACAAATTCGAGAACACCGGTCGCTCCAATGGTATCAATTGCTTGTTGAGGATCAGTAGCTCCCGGAATTTGAACAAGAATCTGATTGGTACCCTGACGCTGAACGGTAGCTTCGCTTGCACCGAGTGAGTTAACACGGTTGGTCACAATGGCTACGGCAGAATCCATTTCTTCATCAGAAGGAATACCGCCGTCAGTTCGAGTTGCCGTCATGATGACAGAAACGCCGCCCTTAAGGTCAAGACCCTGTGTTATCTTTTCACCCAAGGGAGTAAAGCCAATTACGCAAATAACACAGAGAATTGCGAGAGCAATCAATGTGAACGCATATCTGCGTACCTCAGGTTTTGTTGACTTTTTAGATTTCTTACCAGAAGAAGTCTTTTTTGTTTGCGAGCTTTTGCCGGATGCCTCCGACCAAGCCCGCAGAGCATTATTGGGCGATGTTCCCTCATGCTTGTCTTTCTCGTTTGCCATACTCGCCTTTCATTACTAGTATTTTGTGGCAATTGCTGATGTCTTGAAGCGGTCTATTTTGCAACGATGTTTACAAGACTACCGGGGACACAGATTACCTTTATTACCTGTTTTCCTTCAATCCACCTTGAAGCAGCTGCAAGAGCGGCAGCTTCGAGCTCGTCTTTAGCGGCTTCGCGCGGCATCATGATATGCGTACGTACCTTACCGGTTACCTGTACGGCAATTTCGACTTCGTCAGCCTTGGCGGCTTCTTCGTCGTAATCAGGCCATGGAGCACAATACACAAATGTTGTCTGTCCAAGCTGTTCATGCCAAAGCTCCTCTGCCCAGTGAGGACAAATAGGTGCAAGAGCTCTGACAAGACTCGAGGCACAGATAAAGCTCAGAGCCTCGTCACGCTCGGCTGCCGGAACAGCGGCGATATAGTCGTCAGCTGCATTGGCAAGCTCCATGATGGCAGCAATCGCGGTATTAAACTGCATACGGTCAAAGTCAAACGTGCATTTTTGAATGCAGCGGTTGATCTCACGCCAGAGAGCCTTTGAATCTTTTGATGCATTCTGAATTTCAAACGGCTCATCTTTGGCAGTTTGCGCAAGCGTGCAGACCGTACGCCAGGCACGCTTTAAGAACCTGTTGCAGCCTGCCACGGCCTTGGGATCCCAGTCAAAGTCCTTCTCGGGCGGAGCAATAAAGAGAATTGCGAGACGCATGGTGTCTGCACCGTAGGGCTCAATAACAGAACTCGGTGGAACAACGTTACCCTTTGACTTGCTCATGACGTCGCCGTTTTCATCCTTTACCATACCCTGACAAAGCAGGTTGGTAAACGGCTCGTCAAAATTCAAGAGACCAAGATCACGGCAAACACGTGTCCAGAAGCGTGAGTAAAGCAGGTGGAGAATTGCGTGCTCAATACCGCCAATGTAGTTGTCTACCGGCATCCAGTGGTTTGCTTTATCCTTTGCAAAAGGCAGTTCGCTGTTGTGCGGGTCACAGTAGCGCAGATAATACCAGCTTGAGCAGGTAAAGGTATCCATGGTGTCGGTGATACGGTGCGCGGGCTTTCCGCATTTGGGGCAGGTTGTCTCATAGAAAGGAGCATAGGCTGCGAGTGTCTCTCCCTTTCCGAGGTCGAGACTTGCCGGGAGCTGAACCGGCAGCTCCTCATAAGGAACCGGAACATCACCGCAGCAATCACAGTGAGTCATAGGAATGGGGTTACCCCAGTAACGCTGACGGCTAATAAGCCAGTCGCGCAGACGGAACTGTACGGTTTCTTTGCCTATACCAAGTTCTTCGAGCTTTTCAATAATAGCTGCGACAGCCTCAGAATGTTTGCCGCCCTTAAGTCCGGTGAATTCGCCCGACTGTACAAGGTAACCTTCTGCTGCCATTGCATGGTCCCATGACACATTGTCAATAACCATGTCTTTTTGATCTTTAAGCTCTTCATAGAGAGGATCATCCTGCTCGCAGATAATGGGAGGTATTGGCAGACCATACTTGCGGGCAAAGTCAAAGTCGCGTTGGTCGCCGCAGGGTACGCCCATAACGGCGCCAGTGCCGTAATCCATAAGAATATAATCTGCAATCCAAATAGGAGCAGGTTTATGAGTGAGCGGATTAATAACATAACGGCCGGAAAAGACGCCGTTCTTCTCGCGTTCCGATCCCTGGCGGTCAACCGAGCTAACGCGCTCCGTAGCTGCCTTGAGCTCGAGATATGCAGCCTCGTACTCCGTTCCGGCAACAAGCTCGGCAGCAAGGGGGCTTTCAGGCGGCAGGACAAAGAACGATACGCCAAAAATTGTATCTGCACGCGTGGTAAAAACCGTGATCAAACGGTCAGTGGGCGTTACACCGTCATCTGCAGCAAGAGCAAATTTGATCTCAGCGCCTTCACTGCGGCCAATCCAGTTGCGCTGCATTTGCTTAACCGACTCAGGCCAGCCCTCAAGATTGTCAAGACCATCGAGCAGCTCCTGAGCGTAGTCGGTAATACGCAGATACCATTGGCTCAGTTCACGCTTTTGCGGAATCGAACCGCAACGCCAGCATTTGCCGTCAACAACCTGCTCGTTCGCAAGAACAGTATTGCAGCTGGGACACCAGTTCACCGGAGAGGTAGCACGGTAAGCAAGGCCTTTTTCCCACATCTTAAGAAACATCCATTGACCCCACTTGTAATACTCGGGATCGCAGGTTTTGATAAGCGTATTGGGATCATAGCTAAAGCCCATTCTGCGCATGGTTGCAATGGCCTGGTCCATGTTTTTATAAGTCCAGGCACTTGCCTGCGTATTGTGTTTAATGGCTGCATTTTCAGCCGGAAGACCAAATGCGTCAAAACCCATAGGATGCAGTACATCAAAACCACGCATACGGGCCTGACGAGCCATTGCATCGCCAATGGTGTAATTGCGTGCATGACCCATGTGGAGATCTCCGCTTGGATACGGGAACATTTCCAAGACGTACTTTTTGGGTTTGTCAGAGACTGCGCTCGTAGCAAAGACATTCTCTTCTGACCATACCTTTTGCCATTTTTCTTCGATTGTATGGGCGTCATATGTTGGGATTCCAAAAGCATCAGACGCTTTACCAGGTATTTTAGTATCACATTCAGCGCACATACCATTTAACCTTTCTTGCACAAGCAGCGTACGGCAAAAATATCTTGCCGTACGCCTGCTCCTTTAGTAACACCTACGACACGCTTTATATAAAAACATGAATATTAACGGAATGCTTCAGATGCACCGGTTACTACTTGATTGGGGTTCTTAAGCAGAACGTCGTGTGCTCCGCCTTCAACCAAAGAGGTGGCCGAGACAAGCGTTATCTTGGCCTTTTGTTTGAGTTCCTCAATAGTTAAAGCGCCGCAGTTGCACATTGTTGAACGAACCTTTGCAAGCGAGGCAGCAACGCCATCCTTCAGAGGGCCTGCATACGGAACATATGAATCAACGCCCTCGACAAACGACATGGTCTTCTTTTTGCCGCCTAGGTCATAACGCTGCCAGTTACGGGCACGGGCAGAGCCTTCGCCCCAATATTCCTTCATATAAGAACCGTTTACAATGACGCGGTCACTGGGCGACTCATCAAAACGTGCAAAATAACGTCCGAGCATAAGGAAGTCTGCGCCCATGGCAAGGGCAAGCGTCATATGGTAATCATGTACAATGCCGCCGTCACTGCAAACAGGTACATAAATGCCGGTTTCTTCATAGTATTTGTCGCGCTCGGCACAGACATCAATAAGAGCTGTGGCCTGACCGCGGCCAATACCTTTTTGCTCGCGGGTAATACAAATGGAGCCGCCGCCAATACCTACTTTAATAAAGTCGGCGCCGGCTTCTGCCAAGAAACGGAATCCTTCTGCATCAACAACATTACCGGCACCTACCGGGATATCATCGCCATAGTTTGAGCGAATCCAGTCTAAGGTACGCTTTTGCCACTCGCTAAAGCCTTCACTCGAGTCTATGCAAAGAGCATCAACACCGGCTTCAATAAGAGCAGGAACACGCTCGGCATAGTCCCTTGTATTAATGCCTGCGCCAACCATGTAAGACTTCGAATTGTCGAGAAGCTCGTTGGGATTTGCCTTATGAGAGTCATAGTCCTTGCGGAAAACCATATAGCGCAAACGGTTGTCTGCATCAATGATAGGCAAAGAATTAAGCTTGTTGTCCCAGATAATATCATTTGCTTCAGAAAGCGTTACGGTGTCGGGGGCGCAGACAAGTTTATCAAACGGGGTCATAAACTCAGACACGGGAGTGCTGAGATCCATGCGTGAAACACGGTAGTCTCGCTCGGTAACAACACCCATAAGCTTACCGTTTGGAGTTGCATCAATGGTAACCGGCATGGTTGAGTGGCCGGTGTGTTCTTTAATCTCTAAAACATCACCCAGCGTCATGGTAGGCGAAAGATTTGAATCGCTTGTTACAAAACCGGCTTTATACGTTTTAACCTCACGTACCATAGCGGCCTCGTCCTCTGGAGACTGAGAGCCAAAAATGAATGCCATACCACCCTCAGTAGCAAGAGATACAGCCAGACGCGGTCCGGAAACTGCCTGCATAATGGCAGAAATCATAGGGATATTCAGGCTGATACGAGGTTCTTCGCCCTTGCGAAACTTGGTGAGCGGGGTGCGTAGGCTTACATTTTCCGGTATACACTCAGCTGAGCTGTAACCGGGAACCAACAGGTATTCGCTAAAAGTATGCGCCGCTTCAGGATAATAATAAGCCATGTACCCAAGTCCTCTCAATCTCGTAAGAATAAATAAACAAGACTAATTGCTCAAAAACGTTAACCTTGTATTGTATGACAAAGAGAACCCAATATGTTCGACAACATCCATAACAACAGCGCAGCTACATAGGAATAACAATGGTTACTTAATAAAATCAAATACTCTCTTATAGTATTCCTCTTTATTGGCAAACGAGTTGAGGCAATGTCCGGAACCTTCTATGACGAGAAGTTCCTTTTTAACGTTTGCTGCATCATAAAGCTCTTGCGAGCATAACGGGTCAACAATGGTGTCCTGTGCTGCATGAATAAACATAAGAGGTATGTTACTTTTTGCAACGGCGCAGGCAGGATCTGACTGCATAATTGAACATCCGCCCTTACGCAAGCGAAGATTACAATCAAAGAGCTCAAGCGTTGGGTGCAACGGGATTCCCGGGACCAGCATATCGCACATCCAGGCAACGGCCTGAGTACTATGTGAAAATGAACAGTCGCATATTCCCGCAACAACACTTGAAGGCAAATCTTCAAGCGCCGCTGCATTGCAGACATTTGCCGCACCCATTGACTGGCCGTGTAAAACAATATGCAGATCATTCTCTGAATATGTCTTATTAAGAAATTGTGCCCATAATGCCAGATCTTTGCCTTCATGAAATCCCATGCTTATAAGACTTCCTTCGCTTGAGGCATGAGCACGCATGTTTGGTAAGAGTACATTGTAGCCATGTTCATCATAAACTCTTGCATGATGATAAAGCTCTGTCCAAGAGCCGGCGTATCCGTGAACAAGGATTACCCATTTTTCTGTGTCAGGATGACGCTCTATGAGTCTGGCTTTAAGAGTTAAACCGTCAGAGCTTTGTATAGAGACCGTTTTCCATTGCGAAGCGTTTTCCATCCACATGCGTACTTTTTTACGTTCCTGTGCACGTTCACTCATGACATGTTCTTTTTGACTTTCGGTCATCTGAGCCATAAAAAGATCATCGATAGGAGCAAACGGTACGAGCGAAAGGCTTTCTTCAAACTCAGAGTTATCTTGTTCTATAGCTTCCGCTTGATTTTGATCACATTCATGATCTTTCTTTGCTACAGCTTCGAGAATAGTCTCAATGTTGCCTCCTGAGTTTTTAACGGTATCTATAAGAGTTATGGCAGATGCAATACGACCTCTTGGCTTTTGGATAGCCGTTAAAAATACATTTGAACCTTTTGCAAGGGTATCCTTCACAAGGTAAGATCCAATGAGATAACAACCCGCGAGCATTGCTACAAACAAAACCGCCGCAATAATGCCAAGAATTATTTTGCCGTTGACAAAGGAAATTATCGCTATTACCAATAAAATAATTAGCGTTGTGATTAATCGAATTACATGTGAATATGACAACGCTTTGCTGTCAGGTACAGGTTTATTATTCTCCATTAGTTTACCTTTACAATAGGTGCGTAACCTTTAAGAAGATTCTTGGTGACTCCGGACTCAAATGCAACGGTAAGCTTATCACCGTCTACTGCCATAATTGAACCCAAACCAAATTTTTTATGATTTATAAGGTCGCCTTTTTTGAAGTCAGACTCTGATTTTAACGAGTTATAAGAAATGGTGTGAGCAACAGGAGCTTTTGGAGGAGTAAATGCAGAAGTTGTTTTTGATTGAGAAAGCGCTTCCTTGGTGCCTTCCAAACCCAAAGCGCTAAAGCTCATTGAAGTACCTTTTGAACTTGAGGTATTGCCGCCGGCAGAACGTGTACGATTACCAAATACCTGCCCATCATAGACTTCAATACTATGCCCGGCGCCTGCTATGCCATGTCTGCTCCCGCGCCTGTCATAACCAAAACCGTCAAAACCTTCTGAACCGGTACCCACAAACGTAATATGCTCAAGAGGAATCTCGCTGATAAAGCGTGATTTGGGATTGTGCATGGTTTGTCCGTAAAGATGGCGTAGCTCCGCATAACAAAGGTAGAGCCTCTTACGCGCTCGCGTTATAGCCACATAGGCAAGACGGCGTTCCTCCTCAATTTTACCGTTATCACTCCCCCCGAACATTTGTATATGAGGAAATACTGTTTCTTCGAGGCCGGCAACAAAAACGTTGTCATATTCAAGACCTTTAGCCGAGTGTACAGTCATAAGGGTAACGCTTGATTCGCCGGAATCCGCCGTATCAAGATCAGTTCTTAATGCAAGCCATTCCATAAACCCGGCGAGGCTTAAGTCTCCCGCAGACGCTTTGATTTCCTCTTCAAGTTCTTCATCGGTTTCATAGATTTGGCTGTTGCTGAGCAGCTCGTCAGTTAGAGTATGGTTTCTCTCGTACTCTTTAACAACACCAATAAACTCTTTGATGTTCTCAATACGGTCTTTTGCTTCTTCTGTACCGGTAGCATAGAGCGCACTCATAAGGCCCGTTTCGTCAATAATCATATCGACAATCTTAGAAAGATCGCCCGAATATGAACTTCCGTTACTAATAATCTGAAGAAACTGTACGATGCCGTTACGAGCCTTTTTGCTGATTGAAGGGTCCTCGGCCAAAAGAACACCGCAGGCTTCAACAAAAGAAATTCTCTGCGTTTCTGCGATATCGGCAATCTTTTGCTGGGTAGTCTCGCCAATACCGCGAAGCGGTTTATTGATAACACGCCGTGCAGAAACATCATCTGCAGGGTTAACAACAAGTTTTAAATATGCGGTAACGTCGCGAATTTCGGCACGGTCAAAGAACCGGGTCGCACCAATGATTTTATAAGGAATTCCTGCTTTTACGAGGCCGTCTTCGAGAACGCGCGATTGAGCATTGGTACGGTAAAAAACCGCGATATCAGAATAATCAACACCCATGTTATAAAGAGATTTGATCTCTCCCGCTATATAGTTTGCTTCTGCAATCTCATCGCGTTTTTGACAGGCTTTTACCTTGTCGCCGTCTCCGGCATTGGTAAACAGTCTCTTTTTGGTACGCTCTTTATTATGGGCAACAACAGCATTTGCAGCTTCGAGAATGTGACCGTACGAGCGGTAGTTCTCCTCAAGCTTGACTACATGCGCCTGTGGGTAATCTTTTGCAAAATCAAGAATATTCCTGATATCAGCTCCGCGCCATGAATAAATAGACTGGTCATCATCGCCCACTACCATGATGTTCTGATACTTTTGTGCAAGGAGATTGCAAATCTTGTACTGCACATGGTTGGTATCCTGATACTCGTCAACTGAGATATGGGTAAAACGATCCTGGTATTGATCGAGAAGATCAGGATTATTCTCCAAAAGCACCAGGGCATTGACGAGAAGATCATCAAAATCCATTGCATTCGCCCGACGAAGCCGTGAATCAAGCTCCTTATAAACGCGAGCAGCCGTACGCTCCAAGGGAAGCTTAGCCAAACGAGCATACTCATCTGCCGAAATAAGCTCGTTCTTAGCGCCGGAAATCAGGCTGCGTATACCTGCAACCGGGAAGCTCTTCTCGTTTATTCTTAAATCAGATAGTATCTGCTTTACAAGGCGCTTTGAGTCATCGTCATCGTATATGGCAAAATTGGAAGTATATCCCAAACGTTCGCCGTCTAACCTGAGCATCCTTACGCACATTGCATGAAATGTACAAACCCACATTCCTCTCGTAGAACGCCCTTCAAGCAGTCTGGAGAGACGGTCACGCATTTCCTGCGCCGCCTTGTTGGTAAAGGTAATCGCGAGAATATTCCAAGGCTCAATGCCGAGATCCTCTATCATATGCGCGATTCTATAGGTTAACACACGGGTTTTACCCGAACCGGCGCCCGCAAGCACCAAAAGCGGACCCGAACAGGTTTCTACAGCGTCAAGTTGAGCCTCGTTAAGCGATTCATAGTTTATAGGCATATATGCTTTCCTTACATGAAAACCGTTTAATGCGGTGCGAATCTCTTTTTAAGCAGCTATAAATCCAAAGTATATAATAACGACTATGCCAAGAATAATCCTGTATACGCCAAACGGCTGGAAATCATTTGTCTTGATGTATCGCAAAAGAAGCCGGATGGTAAGTATAGAAGTTATAAAGGCGACAATCATACCGGTTGCCAGTATTCCAAGCTCAAAAGCTGTAAAACCGTTACCGGCAAGCAAGTATTTAACAAGGCGTAGAGCGCTTGCACCAAACATTACGGGAATCGCCATAAAGAATGAATACTCGGCAGCAAGGGTACGAGAAGTTCCCAAAAGCAAGCCGCCAATAATGGTAGAACCGCTCCGGGAAGTGCCGGGAACAAGTGAAAGAACCTGGAAACAACCAATACCAAAGGCCTTACCCAAGCTTAATTCATGCATAGTTTTGATACCTGGGTCCGGATCAATCTCCGCCGGTACTTGAGAACCAGCAAAATGGCTTCCACGTGAATTCCCGGTAGAACTAAACTTCTTTTTTCGCCAGCGTTCGATTACAATAAATATAACGCCATAGACAATAAGCGCTACAGCTACAACCTGCCAGTTCGAAAGGTGCTCTTCCATAAAGTCATCAAGCGGAATTCCTACAAGCGCTGCCGGAATAATGCCCACAATAATCTTTCCCCAAGTAAGCCATGTATCTTTGCGCTCATCCGTAGTCTTTTTAAAAGAGAATGGGTTAAGCCTTGTGAAGTAAAGAACACACACGGCAAGTATTGCGCCTAATTGAATAACAACCAAGAACATATCCCAAAATGCTTTTGAAACATTGAGTGTTACAAATTCTTCTATTAGAATTAAATGACCAGTTGAAGAAACCGGTAGCCACTCGGTAACTCCTTCTACCAAGCCAAGCAAAACTGCTTTTAAATACTCAATAATTAACTCCACGTGCTCATTCCTCCAGAAATTATTCATAAACGTGAGTACTATTTTGTTTAGTAAGATTAGTATGACGTAATTAGTTAAGACACACATCGAGAAAGAGTGATTACGCACAAACCCCGTTGACGTTTTTTTAAGAGGTTATCATCAGGCTACAAAGGCATTTTGATTCATTCTGCAGAGAAAGGATATCTCATGACCAGTACCTATAAAAAGATCTTTGTTTCGCTTGACGGCAGCGAGATGCAGTCCCATGTTTTAGAACGCGCTTGCGAAATCGCAGCTTCTGCCGGCGCAGAGCTCTTTGTTGGCCATGTCATTGATTCTACCCCCATGCAGGCTGCCGGAACATATCCCACCACGCTTATCCCCAGTCTCGAGAAAGCCTGGCGTGATTCAATTGCCGCAGACATTGAGAAAGCACGTACCATCCCGGGAATTCAGAGCATTACCGTAGAGGCAAAAGCCGGCCGCGTTCGCGAAACCCTTATGGACGAGTATATCAATGTTTACCAGCCTGATCTTGTGATTTGCGGCGCTCGTGGATTGAGCAACATCAAGTACGCCATCCTTGGCTCAATCTCAACCTTCCTCATTCGCAGCTGTGAATGCGACGTACTAATTGTTAAGTAATGGGTTTGTGATTAGAGAACAGTTTTTGACTTACGAATAACTTATGTTTTAAAAAAGGGCTG